>CAKZUB010000051.1 GCA_937921505.1 uncultured Clostridia bacterium | reverse complement strand
CACCTCAAAATTTAATAGTAGCATAATAACTGCTCTATAATTATTAGAGATGATTATGTAAAGAGAATCAATGCGTTTTAAGTATTTAAGAGCATTTCAACATATTTCTTTACATAATTACTTGCTTGTCATAATAAATCTTATGTAAAGCTTTACATAAGGTTTATGCCAGAGCTGATACAGCAATGAAGCGTCAAGCTTTGTCAAGAGCTGAAATTTCTATGCCAGAGCCAGCTAGCATACCACTGGAAGCGCCGTTAGCATTTGCTGAACACAGTGTGGAAGATGATATGGCTAACTGGCTGAAGAGTTTTAATAAAAAATAATGTTAAGTAAGTGGTTCAATGCACCTTTGAAAAGCGCTGATTTCAGTCAGTGCTTTTTTGTATTCAACATAATCACTTACTCAACATAATAGGCGCCTACATCTTCAAGCTTTAACATGTTTCCATTCATCGCATAAATGTCTCCATTTTCAATGGTATTCATATTCTCTAAACTTCTCACATCATTTGGACTTAGGAAACCATTCTGAATACCAATGGCATAGCCATCCATACGACTTTTATAGTCTCCTCTAAGAAGCCCTTCAACGTTATACTTGATAAAGTACTTACCCTTTTCGCTTTCAGATAATAATGCCTTCTGTAAGCTCATTTCCCAGCGAATCACCCAAGGATCCAATGTGTACTTGACGTATTCTAGAGACTGATTTTCTATATTTGAAAAGGTAGCTCGTTCTAAATCTCCTATCATGTGATTGGGGATTCTAAAGATACGTGCTATTTCACTAATTTGAAACTTACGTGTTTCAAGAAATTGTGCTTGATCTGGGGGAATAGCTATTGGTTTAAAGGAAAGACCCTCTTCAAGTACAGCTACTCTATGCGCATTACTACTTCCTTGATAAACGCTATTCCAGCTGTCTCTTATCCTCCCCGGATCTTTAACTATTCCAGGATGTTCTAATACCCCGCCAGGATTTGCCCCATTAGCAAACAGTTTAGAGCCATATTCCTCAGTTGCTATTGCCATGCCTATAGCATTTTTAGCCATAGCAATAGGTGAATACCCTATAAGACCATCAAAGCCCAGGCCTGGAATATGAAGTACTTCATCTGATCTTAGTGGATATGCTTGACCTTCTTTGGTATAGATATAATAAATATCACCTCTTGTTGTTCTATCTACTGCCATCTGATCTGGCATAAGTGGATATAAAGCTAAGACATTACCTCTCCCATCACGAATTATCTGAGCATATGCATTTCCCCATAATAAAAGATGACTCATAAGTGTCTCACGGAACACAAATGAAGTCATCTCTGGGTTTGGTTCATTATGAAGAAGGTAGTATAAAGGATGTTCTACAGCTTTTTCCTTACCCTTATCTGTATATTTATAAGTGTGTAAAGGCAAGGACGCAATGGTTTCAGCAAGTATTCTCACACAAGCATAAACTGCTGTAGTCTGCATGGCTGTCCTCTCGTTGACTGTTTTGCCACTTGTAGTTGAGCCAAAGAAAAAACTATATGAGTTGCCAAATAGACTGTTTTCAGGGCCGTCTCTTGACTGAAAGAGTTTTGATATTATGGGTATTCTCACTACTTTACCTCCTAAAAATGGGTATGAAAAAAGCACCTATAAAAAATAGATGCCCGAATTTATAAATTCAATTTTACTCTATACCGTATAATTAATTAAATTAGTTTTGACGATCTCTTGCTGCTTTGGGTTTACCCATAGCTAATAGTACCTGAGATATTGTGGCCAAAATAGGCAATTCCATTAAAGGACCAATTACTAAAGCTAATGCGATTAATGGTGCTTCAGGAAAAGATGCTACTGCAATAGCTAAAGCAATAGGGGAGTTTCTTGCTAGTGTAGTAAAGTTAAATGCAACTGTATCTTCATAGGAAAGTTTCAATAGCCTTCCTGCTATCTGACCAATGAAGAAATTAACAATAAAGAAAATCACAGTTGGTAGCAGTAGCTTTAACATTATAGTAGGATTTTTCATCAATACTTCACCTTGGGATGCGAACATCGATACGATAGCCAAGCTTAGAAAAATAATTTGATTAAACGAAATCCTCGAAAGAAGTTTATTCTCAAACCATTCCTCACCTTTTAACTTAATTACGCTATACCTGAGAACTATTGCTCCAGCAAAAGGAAGGATTAAAACTAGCAATATTCCTGTCACTAAAGTAATAACATTGATATTTACTAGCGAACCTCCTAAAACTAATAAATATACGGGTAACAGTAACAGTTGAAGGATTAAATTTAATGGAAGAATAGCCGTTGCTAGCGCTACATTTCCCTTAGCTATTCCAGTAAATATTAAATACCAGTCAGTGCACGGGGTCACCATTAGCATAATAAATCCCAACCAAATATCAGGTGTTTTATGAAGAAATATTGCCCCTAATGCCCATGCGAAAATAGGTGTCCAAAGAAAATTTATCGCTATACTGCTCCCAGTAAACTTGATATTTTTAAAGGACTTTGTTATATCCTTTAGCGGTATTTGTAAAAACACACCAAAGAGCATAATTATCAAAAAAGGGACAATGAAATGCTCAGCGTATATTTGAAATAAGGGGATTTGTCCGAGTAGTAATCCCAATAAAACAGCGAATAATATAATGATCGATTGTAACTTTTCAGCAAAACTCAATTTATCCCCTCCAAAAAAGTCTATAATTTAAGCATTAAACAAATTCGAATATAAAAATGATACTTATCCCCAAATCAACATTTGAAGTCCAATAACTGTAAGTAGAACTCCCACAAACTTTATAAATTTTTCCTTAGGCATTTTATCAATCACTTTCTTTCCAACCCATGTACCTGCTATCATAGCAACTCCCATAAATAGGCCTATACCTAATTCTCGAAGTCCAATACCAAGATACTTCTGATATACAATGGTTTTAGAAATATGCATAGAAATTGCAGTTACTGCTTCACTTGCGATATATGACACAGGCGTTAAATCGAGAGAAAGAAATAATGCTGCTCCAATCGGGCCTGCACTTCCAACCAGTCCTGAAATTAAACCTACCACAGCTCCACCTATAAGCATTGTTCTGTCATTGGGTTCAAATTTTAGCACTTTAAAATACTTTAATATCACAAAAACAATAATGGCAAACCCAATACCTCTTGTAATAATCTCTTTTGGCACTTTTACAAAAGAAAAGGCCCCTAGAATACTCATTGGAATAGCTCCTAAAATAAACATATATACCGGTTTCCATTTTATTTGATTAAAACCAAAGAAAGCACGAGATAGATTTCCAATTAGCTGTGCAATTGTTAGAACTGGAACAGCCATTGTAGTGCCAATTGTTTTAGTTAAAACCGGAAGTAATAGCAAAGCACCACCAAAGCCTACCGCTCCCGATATTGCAGCAGCAAAGAAACTACCAACGAAAAGAAGCACGTACACCCATATATCCAAAATCACCCCTCCAATCCAAATACGGTACAAATATCTTTTATAATAAAATTATTGTACCATAAATTTGATTAGATTTACAGAATAAGAATCCCTCTATTATCATAAACACTAACACTACTCCCCTCATTTCTAATAGCTCTATCCAGGGCCATAATCATCGCTACCGCTCCATCTATCTTTTCAGTTGATTTTTCTTTATCTGGTTTTATGTTTCCAGCTGGGTCTGTTCTTACGTGTATATTGTCCATCATCCACCTGAGCACTGGATTACCGCCATGAGCCAGTTTCTTCTCCAATGTTAGCTTCATGAGTTCTTTTGAAGGAGGTGACATATCTTTATAACCTTGACCAAAAGGAACCACAGTAAAGCCCATACCCTCTAGATTTTGAACCATCTGAACTGCACCCCATCTATCAAAGGCTATCTCTTTAATATTGTACTTTGTTCCTAACTCTTCAATAAAGACTTCGATAAATCCATAGTGCACTACGTTTCCTTCGGTTGTTTTAATATAGCTTTGTTGCTCCCAAACATCATACGGTACATGGTCACGTCTTACCCGTAGGGATAGCGTTTCTTCTGGTAGCCAAAAGAATGGTACTACTTCATACTTCTCATCTTCACTTCTTGGCGGGAACACAAGTACAAAAGCTGTTATATCTGTTGTTGATGATAAGTCTAGGCCGCCATAGCACTCCCTGCCTTTGAGATGATCTAGATCTACTGGAAATGCACACTTATCCCAAATGTGCATTGGCATCCAACGAATTGACTGCTTTACCCAAATGCATAATCTAAGTTGTTTATATAGATTTTCTTCTGCTGGGTTTTGCCTAGCATTATCACACGCTATTTGCATCTTTTCAATATCTACAGTTACACCTAAAGATGGATTTGCTTTTTTCCATACTTCTGGATCAGTCCAATCATCATCTTCATGTGCAGCATATATAACAGGATAAAAAGTTGAATCAATTTTCTTACCTTCAATAATATCAATAGCCTTTTGGTGGAGTTCATATCCAATACTATGAAGATCATTACCGGCTGTTGTAATTAAAAAATTCAAAGGTTGCTTTCTAGCATCACTTGCTCCATGCAGCATAACATTCATCATCTCACGATTAGCAACGTGTGTTTCATCGAATAAAACTGCTGTAGGATTAATCCCGTGTTTAGAATATGCTTCACTAGATAATACTTGATAAAAGGAGTTCATTGCCGGGTAGACAATTCTTTTTTGAGAAGCAATAACCTTTAGTCTTTTCTTAAGTGCAGGGCATAGAGATATCATATCTACTGCTACATTATAGATTAGACTTGCTTGTGCTCGGTCTGCTGCGCAGCTATATACTTCTGCTCCTTTTTCACCATCAGCACATAGCATATAAAGTGCAAGAGCTGCTCCGAGCTCCGTCTTACCCTGTTTTTTAGCAATTTCTACATAGGCTGTTGTAAGTTGTCTATAGCCAGTAGGTTTTATAATGCCAAATAAGTTTCTGATGATTTCTTCCTGCCACGGTAAAAGGTAAAAGGATTTATTATGCCATTCTCCTTTTGTGTGTTTGAGTTGGCTTATAAATTGTATGACTCTCTCTGCTTTAGCCTCATCATAATAAGAGGTTGGTAGCATATATTTAGTTGGGGTAAAGTGTTTATTAGCCATGCTACCTCCTCCTATTTCCCTCCCATCATCAGCATTAGTTCCATAGGATCATCTCCATCCACTGCTTTATCAGCTACAATCCTACTTCTAGCCGAAGGCGTTAGGCCAAACTGCTCACAGAATCTACTCATGATCTTAAGATAATTTGAGGCAATACTTATTTGAGGTACCTGCTGCCAGTAGCCGCTAGGGGTTTTAACTATAGTGCCATGCTTTGAAATAAACTCTTCAGCTTCTTTCCATCTGGCATAGGCTTGGCAATACCCTGAGAAAGCTGCCATATCTACTTCTGTCAGTATGCCTAGCTGTTCAAGTTGCTTAGCTACTCTTCGCCATTCTTTTTTAGCCTCAATCTCTAGCCAAGGAGGACATTTAGGTGCTTTGCTTTTAGGTTTAGGTTCTTTGGTATTAAGTGGTCTCTTACCAGGATTGCCTTCTAGAACTTTAATTGCTGTAGGTATTGGCTTTCTTCCTCTTTGTGCCATGGGTATTACCTCCTCTCGATTATTTGTGTATATCAAAAAGAGCCTACATCTCTGCAAGCTCTTACTTATGCAGTTTAAATTATCTTTGACCTGTAAAAATAAAATTCAAACAATCCTTTTTGCTCTCTTCCAAAAACGTGACTAACTCAAAGTAATCTCTTTCAAAAGCTTCGCGTTGAATACCAGGTAAGTCAAACATATTGTACTTCCCTGACGCCCTAATATCCTTTATCTGTTCCAGTAGCTTATCAGTTATCTTCTGTTCTTGTAACAATCCTTCATAGTTGTAATTACCTTTTCGCACTTGCTTAATTTCTGCCTTGGCCGCTTCTTTATACCTAGGGTCCTCTTTTTCCTTCTCCTTGCATTCTAAGCAAAGACAGTCTGTATTAAGAATACTCATAATTCTACCACCTGCTAAGCTTCCTCCACACCTATCACAAGTTTTTTGAGTAAAAAATTTATCCATGCTTATCTCCCCAGTTCTTTTAAGGATTCAGCTCTGGCTATTTGTAATGGTTCATGTTCTAAACCGTTGTCCAAGTAGCCTTTAGCAATCACATCATAGTAATAGTCAGTAGGCTCTGCAGCTTTATTGGTATACTCTTCGGTCATGATATAGGCCATAACCTTTTTCAACTTACCTTTGACCTTTACTTTGATTTCTATCTTTTCATAAAGCCTTGGGTAACCTTCATACATATCAAGCGCTGCTTCACAATCTTCTGTAATTTCCCAAAGTACAATGGGTATTTCCTTGCCCTTGCTGGGCTCAATATTAGCAACCCCTTTGTATATTCCCCTAAAAGTAAGCCTATAACCTTCAAGCACTCCCGTTCCAATCACCTTAGAATTTGGACATCTTATGCCCATCTGCTCTATATTCATGTTGCTACCATAGGCCGCATAGATTTTTGTTTGCATTGCTACTCATCCTTTCATAGTAAGGTAGAGCCATAAGCCCTACCCTTGTTGTATTCCTCAGGCTGCGTTTTTCCAAGCGCTGTTTCCTATTAAGTTAGCTAAAAAATGGTGTCTGCAGGTTTTAAATTCATCCCCTATTAGGCCAAGTCTTAGCATCCAACATCTAAAGGTGTACTTCTCGTTGTCGGTGTAGGTTCTTTTTGCGCTGGCTGTCTTTTGGCTTAAAGCCTGATTGCTAAGTGCTAAGCAAAATTGAATGTAGGCTTTAATCTTGCCTGCGTGAGTGCTGCTATTAAAAAGTCTAAACTCTACGGTTCCCGTGGTAAAGGTGCTGTGTAAGTTAAGGCCATGGTAGCGACTTTGGTGGTAGTGTCTGTCTCTTGATTCAAGTTCATAATCTTGGTACCAAATATCTGCTAAAGCTTGCAAGGTTTTGGGCTTGTTTTTGTTTATGGCTTGGATAAGCTCCTCGTTAACCTTCTTACAATATCTTAACCTTGCTGAATCAATTTCTAGGCTTTTATAAAGTAGTTCTTCTTTACTAGCCATTAAGTTTACTAAATTCTTTAAGGTTGTAGGGGTGTGAGGCGCCGCATCTATGTGAATGTGAATGCCGCAACTTTTATTAACTATTGCTCCAGCTTCTCGCAAAGCTCTTACCATTTCTTGAAGTGGCTCTATATCTTCGTAGGTAAGGATGGGGCTTACAAGCTCTACTTCGTAGTCGCGATCTGCGGATATAATCTCTTTGCCACTTTTCTTTTGGGCATCAATGCTTGAGTCGGAAACAACCTTCCAAGTTCGTCCTAGGCTATCCATTACATGGTAGGTGCCGTAACTTCCACCCATGTAGTTCATCACCATGCTGTTTATTTGCTTTTTGATGCATTCAGCTGCTTGTTTTCTTGTAATGCCTGTAAGCTCGATTTCAATTCCAAACCTTTGTGTTTTCATTTTCTTTCTTCCTTTCAAAGTGTGTTTATTACCTTTCGGTACGTACATGTTAGCTCTAACTGGCTACTTAGTGTAGGGGCCTAAAGCACATATAAGTCACGAAAAACACACTCTAACAAGGGGGGGATTTGTGTAGTTTATGCCGTATTAATCCCTTAAGTAGCAAGTTGTTTATGGCCTTTATTTTTCTACTCAGATAAACTTTTTGCTACTGCGTAAGCGACAGGGACGCTTACTGCATTACCTGCTTGTTTATAGAGCTGCGCATCTGAATTAACCCTTCTCGCTTTCTCAAATAGCTCATCTGGAAAACCTTGTAATCTAAAGCATTCTTTTGGGGTTAGTCTACGTATGCGCATTTTAGAGGTGAGTGTTCCTTGCATACACTGGGTATCGAGTGTTTGTGCAATATTTTTTCCAACTCGACCTCTTCTTGTAGGACTGTCTGGAAATGAAATATTAAGGCTATCACCCATCCGAGCCTCAGAAAATCCCTTTTTAGTAGCCTCTTTAATAGCCACACCGTGTATGTCTTGACCTGTTAAAGTAAACATAGGTTCATCAACCTCTTTTGCTCTGCGTCCATTTTGCCGTTTTTCTTTTCTCTCAGGTGTTAAAATTGCACTAGCTTCAAGCACCCCACTATTCATAGCTATGCGGTTTACAACCCCTGCTGTATAGCGTGAAGTAATACACCGTGAAGCATCTGTTATTTGAACCTTTGTAGTAGATTGATCTATAAAATATAAGCCTGTTTTAGCACCATCACCGCCTCCACCGCTCTTAAGAGTACAAGCCACTCCTTCTGTGCTGTATACTCTTTCGGCTTGGCAGCCTCCTATAATTTGCTTAAGAGGTGCTGCGTTTTCTCCGCTGATAGGTAGTATTTCTCGTCTGCCACTGCTTCTAAGACTTGCGATAATAAACACACGTTCTCTGTTTTGGGGAATTCCAAAGTATTTAGAATTAAGCACTTGCCACCCTGCATCATACCCTGCTTCGTCCAGTTCACAGAGAATGGAGAGAAAATCAAAGCCGTTATTAATTGATAGCAAGTTTTTAACGTTTTCAATGAGTAGGTATGTGGGCTTATCTTTTTCTTTTTTGCTCTTGATAAGGTCAATAATGCTAAAATAGATGCCACTTCGTTTTCCACTAAGTCCGTGCTGTTTTCCGGCAATGGATATATCTTGGCAAGGGAATCCAAAACACCAGATATCTGCAGTGGGGATTTCTTCTGCTCTAAGCTTTGTAACGTCATTTGCGTACCACTCTCCTTTCGTATCAAACATTTCTTTATAGGATTTCACTGCAAATTTATCTTTCTCACAAAAACCAATACATCGATATCCTGCAAGTTCAAGACCAAGTCTGAAGCCACCTATCCCTGAGCAAAAATCAAGGAAGGTCATTTGAATTACTACCTTCCTCCAGCATATCTATATATTTTATCTTCTCACCAGCTCTTAAAAGATAAATATCACGGTCTGGGAAGTTCTGATAATATCTCGCAACACAAACATCTACATATTTTGGATCAAGTTCTATAGCATAACAAATTCTATTTGTTTGCTCGCATGCTATCCCAGTTGAAAAACTCCCTGCAAAAGGATCTAGTACAATACAATTACTCATGCTACTATTTTGAATTGGATAAGCACATAGGGCTACAGGTTTACAAGTAGGATGATTAGAATTTTTAGCTGGCCTATCAAACTGCCATATCGTATCCTGCTTACGGTCTGAATACCACCTATGCTTTCCTGTCGGTTTCCAGCCATACAAAATAGGTTCGTGTCTAAAGTGATAGTCCGACCTTGATAAAACTAGTGAATTCTTAACCCAAATACAAACACCAGATAAGTGATAGCCTGCATCTTTGAATGCTTTTCTAAAGTTAACACCTTCTGTATCTGCATGAAATACATAAATGCCTGCCCCATCCTCCATTACATCGAAAGTAGCCTTATAAAACTCAAATAAGAATGAGTAGAATTCTTTATCTGACATATTGTCATTTTGAATAGTGAGCTTATCCTTTGTGCCACCTTGGATTGATATGTTGTATGGGGGATCTGTTACCACAAGGTTTGCTTTCTTTCCTTCCATCAGTAATTCATAAGTTCCTGGTTCTGTGCTATCGCCACACACAAGTCGGTGCCTGCCAAGGAGCCAAACATCTCCTTGCTTCGAAATTGGTGTATCCGAAAGTGCAGCATCTACATCAAAGTCATCCTCTTGCACATCTTTGTCATGTAGGTTATTAAACAACTCATCTATTTCAGCTGGTTCAAAACCAGTAAAAGAAATATCATAATCTAAAGTTTGTAAGTCTTTAATGAGCTCTCCAAGCAGTTCTTCATTCCATTCACCTGATATTTTATTAAGAGCTACATTCAATGCTTTTTCTTTAGTTTTATCTACTTCAATGACTACACAATCTACTTCCGTAAATTCTAAGTCTTTTAGAACCTTCCAGCGTTGATGGCCTCCAATTATAGTTAAGTCACTATTCACAATGATGGGATCTACATAACCAAACTCATCAATGCTCTTTTTTATCTTTTCATATTCTTTATCACCTGGTTTTAAATCTTTTCTAGGGTTATAGCTTGCTGGTGTTAAAGTGTCTATTTGCAATTTCCTAAATTCCATTATGCTTTTCTCCTATGATAGTGTGTTTTTTTTCATCCTCTATTGCTCAACCAAATCTATTTTTAACGCAGCACTGGATGCTACAATATTGCCTCTTGCTATTGCCATAAGCACTAAAATCCTTGCCACAAACAGGGCAGGTGTAATGATAAGTAGCTGTTTCTTTTAGCTTCCGCTTATCTTGATGTTTTTTCCACCACTTTCTCCGGCAGTCCTCGTTGCAGAACTTTTTAGTTCGCCCCATTTTCTTTTTCCGAATAGGGTTACTGCAGTATTTGCAAAGGTCATTATTTTCTTCTATCACCTCGGCATTAAGTGCTACAAGCTGCCTTGAGCCATTAAGGTGATGCCTCTTGCAATAAGACTTTATTGAATCTGCATTAAGGTCTAAGGTCTTTGCAATAGTCTTATAACCTAAGCCATCTAAGCGAAGTTTATAAATTTGTTCCTTTTGCTCTTTTGTCATGAAAAAAATCACCTTTTCTATTTTGCGATTTTCTGTGTACTAAAAAAGCCACAACCCTTTTATTTACAAAAGGCTTATGACTTTTTTAAAGATACTCTCGCAAGTTACTTTTTAGCGAAAAGAAAACCTCTTTTAAAGCTAGTAATATCAAGGGTTTAACTAACATTTACCCTGTTATTTTTCAACCCCATAGTTCGAATTCTGCGAAATCTCACGCAAGAGGCTGCATCGGTCATGTAAGCTTTGAGCCACAAGGGTTTAATACCCCCTCCCCCTTGCGCTAGAAAGTATACTTTTTTTTTCAAAACTACTTGTTTCAGATTCAAGAGTTTAGCATTAGTATTCTTTTTAGCGTAATAGGGGGGTGCATTTTATCTAGTACTTATACTCCTCATACCTATCTGCTGTCTTAGTTTTATGGTCGTGACACTTCTTGCACAAGGGCTGCCAGTTACTTTGATCCCAGAACACAGCCTTATCACCTCTGTGAGGGACTACATGATCCACTACCTCAGCCTTAACTAATCTATTGCTCTGTTGACACTTAGCGCAGAATGGATGCCCTTTAAGATACTTCTTTCTTGCTGATCTCCATTTATAATCATAACCACGCTCACTGGCTGAGGCACGTTGATGTAAGTGTTTGTGCTCTTCGCAGTAACTTGTAGCTGTTAGATTAGGACAACTTGGATGCTTACATGGTTTCAAAGGTTTATGCGGCATGGTTATCAACTCCTGATTTTAAGCATGAAAAAAGCTCCTAAGATATACTTAGAAGCCACGCATTAATTTTAAAATTCAATTCTCTTAGCTACTCTCATATTTTTCACAGCTTAATACTATCACACTTACAATATCAATTACTATCAATTTTTATCAAGTGTTTTAAATTTATTTTTCTGAGTGCCTTCTGGTGGAGAGTATGCACCCATTGAAATGTGAAGCCCATATTATCAGCAATTTCCTTCCATGTTTTGAAAGTCAAATATCGTAATTCAAGTAAAAACTGACATTCCAGATTATCTACTGCTTGTATGACTCCCACTATTTCTTGTTTTAAATCTATTAATTTATCTATTTGATTATCGATCTCGTGTTCTAAATCAATTATCTTAACGATAGTATTCTCCATTGAAAACATTTGTCTTATACCATGACCACCCTCTGAGGCATAACTCTTTGTTACCTTGTGCGCAAGAGCTCTTAAAGAACTAACCTGGTCTAACTTACTATTTATTCTTTGATCCAATCTATAGGCCTGTGATAAATATTCCTTTGCAGTCATAACATCGCTCCTTTTATTTATTCTGTATAATTCTAGCTTTCACAGCATGCATTAAAGAATCTTGTCCTTTATCTTTTGTGTTCAGTGCTGCAATAACCTGTTCATCGATTGTGCCCTTTGCAATGATATGGTGAATGACAACAGTTTCTTTTTGTCCTTGTCTCCATAACCTTGCATTGGCTTGTTGGTAAAGCTCTAAGCTCCACGTCATTCCAAACCATATAACAGTACTTCCACCAAACTGAAGATTAAGTCCGTGGCCCACTGAAGCTGGGTGTGCAAGAGCTATAGGGATCTCACCTGAATTCCATTTTGTTATATCTTCAGGAGTATTAATATCAACAGCCTCAAACTTCGCCTTGATCCTACCTTTGTCATGCTGATAGGCATAAAAGATAAGCACTGGCTTACCATTAGCCGATTCTATTAAGTCTTCTAAAGCATCTAGCTTTTTATTATGAATTACTTTAACAGCTTTGTTCTCATCATAGACTGCTCCATTTGCGATCTGCAGAAGTTTATTACTAAGAGCAGCTGCATTAACAGCATCGATATCTCCATCATCAAAGGGTAGCAGCATCTCTTTCTCTAGTTTTCGATAAAGCTCCCATTCAGTTTCTGATAAAACGACCTCTATCATGTTATCTATACGCTTGGGCATTTTGAGATAGTCACAAGCTTTCATGCTTACACAAATATCAGCTATCCTCTCATAAATCTTATCCTCAGCATATTCCTTAGGTTTATAGCTAAAGATGGTTTGCTGATTTCTCTTATCTGGCTCAAAGTAGGCAGTTCTATAATGGCTGATAAACCTCCCTAGCCTTTCACCCATATCAAGTAAATTGATCTGTGCCCATAAATCCATTAGACCATTAGGAGCAGGTGTTCCTGTTAAGCCAATCATTCGCTTTACCATAGGCCGTACTTTTCGAAGAGCCTTAAATCGCTTAGACTTAGAAGATTTAAAGCTTGAAAGCTCATCAACTACTACCATGTCAAAGTTACATTTACAATTCTTAGTAAGCCACTCTACATTTTCACGATTGATGATATAGATATCAGCTCTTTTATTTAATGCATCTCTTCTTTCTTTTTCGGGACCTAAAATCTTAGAAATACTTAAAAGCTTTAGATGCTCCCATTTTTCACATTCCTTGCTCCAGGTATTTTGTGCTACTCGAAGAGGTGCAATGACTAGTACCTTCGCTATTTTGAAGTAATCATACATCAGCTCATCTATTGCTGTTAAAGTGATTACTGTCTTGCCAAGACCGGGTTCAAGGAAAAGACCACATATATTATCTTTAGTAATTCTTTCAGTAGCATATTTCTGATAGTCATGTGGCACATATTTCATCAAGTACATCTCCTATCATTTCGGTGCTGTCTACGCAATAAACTAAAAAACCTAATGCTTCTAATTGTCTTTTTCGCTTTATCTGTAAAGGTCTCATAACCTTTCCAGGTGCTTTAAGCTCTATAAAGGCTATCTTTCCTTTTGGTAGGAGCACCAGACGATCTGGCACTCCTGTAACTCCAGGTGATACAAACTTAAAAGCTATACCACCTTTTAACTTAACTGCTTTAATTAAGGCCTTTTCTATGCTACTTTCTTGACCCATTAAATTTTCTCCACAGTCTTTTCAATGTCCACTTTGCTCTATCAATCATTTCACATAAAACCTCATACTTATTTTCACACCAGTTATAAAATCTTCTCATTTTAAATTCCTCCTAAAGTATATTTTTATTGTTCGATTGCCCAAGGTTGCTAATAGCCCTAAATTCCCTTACGCGTGTATATATACGTGTTGCGTGCTATTTTCCTATTATATATATACATTATTATTAATAGTAATTTTTGAGCAACTAGAGATAGAGCGGGTTCTAGCCCTTGATAAGATTAGTTTTGATAAGTTGCTCATTTGAGTTGCCAATAACCTCTCAAGAGCAACTTAGGCAATCAAATTAAGTTGCTCAACTTAAGGCAGTTGCCAATTTTTTATTTTTGGGCTACTACTTATTCACTCTAAGATAACCTTGAAGCACCCCGTATAATGGAAATTTAATCTTAGATTCGTACTTTTTCCAACCTTTCATTTTACTCATAATTGATCGTATTTCATTACCATCTAATCGTTTTAAATTAGCTTGGTCTTTTCCAAAACACTCACACCAGATCTCCATAACACAAACTCTGTCACGCCTAGCTGTTCCTTTTACACTAGAGGTTCCAAACTCGCTGCCATTTAGATAATTTCTGCGTTCATACAGATCCATGGTGCTCCAGTTCTCAGGTAGTAGCTTTTCAAGGTACTCCTGAACTAAAGCTTCACGTTCGTCAGCTTCCATAGCTTCTGATTGTTGCTCTTCTGCTACTTCAGAAAGTTTCTCATCAAGATACAAAGTTTCACCAGCTTGAAACTTACTAAGTGCTTCTGCCCATATTTGCATGGTTTCTTTTTCAGATAACATCCAAGCTTGCTTTTTACTGCGCCCCGTAACCTTTACAGGCCAAAACCTACGGTTACCTGTTGTGTCTCTTAAATATCCGCTCTCTGCATTAGTCGTACCTATAAAGATACATTGACGCAGATGAGGTGTTGGTCGTCTTCCAAAGCTTGCTCTGTAGATATCATTTTGCCTAGATAGGAAGCTACGAAGTGTTTCAATCTCTGCTTTTCTAAGTCCTGCAAGTTCACCTATTTCAAAAATCCAATAACCTTGTAGTTTCTCAGCAGCAGTCTTATCGTGTGTATCTGATAACTGTAAGCTATCAGAAAACCACTCACCGCCAAGCTTTGAAATTAAGGTGCTTTTACCGATCCCTTGCGGACCATTTAAAACAAGAATAGTATCGTACTTGCACCCAGGACTTAAGACCCTTGCAACAGCTGCACAAAGAACCTTTCTTGTAATAGCTCTTACATATTCACTATCAGCAGCTCCTAAATAATCAATGAGCAAGGTATCTATTCTTTCTATTCCATCCCACATGGGCAAGCTCTCTAGATATTGCCTAATAGGATGATATGAGCGATCATCTGTTACCTTTGCCACTGCAGTAATATAATTTTGCTTACTGAAATGTCCATGGTTTAAATCCACATAGCTTATTAGCTGTGCATCATCCGCATCCCGCCAGAATTTACTGGGATGCTGCCATGGCACTTCTCCCTTTATCTCCATACCATCACTTAGCTCATTGAATACAATGCTTTTTAGCTGCTCATCATAATGCAATATGGTAATTAGGTTCTTTAAGGTATTAACAACTTGACCATTCTTATTAATCTCGAGTTTTGTCTGCCAGTTCTCATCTTTTTCTTCTACTACATTAAACTCAGTACTGGCTTGCAGCTGACGTTCCTTGCCTAACTGTACTTTTAAAGCATCATCCTTAACACAAAACTCAGCCATAGCTTTATAAGAAGGTAACTTTGAAGACACTGTTCCTTCTTCAACTTCTGCATCAAGATCTCTAAACTTATGAATCCGTACCAAGTCGAAAGCATTACACAGCTTACCACTAATTGGATCTGTCGCATGATGAGAGTAAGCAAACTTATCATCATAAATAACTACTCCGGCCGTACTCTCACCAGCAATATAATCATATCTATCTGCTATTACACTCGGCTTATAAATATCTGATAAAAACTTATCCATAGCATCTTGAATGGAATAAGTCCTACAAAAGGTACCGATTATACCTTCCTTCTCTAGCGGATCTGATTGCTTAGCTATACTTCGTTTAACTATTACACTCTGCCTTGAAGAAAGTGGCCAAGATGATGTGTCGCGCCAATCCTTATAGCGTACTAATATCTTATCCGGTTCAAGCAAAGTACCCTCTTGAAGCTTAAATATAAACTCCCCATCAGCAGAAGTGCTCGGCCAGTACATAAGCCTTGTAGGTTCATAGGTTGTATCATCAAACTGCTCTATGCCAATATCTCCTGCCATCTTACGTGCAATAGCTGTATATTCATCTGCTGTAACACTTCTAGCTAGAGGGATAATAAGTCTTAACCTCGGCTTCTCCGAAGTGTGTTTATGGGTTGAGTAAATGCAGCAGGTAAAATCAAAAAACATCTCTATCTGCTCCCATATATCCTTTAAGGCATAATCCATATCCAGCGTAAGCATAGAACGCTGTTCTACAAACCCATTCTTCCGTTTGCCCGCCCGAAGTTTCCCTGCGACGAAGCCACCTACATCTTTAATCGTGTCTTGCTTAGCTTTAGATAGCTTTTTGTATTCAGCTACTGACTCACTGGTTCGGTAAGTCTGACTTACTCTTTTGGTGAAAGCTTCCCAAGTTACATCCTGGTTCTTCCACACTTTATCCTTTCTACTATTACCGATAGCAATTGTGAACTTCATATCTGTCTCCTTTGCTGTCTAATCTTTCTTGTAATATTCACACTCAAAGCCATCTGCTCTAAGGGGTAATCCTTCTGCCCAACTTGGAGCAATTGCCATAATATCGCATACGTCCTTCAGTGAACCTTTTCCAATCCGTTCCTCTATAATAATCTCATCGTGCACATGCATTAAGATAGCATAGCCAACAGCATTAACAGCAACTATCGCCTCTGCTAATAGATCACGTGCTATTGCCTGAACTATATTTTCTACTAACTTTGGTCCGTAAGTTTCAATGCGACACCATCGTTTGCTTTCTCCTATACCTTCATAGGTAATGCCTTCACGTCCATATTGATTAAGCTCAATCCTTGGCTTAATGTAGGATAGCTTTCGCCCAGAAGGTAAAGTTATAAAAAGAATGCCGCTTGCATACTGAAAGGTAAGTTTCCCTAATACTTGAGTCGTTTTTCCTTTCACGGCATTGAGTGCTGCCTTATCTACATCCCACCATAGTTTAGTAATATTGGGATTAGCACTCCTCCATCTCATCACAAGAGGACGCAGCTCTTCTTCTGTTAATCCCATTTCTAATGCTCCCATAGCAGTTAAAGCACCTACGCTACCCCCGTAACCTAAAGCTAATTCTGAAATCTTCCCTTTTTGTCTAAGTGGGCTACCTTTAGTTATCTCATCAATAGATACCTTAAACATTTGAGAAGCAGAAGCTTCATAGATCTTGCCATGGCTCTTGAAAACCTCCATGCGCCATTCTTCACCAGCAAGCCACGCAATAACTCTGGCCTCAATAGCTGAGAAGTCCGCTACCATAAACCGATATCCCTTACTGGGAATAAAAGCTGTTCGAATAAGCTCTGAGAGCACAGTTGACACACTTTCATAAAAAAACTCTAATTCTACAAATCTACCTTTCTTTACTAAGTCTCTTGCTAGTGATAAATCCTTTAAGTGATTCTGTGGTAAGTTATGCACCTGCACTAATCTTCCGGCCCAGCGTCCTGTACGGTTTGCTCCGTAAAACTGCAGTAGTCCTCTCACTCTTTTATCTGGACAAATAGCTCTCTCTATAGCTTCGTATTTCTTGATAGACGTCTTTGCAAGTTGCAATCTTAGATTGAGTAATTCCTCAACATCACCATCCGTTTCCTGTACTAAATCGCTTACTGCCTTTTTAGATAAGCTCTCTACTTCTACGCCATTTTCAAGTAGCCAAGCTTTTAACTGAGCTACACTATTGGGGTTATCAATCCCGGTTAATCGCTGTGCCTGAGCAAAGGTATCTTCCTTGTGTTCTGTATCACACGCTATAGCCTGTTGAACAAGCTGTGTATCTATCAAAATTCCTCTGTCATTAATCTCTTGATCTAAGATATAAAGCGTTTGCTCATGCTCACTAATAGGATACTTGCTAAGTTTCTTACGAATATTCCTTTCTACCTCCACATCCCTTTTGCAGTAGCTTTTAAACAACTCCCACTTCTCAAGGGCATGGCAGGGTAGATTTCTAGTGCGATTATCATTTATCTTGGTAGGCTTACAAGGCGTACAGAAATATCTAATTAAATCTTTTCCTTCTTTCAGCTTTTGCCTTTCAAGTCCTAGCACTTGCCCTACGCCTTCAAGCGATAATGGCAGTCCTAGCATCGCAGATTGAACCGCTGTGCACTGCCAGGCAATTGGCTGTAAACTTATACCTAAATACTTTGAAAGGGCTGTACGCTCAAAATTAGCGTTAAACGCAGTCTTGGTAATTTCAACATCTGCTAATGCAGTTAATATTTGGCTTGGTACCTTTTCACCTTGTGCCAAATCAATGAGCTGCACCTCTTCTTCATCAAAGGCATAAGCAAATAGCAATATTTCAAAATCTACAGCAGAAGTGTAGGAATACACCCCTGCTTTGATCAAATTAACACTACTGAATGTTTCAAGATCCAGTGCTAATGTTTTCATGAAAGAAAGTCATCTTCTTGATAAGTTTCAAAGTCATCTTCAGCTCTTGAATGACCGCTAAGAGGTTCGCCATCTGCTAACTTCTGCAAATTCCCCAATCCACAAGCTATCCCACGATTTCCATTTTGATTAAAGGCATAGAAGTTAATGCTGGCTCTGCCATAGCAACCACTGTATACCTCGTTCTGATCAAGAATAGGCTTTACATTTCTATCTACTACCTGAGGCCTGTCCTTACTATTAGCATTAATAAAATAACTATCTTTATAGGCTTCATCCTCTACTCTATCTACATCACCATCTCGAAGTGGTAACTTAAGATTAGAAGGGATCTTCCCACCAAACTTTGATAGACCGTCTTTCTTCGCCTGCTCAATAGCTGCTTTAATTTCATTAAGTGTCTTAGTGTCTGACTTTGGAATGATAAGGGAAACACTGTATTTTTCTTCTCCATCATTAATGCTCTTAGGTTCCCATATGTTCGCATATGAGAATCTCACCTTGCCTGTAATAACTTTTGTACTTGCATTTGTATCGTTTGCCATAATTAAGTCTCCTCTTTGAAGTCTGCTTCTGCAGTATTATTTATTTTTATTGCTTGTCTTTTGTCACTATCTGGAACTAGCGTTGCCTTCCCTTGTGGCTTTTCAATAAGTCCAATAAGGAGCTCATTAAACTCTTTTTTACCTAAAAGCTTTTCCATGTCCGCTAAGCCAATAAGTGATTGCTTATAAATATCTGTATAACCGGCAGCCGTGACAGTCTTTATAACGTCCGCTTCATTTGTATATTTACGATTACTTCTGCCTGTTACCAATTTATATCCTGGCCACACTTTACCTGAGTTTATAGCTTTATCTGTTGCATAGGCATAAATATCTGCTGACCAACTTGCAAGCTTATCTGCAAGAGCAATAACCTCTACGATTTCATCGTCTTCAAGCAGTGCTGGTAATTTAAAATCATACTTTGCAAGTTCCAAGTGACTTGCGGCTCTTGCTCTGCAAGCATGCCTAGCTCTGCAGAACCTACAATGATCACCAGGCAGAAACTCACCAGCTCCCTTAAAAGCAAGTACAGCTTTTGGCTTTAATTCTGTCTCAGCCCATTCAAACAATTCACTAGCCGGTACTTCATAAGTTGAAATATTCTCTAGCCTTGGTTGGCAGATAGTCATTCTGACCTTTTGAATATCATAAAGTGGGTCAAATAAAATTAAAGCGCCCAATGCATAAATTTTCATTTGAGGATTTTCCTTAGCAGAGACAGATACACCGCGCCCGTATTTTAAATCCACAATATCCAAAGTACCATCAGCTATAATAACTAAATCGCCTGTTCCAAATCCTTCCTGTACATAGCAGGAATAATCAAATCTCTGTTCTACAAGGATAAGAGGATCTTTGCAGTTCTCTGTAGCCTTAGTAATCAGCTCTATTGCAAGGTTGAGATAAATATCCGTGTACTCTTCCATTTCTTCACTGTCAAATTTACTTGAAGGCTTGTGTGCTTTTTGACCTAAGAACTGTCTTATCTTATACTCTGATAACTCATGAGCAGCTGTACCCTCTTCAGCAAAGATACTTGTTGTATTTTCAAACTGCTCTTCAAGTCTTGCCGATGGCGGACAATACAGCCACTTATGAGAACTAGAAGCACCAAGTAAAGCGTGCTGTGCCATTATAGAGCCTCTGCTTCTTTGAGAAGTGCTTCATAGCAAGTGGGGTCTAAGTCTGTTAATTTATCTGTACCATACTTTACAATGAGTGCTCTAACTTCTGCTTGCTTACCTGCTTGAGACTTTTCAGCTAATATTGCTCTTACATCTTCTACAGAAATAGATTTCTTTTGCTCTGATTGTGTTTCCTTCTCTTTACTAATCCCTGGCTTAATAAGGTCATCAATATGCTGAGCAAGTTTATAAAGATCTTCCACTACTTTTAAAATTAATTCCGTCTCATTCATTACTTTCTGCCTCCTGACACATATCTGTAAAATGCTTAATAGGAATACCCAGCTTAGATGCTGCCTCTAGTTCTACGTTCATTCCTTCTGTAGTTTTGCTACCAAAGCACCATAGCTCATCACAATGGGATAATACATACAACCCAAGTACAATACCGGCCTGCCGTTCTTCTTTCATCGTTTCATCAAGGAACTGTGTGTTGTGCAGATGTGGTGCAAATGGAACAGTGCCTTTTGTATAAGCAAATCTACAATAAGCCTGTGTTCTTAAGGTGTTGCGTTCAATGTCTCCACTATAAGGAGAACAGATGAAAATAAGTTTCATTGTTTTTGTGCCTCCTTAGGTTGGATGATTTTGAGTAACCTGGTTAGATTGCTTGTTACATCAGATACTTCTGTATTACTTCGTTTCAGAATGATGTTGCTGATTTGTGGACTTGTAATAGTAATTGTGATTGTTTGCATTTTGATTACCTCCTCGTGACTAAATATTAGAGGTCAAAATAAATGCCTCTATATATAAGCCACGTGAATGGCCAAAAGGGACCCCCTAATTAAGAATTTCCTTTAATTTCCTGTAAATCCTATCTAAGCGATTTCTAATAGCTTTAGGTGTTACTCCTTTTTCTTTAGCTAGTTCAGATATTGTTTTTTCACAAAAAAATGCCTTGAAGATGAGTTCCTGCTGTTCTGGCAGTAACCTCTTCAAGGCATTTTCAATAATTTTTATTTGGTTTTTTTGTTCTACTAATGTAAATACAACATCTTTATTTTTTTCTAGACCATTCTCTTGCTCTTTTAGCAACGATAGTGATATATGCCGCCGAGTTTCTTTTCTGTTTTGCCGCTTTGTTTCTTCGTCAATCCTTATACTGACTTCTGCGACCTCAGCTGGTACATCTACCTCCACTATTTCTCCTGTGGCAAACTCATATTTAATTTTCATTCCATGTGCCTTTCTTTATGAATACTAACTTTCAAACATTGAAAAGTCGTATTTAAAAATATTGACACAAATTTAACGAGTTATACTGTGCAATAAAAAGTTCGAAATTGCTCTGAGCTAATCTTTATATGTTAAAAGCCTCAAAATTACCATGTAGAGAGGCGGCTACCAATATTATTATGTATTATTTGAAAAATTATCTCTTGCTAAGCTGAACATTATTGACTTCACAAGATATGTGCTCTTTAACTCTATAATCAGGGTCTATCTCCTGAACGCCAGCCATGATTGCTGCTAACTCATGGTTTAGCTTATCTCTTAAATCATTAGTTGCTTCTTCGCTTTTACTATTTAATACTACATCTCTTTTATATGCAAAAATCGTTGTGAGACTTTCTTCTTTTAGCGCTATATTTTCGTATTGATTTGCAATCCATTTAGCTGTCCTTTCATCTGTTGCTTTATAGATTGATTGATATATATTTCTATTTTCATCATAGGTTACTTCATGGAACACTAGAGTATCCCCCTTTGAGCGTATGTCTTAGGAATATTATGAATTCTTTTTAATATATATTTTAAGGGCTTTAATGACTAAAATCATTATGTATATAACTAGTCCTATAAAAGCTAAACCAAATATTATATTGAGTAATTGAATTAAAAGATCCATCTGTATCACATCCTTTATTTATCATTATCTTATATTATACTCTTCTGCAATTATGCCGTAGTAACAGACATTAACATAATTCCCTCTAATATAAGCAAAATGTTTTAGTATACCTTCCAGTAATAACCCTGTTTTCTCTATAACTCTTCTTGAGGCAGTATTCTCCTCTTGAACTAATGCTTCTACGCGCTCTACTTTCAATACTGCAAAGGCATATTGGATAATTGCTTTTGATATTTCAGTTGCATATCCTTGATTCCAATATTCGGGCAATAGATTATAGCCAATAACACAACGGTTTGCACTTTTAGTGTAAGATATAATCCCAGCTTCACCAATATACGTGTCTGTATCTTTTAAATATAATGCTTTAAAAGTATAGGGGTTTTCACGATTTATATCAATTAGGCTCTTAAGCTCAAGTTCGGCCTCAGTATAAGTACTAATTGTAGTATATGTTGAGTATTTCCACACATGATCACAGGACTTTAATTTGAATATATTTGCTATATCACATTCTTTATATTCTCTTAATTCTAATCTTTGTGTTTGTATCTTCATCCTATCCCCCAAGTCTTTTAATCTCATCACAATTTATAATAGCAGTAACTTTTATTTAGTAGTTGGTTATCTTTCTTCACCTTTCTATTGTCTTTATCAATACTTTTTATTAAAATGAATTGCAATTGTGCAAAGCTTCTTTCAGCATTAGGGTTTCAGCTTCGTTACCAACAAAGTCACCATATCTTCTTCGTTTAACATTACTATTTCTCATTGATGGATGTTCTAAGGCTACGCAATTACATTTGACATCATTAAAATTAACAGCCTTAATAAACCCTACATCAGGCTTTTTTAAGGCTTCATAGTTTTTCCATTCTGATAAATCTGTATGAGATAACTGCACTAACATATCGGCAGCATATTTCCCTAAAGTAATAATAAGTTTCGGTTTTATCATATTGATTTGGTAGGTTAAGAACTTCAAATTCCTTTTTACAAACTCTTTATCTCTATTACCAGGGAATTCATCTGTCATTGACTTTGTTTTTCTAAGGCCTATAAATACATTGGAAAAGAAGCAATCTTCTAAAGGGATACCCGCTTCATTAAAGAGCTTAATCAAATTTCTCCAAGTTGGGTCTGTCAATCCATTTCGTTCTTCATTCAGCATTTCTATGTATTGTCTTTCTGTAGAAAAGTCATGTCCCAAAACTAAGATGCTTGGAATTCTTTCACATTCATTACTATCCCATAACCCTAACCCGCCAGGGAAAAAAGCTGTCCTTTCAAGTATTTTAGGAACTGGTGCTACTTTTTCAGGGTATGGCTCAACTATCTTCATATTTTCAAAAAGTATAATTGGCAAATTAGATCTATTCATATCAGCCTCCTTATTAAGTGTGTTGTTTATTATAGTCTTTTACTCCTCCGCCAAAGTACCAGTGATTACTTTTGATAAAATTAATGAATTTATCATGTACTTCATCTTGAGTGCAATGTTCTGGAACAGAAATACAGCCATTTATCTATTGAAACTGGTTTTCACTCTTGGTTTTAACTTCAAATGTATCATTTATTTTATAATAACTCTTTTAAAACAGGCCTAATCGCACTATCAAACTTTGTAATATTTGAAGTCATAAAATCTATAATTTGAGCCCAATCATCGCGATTAAAAACATTAACTCCTTTTAAATAATAAGCTATCCTACTACTTTTTCTATTATCAAGTCGTTCCCATGTAAGTTGATCACCAAAGTTCTCTTCGACCGTTGCTTTACTCTCTAATATTTGATCAAATATGTACTCGTTTTCTTCTTTTGCTCCTTTGTTAATCCCCAATTCGAATCTAACAAAGTCAGAGGTAATAACACAAGTATAACAAAGTCCACCATAACCTATTCCACAGTTAATCCAATTGTCTTTTGTGGAGTTGATATTAGAAAACAAATCTGTTGTATTTTTCATCTCACTTAAAAGTTCTGCCCAAAACTGTCGTCTAATAGTATGTCTTGTTTGTTCTTTTTCTTTGTCCAGTCTGTCAGTTTGTTTTTTATTTGCCAACTTAATCGTATATTCTTCTATATCTTTTACTGGAATAATTTGCTCTGAATCTACTAAAATATCATCATTCAATCGATAAGGAGTGACTTTAATACACTTTACTTTAATATTATGTTCAAGTAGCCACATGACAGTAGATGTGACCTCTTTCCTAAAATTAGCTGCAATTAAAATAATTCTTTGATCCCCTTTGTTTATTTCAACTTCATCTATATCTTCATACGCCAAAAACGTTAATATTTTATCTTCTGCATTTTCATTACCACCCTGCTTATCTAGATAGTCTTGATAAATATTAATAATATCGTCTTTAGTAAGGCTAGCACAGTAAGAAACATATTTTAAAGCCTGCCAAGTCACATCCTTTCCTGAATCATCAAGTTTATTTTCAATAACTACTAGATTACCATTTTCATCAATAGCTAGTAAATCGAGTCTTTCATTAGTATCATCAAAACCTGCAAACTCTTTTTGTATAATTAATAATTTTTCATGTAACATGTCTGTATTTTTATCAATCCATTCTTGAAGGTGCTTACGCTCCTTAAGTCCTAACTCTGAAAATGTCCTCTTTTGTATTGTATGTGCTTCATTTTTTATCTGATTTATCAAAAACATGTAATCCGTCCCCTCTACTTCTCCTTTGAATTATAAAAGCCCCAACACAACCACACTTTCTAACTTCATTGCAAGTTAACTTCAAAGGGGGTCATGTTAGGGCTTTCGTTACTTTTATCTATTGTAACACTTTTCTGAACATATTTCTACAAGAAAGCAGTACTGGGAGGATTTCCTCGCCAGTATTGCTTTTTATGGAATTATTTTGGCAGTTAATATTTTAAGATATATAATGTATAATACAATTATATATCTTACACAAGGAGCTAAAACATATGACAAAAACTGTTGCATTAACATCTAATTCGGAATCGATAAAATATCTTTCGCTAAAAGACAAACAACTTGCTAAAGTTTTTAGACTAGTAGGGGATATTTCTTATTCTTTTGGTAAAGATTCATATGTTTTTTTAGTAGAAACTATAATTGGACAAATGCTTTCAAATAAAGTTGCTACCATCATTGCTGAAAGAGTTCGTATAATTTGCGGTGGAATAATAACCCCAAATGCCATATCTCAGCTTACTGTTGATGACTTGCGTTCAATAGGTTTATCAATGTCCAAAGCATTTTATATCTTTAATCTCACAGAGTATGTTCTTAATAAACAAATAGATTTTGATGCTTTATTTGATGAGTCTGATTATCAAGTAATAAAAACTATAACTAACCTTAAAGGATTAGGTAATTGGTCTGCAAAAATGTATTTAATATTTGCACTAAATCGTGAGGATATTTTACCTTTTGAAGATGGCGCTTTTCAACAATCATATACCTGGCTATATAATACCAAACTAGCGAAGCCCATTGATGTTGAAAAATGCTATAAAAAATGGCATCCCTATTGTTCAGTAGCTTCAAGATACCTTTATCGCATACTTGATATGGGATATACCAAATATAAAGACATTGATAAGGCCCTTCAGGACACCTCTACTGATTAATGGTATTTTCTACTTTCTGTATATTGTGATGACGTTATCTTTCATATAATAAATATTCTACTATTGATTCTAAATATTTTTTTGACAATATACATATTTATTAATATTTGATATAATCAAATTAAAAACACAGGAGGTATTTATGTCTATTGATGCAGAAAAAGCTAAAAACATCTTAAATAAAGCCTACATAGAAGCTAAAGAACAAAACTATACTAATAGCAATAGCTTATTATCCAAGTCTTTTAACTGGGCTGTTCGTGAACCGAATGATAAATACTATAACATTTCAAGCTTAACACAGTTTATAGATAAAATATTAGATAATACACACAAAACGTATAAATATATTTTAGTAAATGCTTTATTAGCAAAAGCTACCGATCCATCTATAAATCCTCTCGCTTTACAGGCCGGCGCTGCTTTGGATGGCGCATATGACGCTAGATCTTTATGTCACTCTGTTCTTGTTCCATTTGAAATGAATAACTTAGGTAGGGCGCTTGGTGGATCTAATGAACCATTTTTGAATAAACCTGCTCGTGCCACTCACCTTGATAAAAGCAATCCTGTGCGAAGAGGAAATGACCAAATGTTACTTAATTTACTATGTGATAATTTACCTCTCGTTACAGGGTATAATGCTTATAAACTATTAATTCATGCGTTAAATAACTTAATAGATAAAAGTAAAGTTTATGATGATATTAATGACCTTAGACCTATAAAAAATGACTATAATGAAATTCTGAAATTTATACAAAGTGCACTGGTAGAAAATAATGAAGGTGAGACTTCAGTATTAATTGTAGGTGCATTATATGATTTATATATGGAACAATATTTTGATTACAAAGTAGTTGTAAATCCTGTTAATCAATCGGGATCTTCTAGTAATGAAATAAGTGATATCGATGTATACAAAGATAATCAGTTATTTATTACTAATGAAGTAAAAGATAAAAATTTCCGTTATACCGATGTATCTCATGCAGTAAAGAAAGTAATTGATTCTAATTTTAATAAAATGTTGTTTGTAAAAGGTATAGATGGTGCTTTGGAAGGTGACGATGAATATAACATAGAACTACATTGTCAAGAAAAGAACTTTCAACTACAGTTTATAGATATTTATTCATTAGCGAAAAATTTATTGATTTTATCACCTAATCCAACAGTCGCTAGATTTTGGAACTCTATTACTGAAAATGCAATACATAAGAAGTTTAAGGAAAAAACTATTTCTTATTTTATTAATTTGGCTGAATCCTTTGGCTGGAAATAATAGAAGATAAATAGTTCTATTTAGTAATTGCCTCATTGTTTTCTATGCATATATTTTTTATAACGGAAGCTACAGCATAAGCTAAATCACAAGGTACAGCATTTCCTATCTGTTTATAAATTGATGTTTTCGAACCTTCAAATATATAGTCTCGTGGAAATGTTTGTATCAATGAAGCTTCCTTTATTGTAATTCGTCTTAATCTTTCAGGTGCGTCTCCAAACTTTGCTTCAATAGTATTGTCTAACAATCCTTTATGATACTCTACAATCCAATTATCTACATTAGGATAAAGAAGCACTTCTTCATCAATAATAGGAGTCTTATTCCCACCCATTGAAGCCGGCAAAGTATTTGAAACTCCATCGACATTTATAGGACGCCCCATTCCATTGAATAGCATACCTGCATAAGGCGATTTTCTAAGAATAGGATTACTTGCAAATGTAATTTTAGCTGTACAAGTTTTTGGATTAATCTCTGTATCGGCTCTTCCTAAATGCATCAGTGTTTCACGAATTGTTCTATTTTTTGTCATATATTGATTTAAGCTACTTCTTAAATTTATTTCATTCAATCCCATATTCTTAACTCCTATAAAAAATACTCTTTCACGATTCTGTGGAACACCAAAATCAGAAGCATTAAGTATAAGCGGAACACACTGATATCCTAATTCTAATGCTTTATTTAAGAATTGTTCCCTTACTCCTTGCCACTTCTCCAACTTTGCAAGTGCTTTAACATTTTCCATTACAAATATTTTGGGATGTACTTCCTCTACAACTTTTAAAAAGGCCCAAATGAGTTTACTTCTTTCATCATCTGGATTCATCTTTCCAGCAACAGAAAATCCTTGACAAGGCGGTCCGCCAAAAACAATATCAATTTTAGGTAATATAACCCCCTCATTAATAAGTAAATTTATATCTCCTTGAAATAATTCTGTTTCAGGATTATTTTTTCTGTAAGTATTACAAGCATCTTTATCAATCTCATTTGCCCAAATAACATTTATCCCTGCTTTCTTAAAACCAACATCCATTCCACCCGCTCCAGCGAATAATGATATTGCTGTTATGTCTGTTATCATACTTACTCCTTAAATTTTAATTAATGCTAGCTACTTCATAATATAACAAAATTCATCTACTTTTTCAAGAACATTTGTTCTATCTTATTCAAAATGATCTATTCATCAAAAAGCTTCTTTATGCCGATTATAAACCCTTTTTCCAAGAAGTTAAACACTATCGTATAATCTTCTTTTCAAACGTTGGTTTTGTCCTATCACATCAGCTTTTCATTATAAAAGTAAACATTTGTAAAAAAAGTAAAAATAGTCTTCAATTTTTGATCGTTCTAAGGTTACCTTTATAGCATAACTATAGTCTCAAACATGCCTCTTAATTAGTGATATAGAAACTAGTACAATGTAGAAGAAAATGTATATTAAAAAAGCTAGTATCCCTAATTCCATAAAGATAATAGCATAAAATTTACATTATTCTGCTAATAAATAACTTTTGTCCTCACAGTAATCTTTCATCCCTCTTAAAATGCCTTCCAAGAAGGTTATAGTTTCATTCTTAATTAAAATCAACGCTTCAATTGAATAGTCACGTCCACATTCCACAAAAGATATAGTACCATGTGCCAAATTATTTCTTTTATCTTTTACATCATCAAGGACAGCTCCACCTCTGCAACTTGCGTCTATAGAGTATGTAATGCCGTGATCTTTACAAATTTGTCTAATTTTTTCTGCATTTAGATTTCCGCTAATATCAGTTGCTTTTCTACTCAATTCAATAATTTCACCTTTTAAAATTTCATTTATTATCTCAAGAGCCTTTTCTCTATACGAATTATAATGTGCAGTTTTATCATATACCTGATTAAACTTAAATGAGAACCAAATATCTTGTATTTCTTTTCTTACGTCATTATAAGAATAGCCACAAGTTTTCATTTGATCATAGATTTGCAATATACCACCCATAATAGATGCCTCAACCAAGTTATAAACCATCAATAATGCATTTGCTTTTAGCACTTTCAAAAAATCATCTGAATGAAATTCATATTTAATATCAAAGTCATGTTGTGTTTCATAGAGTTGTTCTATAGATTTATAAAACAACTCTATTTCTTTAATCCTTTCATTAAAATCATCAATTATCACTTGCATTTTCATCACCTTCTAAAAGCATCTTTCTAACATATTCAATTCTTCCAACTACTCTTGGAAGAGAGTTACTTGCATGTGTAGTGGTATGGATTTTAAAATCATCACTTTCAAGCCATTCCATCGAAGTTGGAATCAAATCTGGTTTTTCTCTTAAAGCAAGGGCCACCCCTATTGATATAGCCTCGAATCGCACTCTTGGTGTGGATTTTGCATTTCTAGATTTTCTGAATCCAAAAGGAATATATTTGTCTACAAATCTAATCATTTGATTAAACTCTCGCTTAAAATTATCAATATCGAAGTTCTTTTGAGTATCTTCAACATATTGATCTAAAAATTCGTCCACTCTATGTTTGAAATTCTTATAATTATTTAAGAAGGCAAAAAAACGTAATGCAAGCTCCAAATCCTCATACCTTTTCTTTGCTGTTTCACTAACAGGACATACTTTAATAAAAATAGGATTATCTATACACTCTTTAAGGAATTCCATAAATGGACCAGCATAGCTACCTCTTCTTATTTCTGTTGGAGTAGCTTTTTTGCCTGTAGTATTAATTCTATTGAAAATTTCCTGTCGGATCTCAACTGTTGTCTCATCAGATAAAACTATTATCTTAAATGTCGTTTTATTAAATTTCCTTCTGTGATATTCAGGCAAATCGGCATAAAAAAATCCATTCAACTTTGTCAATTTTTTCAAATTACTTAGGACTAAGTCGCCATCCATAAATTCTACTAAAGTTTGAGTTCTTTGTGCTCCATCAATTATTTCACAGCGTCCATCAGAGTTATCCGAGAAAAACATAAATGGAATCGGTAATCCTAAGAGGATTGATTCAATAAATCTATTTTTATCACTATCATCCCAGATGTATTGTCTCTGGTATTCATCAGGAATATAAAATTCGTCTTCTCTATATTGTTGCACAAGAAAGTCAATAGCATAGTCCCTTGTATCATAATTTATTTCTTTTCTAAGGTCTTTTATTTGATTTCCAGCTATCACTTTTCTAGTTTCATCAACTATTGTCTTGTTCGCCATTCTTTATACCTCCTTCTAGGTGAATTTTAATGCTTATTCCAATAGCGTTTCCCAACTCAACTGGTACTGCATTTCCAATATGTATACCAATCTGTTTATTTGTTTGTGGGTTATTGTCATCAATAAATTTATAATCTACGGGAAATGACTGCAACAATGCACCTTCTCTTAGGGAAATAGCTCTATTCTGTTCTGGATGACCAAATCTACCATTGCCATATCCATAAAATTGAGTAGTAATTGTTGGAGATGGCTTATTCCATTCCATTCTTCCATAGACGGCTCCATATCCTTTTCCCGTTGATTTCATATGGCATGGTAATCTCAACTTTTCATCCCAATCTGCCCATGTACCGCCTGGAATAGATTGTTTGATTCTATGCTTGTTTGTTTTTGACAATTTACTTGTCCGATGTAATTGATCTTTTTTACAAACAGACCCATCCTCAAGTGGCGGTAACGCTTTAATTAAATCTCCAACAGTCAAATAATTATCTTTATTGTATATTGGGGGGATAATATTAATATTTCCAAACCTAGAAGCTAATAAAACTAATCTTTTTCTGTTTTGAGGAACCCCGTAATTTGCACAATTCACGATACTCCAACTTACGCTATAACCAAGATTCTTTAACTTAGTCACAAAGTCATTAAACACAACTTCTTTTGAAAGTTGTGGAACATTTTCCATTGAAACAATATTAGGGTTTGTATTTTCAACCAAGTTTAAGAAATAGTATAACAATTTCCATTTATTATCTTTATGACCATCTTTAATATATCTTAGTGAATAATTTGAAAAAGGCTGGCAAGGTGCACATCCCATCAGAATTTTAATACTATCAGCAGGGTATAAAGAATTTATTTCTTCAGCAGTAATATTTTCAATACCTTTATTAATAAAGGCAGCATTATTATTCTCTTCATAAGCATACTTGCAGGTAGAATCAATATCGATACCTGCAACTACATTAATTCCTGCTTTCTGAATACCATGCGTAAGTCCACCGATTCCACAAAATAAGTCAACAGCAGTACAATTCATAATGATCTACCTCCTTTTCATTTTATCGTGATTGTCCAATGCAAAATTCTCTAAAAACAGTTTATATGTGTCTATTTCTAATGCATCAGCAATTTTTTGGACATTCTCAAGAGCAATACTTCTTTTACCACATTCTATGGCACTGATATATGTTCTATGCAGCCCTGCACGATCAGCAAAGTTTTCCTGAGATAAACCTGCTTGATTTCTATATTTACGTAAATTATCCGCAAATACTTTTAGCACATCCACATAACCACCCCCATGATAGAAATAGTTTATCAAATTGAATACAATAAGTCAACATACAATAAGTATCAACAGAATATTATTTTATCTAAATTATATCTTAATCTCAAACTATGACATGACTATACCTTTCCAATCGTCTTATCTCTAGTTAATTTAGTTTTCGCCTTCTTATTTAGCAGCTTTAATAGTTGGATTTGTAAATTCAACTATTCTTACATTAAAAAACATATTAGTTGTTTCACTATTAACTCTTTCTCTTCTAATATTAATACAGAGATAGGTATGGTTTCTTTAATTAATTACAATAATATCTCCTACAATTTTATCTTCGGCCACTATGTTATATACAACCTTTTTTCAATTGATCTTTCATACTTTCATAGATGTGGTTATATTCAAGACAATCGCCATCGTTGATATGCTCATGATAAGACGCTTTATTTTGAACCCCTATTAAGTATAAATATCCTTTCTGTTGCAAATAAAAACTTCACATTCATTTGGTTTCTGCTTGGTATTACACGTCAATAAACTTATCTTTTGATGTTGATTACATACATTTTATCTTTACTTGAACTAATTTCTAAATCTTTTCGCAAATACCTAAACAATTCCGCGAATCTCCTTGATTCACTCAAAAAAGTGCACCCCCCCTCTTCATGAGGGAACATATACTTTCACTATTTTCCTCTAAAAACACATCAAGCCTCAGAACGAATAATCGCTCTAAGGCTTGATATTACTAGGTTTTATTTGCTCAGCTTCACTACAGTCTCAACGTGTGGTGTTTGAGGGAACATATCAACACACATCAGTTTATCTATTGTATAGCCTGCCGCCTTTAAAATAGGTAAGTCTCTCGCTAAGGAAGTCGGTTTGCAGGAAATATAGAGAAGCTCTTTGGCATTAAAGTTGATAATCTTGTGGATCGCTTTGGGGTGGATGCCATCTCTTGGTGGATCGAGAACGATAATGTCTGGGGTGTCACTTAGTTTGTCCACTTCTGTAAGCACATCACCTACTATAAATTCACAATTGGTAAGTCCGTTAAACAGAGCATTTTCTTTGGCCTTTTCTACTGCTTCTGCTACTATTTCGATACCGTAGACCTTTTTGGCGCGAGTTGCCATAATCTGGGTAATGGTGCCTGTCCCACAGTATAAATCAAATACAACTTTGTTGTCCATATTTTTGATAAGATCAAGTGCATTTTTGTAGAGTACTTCTGCACCTTGCGTATTGGTTTGAAAAAATGAAAAAGGTGAGATTTTAAACTCTAGCCCTAAGATTTTTTCAGTAATCGTATCTGTGCCATAGATAAGGCTTGTGTGATCTGGCTTAATCGCATCGGCTAAAGTATCTGTAAGCGTGTGCAGAACGCCTGCTACAGTGCCTTGAAGCTTTAAGGCTGCAAGTTCTTCTGCAAGTTGTGTAAAAGAAAAGTCCTTTTGAGAAGAAGTCACAATATTAATGAGTATGTTGCCAAAACTTTTAGACTTTCTAATGACCAGATAGCGCATAAAGCCTATATGACTTAACTTTTTATAATAATCAAGGTTGTTCTTGATACAATAGTCTAGCGTATGCTCTAGGATAGCTGTAAAATCAGGATCTACAAGCTTGCAGCCCCCGACTGTTAAAATATCGTAAGTACTGTTTTTTCTGTGCATCCCAAGAGTCATGGGTCCCTCTTTAATAGCATCACCAAAACTAAATTCCATTTTATTGCGGTACTCGGTTATCTGGGGACTTGCTAAGATACCTAAATCTTCATACTCTGTAATAGCTGCTTCTTTTAGAAGTCTAGTGACTTGCTGGTGCTTAAGTGAAAGCTGCATGTCGTAAGGCAGGTGCTGAGTGCTGCATCCGCCGCATGCGCCAAAATAGCTGCAGTCTGGGGCTACTAAGTAGTCGGGCTCTTCTAGGACTTCTAGTAGTCTTGCTTCCCATTTTTGATTTTTTTTCTTGATAATTCTAGCTTTAACGACCTGTCCCTTAAAGGTACCTGTCACATAGATAGGTTCCTGATCTATAATCATAATGCCTTTATTTGGAAATATGGCATCTTCTATTCGTCCTTCAAGGATTTGGTTTTTTTTAGGCATATTATAACTCCTTTTTTAGTACATCATGAGTTCATTTACATCGACTTCGGAAATAAATTTATTAACTTCTGTAGGCTTACAGTTACTTGTATCTTTAGTAATGACACAAGTGGCGCCGCAAGCAATAGCATATTTCATAGTGGTGATCATATCAAACTCTTCAAGCTTTCCTATAATAAGGGCAGCGACCATTGCATCTCCAGCCCCCACGGGATATTTAAGATCTACGCCAACCTCTAGGGCATTAGCATAATAGTTTTTGTCTTGATCAATCATCAAAGCACCGTAGTGCCCTAAAGAGATGATGCCCTTTGTTATTTGACTTTCGCGTACTTTACTTATGATATAAGGGAAATCTGCCTTCGTAAGCTTACCCCAATACTCTTGTGGGATATAATCACGATAACTTAGTTTAACCATGTCAGGTTTTGCAGCTAATCCTTTAGAAAGAGGCTCACCATGTGAATCTAATATGACGTAGGCACCTTTATTTTTTGCAATCTGAATGAGTGTATAATAGATATCACTTGGAACTCCAGGTGGTGGTGTCCCAGTAAGTACGATAATATCTTCTTCGTGGCACATGAGTGTATAGGATTGTATAAATCTTTCAAGTAATTCTTCAGGAACAAAAGGACCTTTTTCATTAATAGCTGTACAAATACCTTTTTTTGTATCGATTAATTTTGTATTAGTGCGAGTATCTTGTATCAGTTTGAAAAATTTAGTTTCGATACCCATTTTCATCAGCTTTGTACGAAAAGGATCTGTCCAAATACCTCCTACAAAACCTGTTACAATACTTTTGATTTCAAAGTTATTTAAAACTTTAGCCACATTGACACCTTTGCCCCCAATTTCATAATAGGATTCGTCTATAAGGTTAACACGGCTTTCTTTGTAGTCATTTATAAAAATAGTTTTATCCATAGCGGGGTTGAGCGTAACACAAATTATTTTTTTCATTACCGTAGCCTCTTTTTTAAGTTAAAGTTAATTTTCAAAGAATATTGTTGCATATTACTAACGTATTTGCAAGTCTTTTAGAAATATAATAAGACTCTCAGTTACTATTCAGCCCTCAATAGCTATTGAAAAATAATTATAGTGAAAATGCTGATTTTTTTGAGGGCTCTAAATTCACTTATCCACATCAGATTTCAATAAATGTGTCAAATGTAAATCATAAGATTTTAAGCAGTTCA
>CAKZUB010000050.1 GCA_937921505.1 uncultured Clostridia bacterium | reverse complement strand
AGCTTATTATGTCTATAATTAATCCCAGAAATTACTATTTTAAATCTAGGATTTAGGAGGTAGATTTGATGAAAGTAGGCCTAGTTATTTTCTAACTTATTACAGTATATTTATGTGTCTAAAGTGGTTTCTCTATAGTATGTCAGAGTCTATATCTTTAAGTAATTCATTTATAAGCACTGTCACATACCAAAATGCTAGGGAGTTTTTTTCAAATATGTGGTGCCTATCTTCAAACCATTTTTTTGCTTTATGAAGTAGTTCATTATATCTTTCATCACATTCTTTTAGGGAAAGAACAAAGCTAGGAATGTGTATTTCTTTACTATTAAGAAATAATGTTTTAAGTCTATTCATAGTTTCTTCTTGAACTATTTTTAGCTCATACGATATATCTGAAGTAGGATTAAAAAATAGAATTCTGTTATAGTTGCATTGTTCTAACTGAATAAAATCTGGAGCGGAATCCCAAATTCCATTTACTAATTCATTTGAAGGTAAGATGTCTACAAAGCGTGCAGCAGGCAATTTAGTTCTATCTTGCATTATACTATATGCCTCAGAGTGTTTTATATCAATCGAATACGGGACATTTGTTCCTTCATATTCTGCACGTACTAAATGAACATTATGAAATGGACATTCAGCGAAAAATTTTAGCTGATGTAAATAAGAATGATATCCAAATTTCATGCATTCTGGGCAATAATATGTTTCTGCATGTATTATTTGTGAAAGATCGTTTCCAAGAAAAACATCTAGACATGAAAAGTGATCGTGAGTAATATTAAAGGCTACATAGAAGTCATTGACACTAAAAGGAGAAGTTCTATATACATACAAGTCGTCAGATAGTATTCTATTTGAAGTAGAGGGACTTCTTAAATTAAACAGTTTCTTAAAGGTGCCAGTAGTGACTGCATTAGCATATTTAAATTTCTGCAATAACCCCCATGCCGATTCGTAGGGCCAACACCATTCTGGTCTCCAAACATATCTTCTCAATTTAATCACCTAGACTCAGTACATTGGATAGACTTTAAATATCCAGAGTTAGCAACTGCATCTTCCCATATTGCCTTAGTAGGAAAATATATGCCTTTTCCGTAAGTACCATAGTTTTTTAAACAATAAGTAACTGCTTTCATAAAATATTTCATAGGAATATCAAAATCAGGAATATTGTTTACTTGTATTAACTCACAAAAAGAGTCCCATAGGATATTGGCACAAGAAATAAGACGTTTTGTATCACTAAATGCTTGTGGAAAAAACACTTCAGTCAAGACAATATTACCTTCATAGTTAGTTAGAGGAATATCCATGTTATGGAGACATGCTAAAGCATCCTTAACAGAAGTAATGCCCTTATATTCATATTCTTCAATCATTAAACGGTCGACAATTTGATATCTTTTAGCCCTACAAAAAGTAGTTTTGATGCCCTTAAGCTCACTAGTACCAAATAACAAAACTGTTAGATGAACATTACATTTATCTAGGTTATTATGTATATCCATTAACCATATAAAGTCCTTTTCGGTTAATAAAAAAGCTTCATCAATAAATAGAACTACTCTTCTATATTGAGTTTCCCTAGCGTCAGAAATCAAAGAATTAATTAAACGTTCTTTCATCATTGAAGCCGTGCCCTTGTGAGCCTCTTCATGTCCAATCATTTTAAGCATTTCACTATAAAAATATTTCTCGGAAGGTTTATGATCTGTCATATTTAAAACATATATTGGTAAAGATTTACCATACTTTTTCTTTAATTCATTTGTAATATATAAAATAGCTCTAGTTTTACCTATTCTTGGACGTCCATAGATGATAGCACCACATTCACCATCAGTGACCCAGGTATTAACTTGTTTAGCTAAATCAAGTATTGCAACTGTAGGAATCGTGAAATCAATTGATGATGATATATGTGTATAGAGCATTGACAATTCATCTTGTTTCATGTTAAGCCTCCTCGTTAGAAACAAATATATATTATAGAATAAAAATCAATAAGATTTTTATTTGAAAAGTCCTTTTGCGTAGGCCTCTTCAAAAGACATACCATCTAAGTTTTCAAGATAATCATCAGAGCGATTTTTATTGTCATTTGTAATATTTTTAATATTTTCTTGCGTATTTGCATTTGCCATAGCTTCTGATTTTAGTTTATTATTATTAGGTTCTTGAAATGTATTAAGAGCATTCTTCTCTGATACATCATGTTCATCTTGTTCTTTCTGTAGTTCCCTATGCAGTCTTGCTTTTTTAGTACGTGCAACTCTACTTTTAGAAGCTCTATCTCTAAGATCATTTTCATAACCCGTAAGTGATGCAAAGAATGGTCTGTTTTGAGCTTTATTTTTTCGACCACTTTTAAATGCATCTTTTCGTGTTTTAAGAGAATGAGGGTGTAATCCCCAATCACCAGCAGCTCTCAAGTAACCTAATTCTACCCCATCTTCCGTATATGCTAATACTGAACTAATATCATCAGGGTTCACTTCTATAAAAATATTTTGGCCTACAAGATTGTAGCTGATAGATATAACATCATTTCTATATTCAACATTTTCATATGTGATATAAGGGCGCTTTCCACTTTTATAAGAACCACGTACAGTTCGCTGTATGATTAGATTTGTAAGGCTTTCAATAGTTTCTTTTTGAGTACTATTTGCTATGCAAGGAAGCATTCCTGCTTTTTTTATTCGATCTTCCATAATTTGAAGAGGGGTCCTATTATTGAAGTTAGAGTGAGGACTATTGTTATAGATAGCAATTAAATATTCTGTAATTTCAACAATATCATCATATGTAACTTGGTATTTAACAGCGTCTTTTTCGGCATTTTCCCTTCGTACATCATTAATATTACTACCTGTAGTAGACGGTAACCTATGATAACCATTTTCTTCAAGTTTCCCAAAAAAACGTTCAACAATGCCTCTTGTTTCTGGAGTAGCCACAGACCCAAAGTTAACTGCACATCCGAGTTTTGCTACTAGTTTATTTACCACATCATGAGCTAAATGTGCCTTAGCATTATCAAGCATAATTTCATCAAACATTGCCCAATTTGTTTCTTCTAGTGCAAAACAAGGAAAACCACCATTTTCAGGATATTCAAGTCCAGAAATTGTAAATTCAAGTCTCTTTCTAGGCTTTAATGCATCTTGAACAGCTGCAAGTACATCTGTTTGACTATAGTTCTGTTCTGAACATAATGAGTATCCCAATATAGCTCTGCTAGCAACATCAATAACTGCAATTAACCACATTCGAGTAGCTGGAAGATATGATATACTACCATCGGTATATTGGACTGGTACAGTATAGAGCATATCAATCTTGTGACCATCTAACTGAACTAATAGATAAGGTATTTTGGGAGAAATAGAATATTTACGCCCTTTACCAGTTGAATTATATTTCTGACGAGCATTTTTTCCTTGGCGTTTTATTGCTAGTTGTTCCTTCTCCTTCTGTAATTTATCTATATAGCGCCTTAAAGCCCGTGCACCTTGTGAGTCTGAGTTAAAAGGATATTCATAGTCTTGTATACCAAAACGATGACATTCCTCTAAGAATTTTTTATGTAATGTTGAAACTCTCATGCTTTTCTCAAGGGTAGCTATTTTATCCCCAAAATAATTATCTGAAATAAAATTTACTAACGATGGATTATTTAACAAAAGTAGCTCGAATAAGCCATTTGAAGATGAAGGGTTGATACTTTCTTTCTTGCGAGTGTACTTTTCTGTGTGCTTGTAGTGCAACAAGGCAGAGTACCCATATGCTTCATTTGTACTTGAATCTATCTTGCAACATTTTTCTACCCATCTGCTTATAGCAGTCTTATTTATCTTTGTTCTTTCTTCTATAACTTTAAGAGGAATCCCGCTTATATACATATCAACAGCTTCTTTTCGCCTTATGAAGAGATCTTTTTCTGCTGGATTAAGAATGTCTGCTAGTACTTTTTTCCAAAATTGTCTCTCTAGATTTAAATGAGCTGTACTAAGTTTCTTATTTGCCATATAAAGTCACCTCTGATTTATAATCAATTGGTCTATCATCAATCATAATCTTAATTACTCCCATATAGTGCATATAACATAAAAAATTCAGCTCATTTCCAAGAGGAAGCATACCTGAATTAATTAATGACTTAATATCTGCTGCTTTACAGGCCTTAAGATATCCAATCAAAAAATTTATGTAGCTATCTACGTTAATTGGTGGCGAATATCTTCGTATTCTAGAGGCCATAAAGGCATGGTTTTCAATAGTACATTCACCAACATGTATATCTTTTTCAGTTCGTATAGCATGTTGTATATTGTTTTCTTCACACCATACTTTTTGCTTTCGAATTTGTTCTTTGGTTCTTATACTCTCTTCTGTAGTTCCTTCCAAAGAATCACTGTATTTTACTTCCTGCATTTCTTCTGTGTCATCTATATATTTAACCCAAACATCGAATATTGTTCTTGTAAGCCTTCCATCCAATAAGATTTCAACTTGTAAGGGTTGCTCACACATGAATTTTACACGTGGATTCATTTCAAGTGTTAGAAAGTTTTCAAACTCTAAAGTACTAAAAAAACAAGCTTTTCGATTCATTTTCTTACTAAATACTTCCCAATAATTACTGCCATAATGAGAGCCGCGTGGCATTTGTATAGGTTTATCAAAAAACATTTACTAACTACCTCCCTTTTATATGATGATTTTTAAATTTAAGACTTAAACAACTATTAATAATATATTAGAACTTATGTTCGATAAAGTCAATACATAAATAGAGAATTTGATGAAATTATGTCAAAGATTATAAATGTTGAGACATTTGTGTCATAAAGAAGACTTGTTGAGACATTTTTGTCTTTGCAATGACGCAAATGTCTCAACAAGTTAAATATAGAAATAAAAAAAACCACGTATTTACGTGGTTTTTTAAATAGATATGTTGATGGATTTGTGTCACTCGACACTAGTTTTGTCACTTTTACAATAAGTTATAGATAAGCTATGAGAACTGGTATTATTTAAAATTAGTAACTGCATATGTAACATACTCGTTTTCAAAATGATAGCCTAATTTTTCTGCCAAAGCTACAGATTCTCTGTTTGCAGCATCCCAGCTTGGATAAAGCCCTTTGTCTAAACATGCAAGTATGAGCTTTGAAGCACAAACAAGTGCCAGACCTTTTCTGCGATAGTCGTCTTTTGTATCTATCTCAAGTTCTATCCCTTTATCATATACCGTGTAAGAAGATGCACCACTAACAATCTTATCATTATGAATCACTACAAAACCAAGACCATATTTTTCATAATCTTTATAGGTCATAAATTGAGAACATAAATCCTTTGACCATTCTTCTATCTTAATTTTATTGTACATTTCTTCATCTATCTTTCTTATGCTATATGCTATGGGCAGCTTTTTAATATATGACTGCAGTTTTTGGGTATCAAATATATCATGTTCCTTTTTAATAGCATAACGCATAAATCTGTGACTGTTGTTTTTGTATTGCTTCTCAATAAGATGTTCCCACTCAACATTTTGAGGTATCATCAAAATACACTCTGAAGGAAAGTATTCAGGAATATTTCTTACCAACTCAACATTCGGAACACCTGCAAAAAAGCAGAAATCTCCCGTTATAATCTGTGCTGATTTGGGACTTTGAATATCATTGGCCCAGGCATTTCCCATGTACCCTTGCAGACAGGACCATATAAGTGTTTCGTTCCAACCATCAAAAATTGGAGTGATTTTATACCTATCTTCTCTTTTCAAATAATACATCTATATACCCTCACATTCATAAACTATAAGTAATTATGCTTTTCAGAATATTATACATTCCTTGAGATAACTTGTCTATTTATTTGAATTATATACCACTCTTATTATATAATAATACTTAGTATGAATTTAGGAGGTTCTAGTATGCAACTGCAACATTTACTAAGTTATGTAAGACGCGCAATAGATGATTACCAAATGATACAAATAGGAGATAAAATTGCAGTAGGTATTTCTGGAGGTAAAGATAGCTTAATACTTTTATTAGCTCTTAGACATTTACAGTACTTCTACCCTCACCCTTTTAAGTTAGAGGCAATTACTGTTTCATTAGGATTTGATAATTTTGATTTAAACGGTGTAAAGAACTTTTGCAGTGATCTTGGCATTAACTATACTATTTATGAAACAGAAATCGCCAAGATTGTATTTGATGAACGCAAAGAATCTAATCCCTGTTCACTGTGCTCTAAAATGAGAAAAGGTGCTCTATATGATATGGCCAAAGACCTAGGCTGCAATAAAATTGCTCTTGGGCATAATAAAGATGACATCAACGAGACCTTTCTGATGTCTTTATTCTATGAAGGCAGAGTGCATACAATGGCACCTGTTACCTATTTAGATAAGATGGACATGCACCTTATAAGACCTCTTATTTATACACCTGAGAAAGATGTGCGAGGCTATGTAACTAAAAATGCTCTTCCAGTTGTTAAAAGCCCCTGCCCCGCTGATGGTAATACCAAAAGAGAAGAAATCAAGAATCTGATTTACACTATGCAACGCGAGACACATAAATTACCTGAAAACATATTTGGTGCCATACAAAGAAGTAAAATAGAAGGATGGGAAACTAAAAGGAGGTCATGATATGTCGAGCTACCAAGAAAACAAAAAAAAATATATTACACTTAAAACAAGAGAATTATTAAATGAACTGCCTCCTTTTGTCTTTGATCTCTTTAGAGGAATTGAACATACTTCAAGTGTTAATACAAGGCTTGCCTATGCTTATGATCTACGCATTTTCTTTGAGTATATTCACAAACATGTCGCACGATTTACGCACCTGTCTTCCATTACAGAGATAACACTTGAAAATCTTGATGATATAGATCCTAGAGATATAGAGATGTATTTAGAATATCTTTCTTACTATGAAAAAACGTTTGATGATCAACATACAAGTTATTATCAAAATGGTCAAAATGGTAAGGCTCGGAAACTTGCTTCACTTAAAACACTTTATCATTATTTCTATAGACAAGAACGTATTAAACGCAACCCTACTTCTATTGTAGACATGCCTAAAATCTATGAGAAACCAATTGTACGATTAGAAATTGATGAAGTAGCTAAACTATTAGATGCCATTGAGTCAGGCGAAGATCTTACAGAAAAACAAAAAATTTATCATCATTTTACTCAAAAAAGAGACCTAGCACTTATTGCAATGCTTTTAGGCACGGGGATTCGTGTTTCAGAATGTGTAGGTCTTAATTTAGAGGACATTGATTTTAATTACAATGGCATTAAAATCACACGAAAAGGTGGTAATGAAACCATTGTTTACTTTAGCACTGAAGTTGAAGAAATCTTAAGAGCATATATTGAAGAAAGAAATACAAAAGAGTGTAAAACAATGGATAATCCCCTCTTCTTATCTATGCAAGGCAAGAGAATTTCTGTAAGAAGTGTACAGTTGCTGGTTAAAAAATATAGTGCGTTAGTAACTAGTCTTAAAACTATTACACCGCATAAATTAAGATCTACATATGGCACTCAGCTTTATCAAGAAACAGGTGATATCTATTTAGTAGCGGATGTGCTCGGGCATAAAGATGTTAACACTACTAAAAAGCATTATGCCAAAATGGATGATGAAAGAAAACGTAGGGCTGCCTCTATCATTAAATTAAGAGAATTATAGTTAAAAAATAGGTCTATTAAGTAGTGTCCCCAATACGTTCAAATCAAAAATACCATAGCCCTCGTTGGGATTAGGATATCTTACGCCCTCAAATTGTTGTATGACGTTAAGCAATATATTATTTATTGCCAAAGTATTAGGAAAAGGCACCCTTCTTTCTTCTATAAATTTACTATAAAGAGTAGCTGCTACACCTGCCATAATGCTTGCTGCTGGTAAGGTACCTGTTATACTAACCCACTCCCCTATTCCGCAAGGCGCTGTGATACTTCTGCTATATGTTATCAAAAGAGGCCTTACGCGTTCATCCCACGTATACCCTCTGCCTGAGCTCCTAAGCACTATTCCTAGTTCTTGATCATAACCGCCTACAACCATTGCACTATCAATACATGCTGATGAACCAAGCGTTGTAAAGGGGTTTGAAGGACTAAGGGTAATATAAGGGTTAAGCTCTTGCTGTGAAATCCATAGACTAATTTGACTTAATAGGCCTGTTTCTAATATGCTTTGCAGACGCCATCCTCCCATATGAGCATTTTCTATCCGAAAGTGTATTCTCCTTGCTCCATTTAAAAAATCTAGTTCTTCTCCATTCGAATAAACGGTTGCTCCGAATATTGGAGTGACACCTGATTGTGTCAAATCAATAGGACCGGCAGTAATATTTGGAGGAGGATATAAAAATGCAGTTAAAATAGATGAAACTCTTTGATAAATAACGCCTACTATATTTTGGTTCTGCGTAGGCACACGAAATGTTATAGGTGTTAAAGGTTCTCCTGTTGCTTGAATGCTGTAATGATGCTGCTTATCTCCCTCTTCTCCAGTTGGGATTATTAAAGTAACACCAGCTCTTCTTGCTATAAGTGCTAATATTTCGTAAAGGATCAGCGAGCCATCGTGCGGATCTATATTCGTATTAAAAGGCATAATTAATACAAGTGGCACGCCTCTTTCTCTGGCAAAATTTGTAAGTTCTATAACGCCAATCATGACATCTTGTAGTGTTACACCATAGGGACTTGGAACCCCGCCATAAATGCTTTGAAGTGTTGCTGATGTGGGCTTAAGCTTTGCAACTATAAATTCTGCTTCTGTTGCAATGCCACGATAAGCATCTCCAACACTCTCCCCACCTGCAATGCCTAGCATCATCGTACTCATACTATCTCCTTGTGGAAGCGGAATGATTTCCTCCGGACTTGGACTAATGAGCGCAGTATTTATTTCTTCTTTTGAATAACGCAAACCTTCATTTGCCCTTATTTGCTGCCAAATAGAAGCTATCCTTGTACTGCCATCTTGATAACGTAGAGCATTATTTGTATAGTCCACATCGTCTACCGCAATAAGCCCGATATAAACGCCTTTTCCTTTATATCTTAAATCCTCAGAAATAAGACTATAAGCAGTTGGTTGATACCCCAGATCTTTCTCACAAGGAGCATGACTTAAAATAGGTATGCGATGTCTAGGCGTTACATCTGGTCTTAACACATTACTTAAGGCATCAAACTGACTTTTTCTGGCATAAAGCATACTATATCCGCCTAATAAACGAACCGTTTTTAATCCTAATGCTTCATAATACTCAGGCTCCCGATAATTGCCAGTATCAAGAAATACATAGATTTCCTCATCTGGACTGACACTGTTATAAAAAAAATCATTTTGAAATAAGGCACTATTTTGCCTGCATCGCTTATACATATTTTTAAACCAATTGTCATCTTTTAAGGCATTATTAAAAAATGGTAAGACTTTCAGCATAGTGTTTTTTAAATCCTCGCTTAGATAAATCACTTGATCTGTATAACATTCATGAGATTCTTGCATCGGTATATAGTACTTAAAACTATCTTCCGCCACGCATTTTATAATCATACATCCATCGATAGCTTCTAAATAATGCTTAATGATGTTGAAGGTTAAGCTTCTGTATCTAAAATTCTCATTAGGAATGTAGCTATTTGAATAAATAAGTATAGATTTATGCAGCTCTAAGGCAAGGTCTTTGAGATATGCGATGCATTTAATATAATCTACTGCTGTAATTTGCTGGTTTTCACTATAACAGTTTATCCATAAACATTGACTATCTGTTTTATTACGCGAATTTACTTTGCAAGTATGTTCTGTCATATGATAAAAACGATCTACATCTTGTACATGTTGTCTGACACCTATTGTTGCTAAAATTATATCTGGGAAATCCATAAGCTCTCTTGTTAGCATATGTTCATCATCACAGAGCTGTATTATAAAGTTGGGTTCTATAGCCTGGGCTATTTCACTTAGCCAAGGCAAATACCTTTCTTCTATCTCTACAGCTTTATAGTTGATTCCTAGAGATTCTATACTATTTGTGTATTGTCTTAAGTAGGGGCTTGCATCTTCATTATGTTCTATAATAACTTGCATACCTACCTCCTTATTACATAGTAACTGTATAACCGTAGTTCTGAAACCTTATGCCTTTGATCATTTATCTGCTTTATAATACTTATGTCATATACACATTGATTATTATGTAATTTATTTACTAACGCTCTAAATTTTTTCGCTAATAAATAAAATAACCGACAAGCACTCCTAGTGAGAACTTATCGGTTATTCATGGACTTCGGTTAGCGTTTAAAGATACTCCTTCTATTGATGTTCAGTGTTGGGGAGGTTATATGTATAATGCTTTCCTCTAAAGCGGATAATACTGCTGTGATGCATACGATCCATAAAATAGCTGTGTGCTGATATAAGATGAATAAAGGTGTAGTAAAAAGAAGAAATCCTATAAGTTTGTTTCCTAAAGTATGTAAAATGGCAAATGAATGATATTTGTATGCTACTATTGCTAAGTTTACGCAGCGAATGATAGCGGTAATAATAATCCATGGTAGAAAAATGAGTATTTCATTTTTCATCCATAAGATAATGGATACGGTAATCACTGTAAAGAGAATAAAATCAGCAACGGAGTCTAGCCTAGCACCGAGTTCACTCTGAGTTTTCATTTTGCGGGCAATATATCCATCTAAAACATCACTGAGTCCACATATAATATATAAAATTAAAAATAATAAAGTATTATGAAATAAGAAAAATAATGCAAGTGTGAGGACTATTCTACTTGCTGAAATAATATTTGCGACTTGCTTCTTCATCGTTTGAACGCTCCTTAACGTACCGAGATGACAACCTTATAATTAGGGTATATTAATTAGACAAAAAAGTCAACAACGTGTTCAGCCAGAAAAGAACATATGTTTGCTTAATGAACTTAAATATGCTATAATTTGAAATATCATATAGAGTTAGAGGGATGTTATGGATAATACACTGACTAATAAGCAAGAGCAAATATTAAATTATATCAAACAAGTTTTAAGGCATAAGGGCTATCCGCCTTCAGTGAGGGAAATATGCACAGCTGTAGAACTAAGCTCTACTTCTACTGTACACAGTCATTTAAATACTCTTGAAAAGAAGGGTTTTATTAGAAGAGATCCTACAAAACCAAGAACTATAGAGATATTAGATGAAGAACATGATTGGGTTAAAGAACATGTAAGTGCTGTTCCTATTATAGGAAAGGTTACAGCTGGAGAACCTATTCTCGCTATAGAAAATATAGAAGAGTATTTTCCGCTTCCAAATCATATGACACGTAATGAAGCTATTTATATGCTTAAAGTAATTGGTACAAGTATGATTAATGCAGGCATATTAGATGGCGATCAGATCATTGTAAAAAAACAAGACAGTGCAAACAATGGAGATATTGTGGTAGCACTCTTAGAGGATGAAGTAACCGTTAAAAGATTTTTCAAAGAAAAAGACCGCGTAAGACTTCAGCCAGAAAATGACACGATGTCTCCTATATATCTAAGTAAGATTAAGATATTAGGAAAAGTAATAGGGCTTTTTAGAGAATTTTAAGCAGATATTTATTATAATATCTGCTTTTTATGTTATATTATTAGTGATAGAGGTTATAAAACAAATAATAATTGATACTACAAAAGATAGGAGCTTATAGGATGTCATATCACTTTTTTAAGGTGTGTGCGGCTACACCACAATTAGCTGTCGGAGATTGCAAATATAATACAGAACAAATCATAGAGTGTATGAAACTCTCAAGTGGGCAAAAAGCGGGTCTTACTCTTTTCCCTGAACTTTGCATAACTGGTTATACCTGTGCAGATTTATTCTTTCAAACCACCCTTCTAGATCAAACAGAAAAAAATATAAGGCTCATATTAGAAGAATCTAAACAACATGAGCAAATTTTTATAATAGGCGCTGCTATACCTCATAAAGATAACTTGTATAATAGTGCTATTGTTATACTAAAAGGCCAAATACTCGGCATTATACCCAAAACGTATTTGCCTAATTATAATGAGTTTTACGAAAAACGTTGGTTTCATTCAGCTCATGATAGGGTAAATTCAACCATTACTTATTGTGGTTTTACTGTTCCTTTTTCGCCCTATGTTGTATTTGAAGCCAATGACATACCTTATTTAACTTTAGCCGTAGAAGTATGTGAAGATTTATGGGCTGTGTTGCCGCCTAGTTTGTATCATGCGCTTGCAGGAGCCAATATTATAGCCAATCTTTCAGCAAGCAATGAAATCGTTGGAAAAGATGTCTATAGAAGAAGACTTATTGCACAACAATCTGCAAGGACTATGTCAGCTTATCTGTATGCTTCTTCAGGTATGAGCGAATCAACGACAGACCTTGTTTTTAGCGGTCATAAACTTATTTATGAAAATGGCAATAAGATTGCTGAATCTGAACTCTTCGAAAAAGGAAATGCATTATTATATGGTATTATAGACCTTGAAAGAATTTTTATCGAGAGAATTAAACAAAACAACTTTAAACACTCTTCCATCATTAAAGGTTTAGATTATCAAACTGTAAAATTTGATCTTAAACCCTCCGTGTTTGAATGGGAAAGATTTGTTGATCCACATCCTTTTGTTCCTTCAGATAGAGCAACCAGAAAAGAACGCTGCAAGCATATCTTTGATATCCAAGCTCACGCACTTGCACGCCGCATGGCGCATACAAAAAGTAAAAACCTTGTCTTAGGTATATCTGGAGGACTTGACTCTACCCTTGCTCTTCTTGTTTGTGTAAAGGTTATTCATATACTAGGACTTAGCCCATTACAGATTATAGGGGTTACCATGCCAGGTTTTGGGACAAGTGACAGGACCTATCATAATGCAATTAGTCTTATGAAGCTATTAGGTGTTACCCTTAAAGAAATATCTATTATAGCTTCAGTGAAACAACACTTAAAGGATATTGAACATGATATCAATATACATGATGTGACTTATGAAAATGCTCAGGCTAGAGAGCGCACTCAAATCTTAATGGATTTATCTAATAAATACAATGGCATAGTTGTTGGAACTGGTGATTTATCTGAACTAGCCCTTGGATGGGCAACCTATAATGGTGATCATATGTCTATGTATGCGGTTAATGCTTCTATTCCTAAAACATTAGTTAGATACTTAGTGGAGTATGCGGCTCATTATGAGAGTGAAAAAGATGCACAAGAAGTGTTAATGGATATATTAGATACACCTGTAAGCCCAGAACTCTTACCTACCGATCATGTAGGGGGTATCGCTCAAAAAACAGAAGATATTGTTGGGCCTTATGAACTTCACGATTTTTATCTTTATAATATGCTGAGATTCGGATTTAGTCCTTCTAAAATCTATTATTTGGCTCAGCAAGCTTTTAAAGAAGTTTATGATGCAAAAACTCTTCTAAAATGGCTTGAGATTTTTTATAGAAGGTTTTTTAATCAGCAATTTAAACGTTCTTGTTTACCAGATGGGCCTAAAGTTGGTTCTATTTGTCTATCACCACGAGGTGATTGGCGTATGCCTTCTGATGCAAGCAGTCGTATCTGGCTAGATGAGGTGCAGCATTTAAAAGATAACACCTAAAAAGCATTACAAAAAAAGCAACCTATAAAAGTAGGCCTTATAGGTCCGGCTTTTATAGGTTGCTTTTTAGATTTTAAAGTATTACTTATAAGTATAGCTTAATCTGCTTGCTATAGTGTAACAAGTCCTTTATCTTTCATTGTTTGTAATGCTTTCATAATACCAAGTCTCGCATGATAAAAGGTGAGACCTCCTTGGAAAAATACAGTATAAGGCGGCTTAATAGGTGCATCAGCGCTTAGTTCAATAGAAGCGCCTTGTATAAAGGCCCCAGCAGCCATAATAACAGGTGAATCATAACCTGGCATATCCCAAGGCTCTGGATTTACAAAACTATCAACTGGAGCTCCTTTTTGAATACCTTCACAAAAAGCAATGACATTCTCTGGAGATTTCATGTTAATAGCCTGAATAATATCACTTCGCAGTTCATATGCCCGTGGCATGACTTCAAAACCAAGCTTTTCAAAAATAGCAGCTGCAAAGACAGCTCCTTTGAGCGCATTAGCAACTACTTCTGGGGCTAAAAATAAGCCTTGTAGCACAGGCTGAGTAAGTCCGAGCGTTGCTCCTACTTCTTTACCAAGCCCTGGCGCTGTAAGTCTCATAGCTGCATTTTCAACATACTCTTCCTTACCTACAATATAACCACCAATAGGTGCAAGTCCCCCACCTGGGTTTTTGATAAGTGAACCTACACATAAGTCGGCACCCACTTCTGTAGGTTCCATAACATCTACAAATTCCCCATAACAATTATCTACCATGCAAATAACATCTGATTTGATAGCTTTAATAAATGTAATAAGTTCTTTAATTTGTGCGATTGTGAGAGTGGGTCTATAACTATACCCTTTAGATCTTTGGATAGTGATAAGTTTTGTCTTATCTGTAATAGCCTCTCTTATGCCATCATAATTAAAACTAAAGTCAGGGTTTAAATCGACTTGTTTATAAGTTATGCCATATTCTTTTAGGCTGCCATTTGTAGGTCTAATGCCAATAACCCCTTCTAGCGTATCATACGGCTTTCCAACAGGGGATAAAAGCTCATCGCCTGGTCTAAGATTACCAAATAAAGCAACTGTAAGCGCGTGGGTGCCTGATATAAGCTGAGGTCTTACAAGACCTGCTTCTGTTTTAAAAACATCCGCATAAATTTGTTCGACTACTTCTCTTCCAAGGTCATTGTAACCATATCCAGTAGTTGCCGCAAAGTGTGTATCACTTAATTTGTTTTTTTGCATAGCATGGAGTACTTTAGCCCCGTTGATATGCATGATTTTATCAATACTTCCCCATGTTTCAAGAAGCTCTTTCTCAAGAGTTAAACAAAAGTTTTCAGTAGATGTATCTATTTTAAATTGACTATATAAATTGCTCATTACTATTCTCCTTATTTTTTTCAATGAATAAGCCCTCTTAAGTTAAGAGGGCTTATTGTTTATTCAGCTGATGTATTTAAACTAACTATTTTAGATGGTATAAGTGTTGAGATTGCATGCTTATAAATCATTTGCTGCTTGCCTTCACTTTCTAAAATAACTACAAAGTTATCAAATCCTTTTATAGTTCCTTTTAATTGAAAACCATTTGTTAAAAATACTGTAATGGTTACTTTATCTTTTCTAAGTTGGTTTAACATAACGTCTTGTAAGTTGATTGCTTTACTCATTATTTCTTTCCCCTCCTAAAGGCTGTATTAACTTGATATTATTGTATATGATATTTTTTAGCTTGTCTACTATATTGTTAAAATTTTCTAAAGAGACATTGTGATTATAGCCAAGAAGCTCTAAAGTTATACGTCCTAGATCTTATTTTGGGCTATATTTTTCCAAGTGACTTAGCATTTCATCAACAATAAGAGTGGTGTCAAAATGATGCTTATCTACTTCGATAAAAATAGGATCTGCTTGATGCTTAAACCAAGTTAATTGCCTTTTAGCATAATGTCTAGTGTTTTGTTTAAGGTTTGTCACACACTCTTCTAAAGAAGCCTGACCTTTTAAATAAGGGAAAAACTCCTTATACCCTATGGCTTTCATTGAGGTAAGTTCCAAGCTATAGCCTTTATTAAAAAAGTTTTGTACTTCTTGCACAAGACCTTCAGCTAGCATTTGCTCAACACGGGTATTAATGCGCTCATAAAGCAAATCTCTTTCCATTGTAAGAGCAAAAAAAGTATAATCATAAGGAGATACATTTTCTGTTCTTTTAGCCCTTTCTGCTTCATTGTGTGAAGAAATAGGGGTATGGGTTTGATGATAATATTCTAGTGCTCGAACGACTCTTTTGACGTTGTTTGGATGAATGGTGGCTGCACTAACAGGATCTATAGTATAGAGTTTATCATGCAAAAAGGTGTTCCCCTTTTTGGCTGCGAGTTCAAAGAGTTCATTTCTATAAACTAAATCAGCTTGCATTTCATCAAATGAAGTATCGTAGAGTATCGCGTTAATATAAAAGCCTGTTCCACCTACTAAAATGGGTGTTTTCCCTTTTTTGTAAACCTGTTCAATATAAGAAGTAACGCGTTCTTTAAACCAAGCGACACTACACGGCTCATTTGGCGAGAGCTCATCAATCATATAATGCGTAACACCTTGCATTTCTTCTTTCTTAACTTTAGCCGTACCGATATCCATCTCTTTATAGATCTGCATAGAATCAGCAGATATAATTTCACCATCAATATGTTTTGCTAAAAGTACACTGGTTCCTGTTTTGCCTGATGCAGTAGGTCCAGCAATTAAAACGAGAGGTTTTTTCATGTGATCACCTTACTTATTAGATTCTTTTAAACATCTTTTCAATATCTGACTTGGCTAAAGCAACTAGTGTAGGCCTACCATGTGGGCAAGTAAACGGATTATCTAGTTTGAGAAGTTCTTCAATAAGATACTTACACTCTCTTTCAGAAATTTTATCATTTGCTTTGATTGCACTCCTACAGGCAAGCCTGATAATTGTATCTTCTTTAAGAGAGGTAATATCTTGGGGTTTGTCCACGCTAAGTGTATCTAATACATGTTTAAAAGTACGAGCTGGTAATGGGTTATTAAAAATAAAGGGAACTTCACGAACGACAATACTATTCTCACCAAAGAACTCATATTTAAATCCAAGCTTACTAAATAGTGCATCATGGTGGTTCATAATAACCTGTTCTGAGTATGTGATTGTAAAAGTTTCAGGCAACAGGAGTACTTGAGTCGCTATGCTGCCCTTTTTAAAGCTTAGCATAAACTTTTCATACATAACCCGCTCATGAGCTGCGTGTTGATCTATAATAAATATCTTTTCATCATATTGGATGACCCAGTAGGTTTGAAATAACTGACCAATAATCGTATAGTCAGGGACAACCGTATACTCTGTGGCTTCACTTACAATAAGTGTTTCTTTTTCTTGTACTTTGCCAAACAATTTTTCTTCTTTTTTATACGATAATTCTTTTTTTTCTTCAACGAATGGCATAGAAGATGTAGGCCTTGCAAGCATCGTTGCTGCTGTGGGGGTGTTGTGGTTTTTTCTAGGAGCGAAAAATGTATCGACTACGATTTGTTCATGACTTGGTGAAGATTTAAAAGAAGACGTAGTTGATGAAGCATTAGCCTGCTTGGGTACCACTTGTGGAACCAAATTTTCTTCTTTAAGAGAAGAGACAATTCCCTGGTAGACTGTATTGTAAATAAGTTCTTCATCCTTAAATCTAACTTGCATTTTTGTAGGATGTACATTCACATCTACTTGTTTGGGGTCTAATCGAAGATGAAGGATAATAAAAGGGAATTTACCTACCATCACTAAAGTTTTATAAGCTGACTCTACAGCACGCTGCAAAAGTGTACTTTTAATATATCTGCCATTAATAAAGAAATGTTCATAGTTTCTATTTGCACGGGTAAGAGAAGGCTTGCCTAAAAGACCAACGCACTCTATACCTTGATCTTTGTAATAAAGCTTTGAAGTATTTTTAGCAATATCCTTGCCGTATAGATTAAGGACACAATTGACAAGATCATGATTACCAGATGTGGTAAACTGCATCTTATTGTTTTGAATATATTTAAAAGAAATCTCAGGATGTCCAAGTGCAAGCCTCGTCATATAATCAGATATTTTTGCACCTTCAACACTACTATTTCCTAAAAACTCTTTGCGAGCTGGAACATTATAAAAAATATGTCTGATAATAAGTGTTGTTCCATTTGGACATGCGATTTCTTCAGAAGATGTGATTTTTCCGCCAGCTACTTCTACGCGCTTACCGGTGATATCCTCAGATGTTTTAGTAATAAGCTCAACATGAGAGATAGAAGCAATGCTTGCTAAAGCTTCACCTCTAAAGCCAAGAGTTAACACTTTAATAAGATCATCAGATGTCTTTATTTTACTCGTTGCATGTCTTAAAAAAGCGATTTCGACCTCTTCTTTAGGAATCCCGATGCCATTATCTGTAATCCGTATAAAGTCAATTCCCCCGTTTTTAATTTCTACAGTAATTGAACTTGCTTTAGCATCAATACTATTTTCTACTAATTCTTTGACAACTGAAAAAGGTCTTTCTACGACTTCTCCTGCTGCAATTTTATTAATGGTATGGGTATCAAGTATTTTTATAACACTCATCTTAACCACATCCTTAGTTATTTAATTTTCTTTTGCAGATCATATAAAATCTGAAGTGCTTTCATCGGTGTAAGTTCCATAATATCTAAGGCCTTAAGCTCATCAATAAGAGCTATATGTTTGTTTTCAAACAGCGATAATTGCTGCGTATCCTTTTTAGACATATCTTTAATCACAGATTTAATAGGTGTAGGACTCGCTACACTCACACTTAAATGACGTGTTTGATCTTTTTCAAGCTCACTTAAAATCATTCTTGCACGTTCAAGAACCCCAGATGGGACACCTGCAAGCTTTGCAACTTGAATACCATAGCTATGGTCTACACTGCCTGGAACAATTTTGTGTAAAAAGATAATATCCTCGCCCATCTCTTTAACAGCTACGCAGTAGTTCTTAAGAGAGTGAAGACTTTTTTCTAAGTCGGTAAGCTCATGATAGTGTGTTGCAAAGAGTGTTTTAGCCCCAAGCTTCTCTTTATGTGCAATATGCTCAATGATAGACCAAGCAATGCTAAGACCATCTAGAGTGCTCGTTCCACGCCCGATTTCGTCTAAAATAAGAAGACTATCTTTTGTAGCATGATGCAAAATATTAGACACTTCCATCATTTCTACCATAAAAGTACTTTGACCAGAAGCCAAGTCATCAGAGGCCCCAACGCGTGTAAAGATTCTATCTACAACCCCTATTTCTGCACGCTTAGCAGGTACAAAAGAGCCTATTTGTGCCATAAGAACAATAAGCGCTACTTGTCTCATAAATGTCGACTTACCTGCCATATTAGGACCTGTAAGCAGCATCACCTGATGATCGTTTGGATTAAGATATACATCATTTGCTATAAAGCTATGCTCACCGATAATTTTTTCAACAACTGGGTGTCTGCTTTCAGTAATATTTATCGTTTGTCCGTGATTAATCTCTGGTTTGGTATAGTGATACTTATCAGCAACATCAGCCAAAGAACAAAACATATCCATTTCAGCAATGTTATGAGAAACAGTTAAAAGTCTATCCATCTGAGATGTGATATTTTCTCTTGTCTGAGTAAAAATCTGATATTCAAGCACACTTAGTTTATCATCGGCACCGAGTACATCCTCTTCTACTTTCTTTAACTCTTCTGTAATATAGCGCTCACAGTTAGAAAGTGTTTGCTTACGTATAAAATGATCAGGGACAAGATGCTGGTAAGACTGTGTGACTTCTAAAAAATAACCAAATACTTTATTATATTTAATCTTTAGATTTTTAATACCTGTCTGTTCTTTTTCTTTTGCTTCTATCGCCATGAGCCAAGAAGTACCTTCTTTTTTAATCTGTCTTAAGCGGTCTATTTCTTCATTAAAACCATCTTTAATGAGATTACCTTCTCTAAGGGATAAGGGCGCTTCTTCTAAAATAGCGTGGTCAATCATCTCAAAAACGTCTTTTAAACAATCAAAAGTATTATACAGACTACTAAGTTTTAAGGAAGTACAAGTCTCAAGCAAATCATAGATAGCTGGAAGTACCGCAAGTGATGCTTTAAGCGCTAAGAGGTCTTTGGCATTACAAGTGCCATACGCCACTTTGCTCATTAACCGCTCCATATCATAGATATGACCTAGTGCTTCAAATAAATCTGCACGCAATAAGGCATTGTTTTTAAGCTCTTCGGTGGCGTCTAAACGTTCATTAATTTTATCAGCATAAATAAGTGGCTGCTCAATACATTTACGGATATATCTAGAGCCCATAGCTGTTTTAGTATGATCAATCACCCATAAGAGAGATCCTTTTCTGTGTTTTTCGCGCAAAGTCTCTGTCAGCTCAAGATTTCTTCTGGTTGATATATCAAGCAGCATATAAGCATCTATATTATAAAGTGTAATAGTGTGCATATGCGAGAGTGTGTTTTTCTGCGTCTCTTTTAAATAGTATAAAAGACAAGAAGCCGCTAAAGTATCTGCATGGTCATTTACAAGCCCTACTCCCTCTAGTGCTGTGACATTAAAGTGTTTTGTAAGAAGACTATGCGATAAGTCAGCATCTAGACAATGATTCGGTATTTGCGCAGTCATACAGACAAATCTATTTTTAATAAAATCATATATTTCAGGATCATTATAGGTTATCTCATCAAGTAAGCATTCTACAGGAGAAAATTTAGCAAGTTCATCTAAAAGCTTGCGTTTATTTTTACCGCCATTTAGAGTGGTTGCTGACCACTCCCCTGTTGTGACATCACTTATACTAAGCCCATAAATATTATCTTTACAAACAATAGCACAAATATAATTATTTTTACCTGCACTTACAGTGGTTCCTTCTAAAATCGTACCTGGCGTAACGATGCGCACAACGTCTCTTTTGACAATACCTTTAGCTTGGCTTGCTTCTTCAACTTGTTCACATATTGCAACCTTATAACCTTTTTCAACAAGTCTGCAAATATAATTATCTGCAGCATGGAAAGGCACTCCGCACATCGGTGCTCTTTCTTCTAAACCACAATCACGTCCTGTAAGGGTGATTTCTAACTCACGTGAAGCAGTTTTTGCATCTTCAAAAAACATCTCATAAAAATCTCCCAATCTAAAAAACAAAAGACAATCTTGATGTTTTTCTTTAATATCTAGATATTGTTTCATCATTGGTGTAACATTCATTTTCATCATCCTTACTTAACTAATTCCCCAATTAAATAATGTGTTTTGGTGTCCACAATTCTAACTTTTTGGAAGTTTCCTATGAGGGCTGCTGGGGCTTTAACATTTACAAGGATAGCCGTATCGGTTCTGCCGCTAAGGACAGTTTCATCATTTTTGCTAATTTCTTCAAAAAGAACTTCTACAGTCTGTCCTACATATTTTTTCATATTTTCAAGCGTACAGCTCTTTGTTAAGGCTAAAAGTTCATTAAAACGTCTTTTAACCACATCTTCTGGCACCTGATCTTCCATCGTTGCAGCTGGAGTTCCTGTTCTTTTAGAATAAATAAAAGTAAAAGCTCCGGCATATTTAACTTTTTTGACAACATCTAAAGTATCTAAATGGTCTTCTTCTGTCTCACCAGGGAAGCCTACAATAAAATCTGTTGTCATTTCAATATTTGGAACAGCTGCTCTTAATTTTGAAACCAGCTCTAGATAGCTTTCCTTTGTATATTTTCTATTCATTGCTGTTAAAGTATGGGTACTGCCAGACTGGATAGGCAAATGAACGCTGTTACATACATTGTCATACTTGGCAATCACCTCAATGAGTTCATCACTTAAATCTTTAGGATGAGAAGTCATAAAACGAATTCTCTTTAAGCCTTCTATTTGGCTAGCTTCACTTAAAAGCTTTGCAAAACTGACAGGCGTACTTAAGTTTTGCCCATAAGAATTGACATTTTGTCCAAGGAACATAATTTCTTTTACACCATCATTTACTAAAGCTTTAACCTCATTTAAAATATCAGAAAGTTCACGGCTGCGCTCTCTTCCTCTTACATAAGGCACAATACAATAAGTGCAAAAGTTATTACAGCCATACATAATATTGACGCAAGCTTTAAAGTCATATTTCCTGGTATTCGGTAAATCTTCAACAATATCTTGATGAGAGTCCCATATATCAATAACAGGGGCCTTCGTTTCTAGACGTGTTTGCATCAGCTCAGGTAATTTGTAAATATTATACGTTCCAAATATAATGTCTACAAAATTATATTTTTTCTTCAGTGTTTCAAGTACAATATCTTGCTGCATCATACAACCACATAGAGCAATGATGAGATTTGGATTTTTTTGCTTAACAGTTTTTAAATAACCTAGCCTTCCATAAATCTTAAGTTCTGCATTTTCTCTCACGCAGCACGTATTATAGATGATAAAATCAGCCTGGTCTTCTTTTTCAGTTTTTTTGTAGCCAATCTCTTCAAGCATACCTTCTATTTTTTCTGAGTCCCTGGCATTCATTTGACATCCAAAAGTTGACACACAGTATTTAAGATCTTTTCCTTTAAGGGATTGTGATAATTTATGGATAATATCTGCTTGACGCAGAGCTTCTTCGGTTGATACATTAATAACTTGACGTTCACTCATTTGTTAGTCTCCTTTTTATTCCCATTGCATATCACAAGCTTTGCTTGTGATACTGCCATAAATGAAAAGTTGAAAGTGTTTTTCTTTCAACCTTATTCCTCTACCATTCTACATGAAATAGATCAATGGTTCAATGGTTCGATGGATAAGTTCTGTCTGATACTTCTTTACTAGAGTAAAGACAAGGCTTCAAGATCTAGAATTTTAATAGTGTACTTGTGATAATCAATAAGGTTATCCATTTTCATATGAGCAAGTTCACGAGATAAAGAAGGTCTTGTTACATTTAAAAAATCAGCTAGTTCATTACGGTTAATTGTAAGTGATAAGGTTAAACTTTTTGTTTTTTTATATTCATCAAGCAAAAAGGCAGCAATTTTACTTCTGACACTTTTAAAGCTTAGATACTCTACCTTTCTACTTAGTAGCATGGCTTTATTTGAAATAATATTAAGCATGTTGAAAATGATCTTACGGTGACTTTTACAATTATTCACACACCCTACAAAAAATATTGCCTTATTAATAAAACAAATACACACCTCATCTTGAGCGATTACAGTAGCTGGCCATACTTCTTTATCAGAAAAAGCACCTATCTCTCCAAATAAGTGTCCTTTACTTAAAGCGCTCATAATAATACGTTCACCTAATACATTTTCTTTAGTCACTAAGACATGCCCACTGATTACAAGACCTATGCTCGTTATTTTTTCACCAGCGTACACAATAAACTGATTTTTTTTATAAGTTTTTAAAATAATATTTTCAGTTGCTAACAACTGATCTAATTCATCTGGAAGTAAATTATGAAATAATTTGCTATTTAAAAGTACAGGTTTAATATCGTTCATCTCACACCTCTTTTTGTAACTATAGTTACATCTCTTATCTTTTTTCTATTATATAATAAAGTTATCAAAAATTAAATATAAATCTCTGGAGGAGTGATTATAAATGAAACGTAAAATAATAACAATAGATAAAGAAAAATGTAATGGATGTGGCTTATGTGTGACAGCATGTCACGAAGGCGCTCTTCAAATAATTGATGGAAAGGCTGAACTTGTTTCAGATATCTATTGTGATGGACTAGGCGATTGCCTGCCTGGATGTCCAGTTGATGCTATTAAAATCATCGAAAGAGAAGCTGATGCATATGACGAAAAAGCTGTCGAAGAACGTATTGCTAAAAGTAAGCCTCAGCCTGGAGTGCCCTTTCAATGTCCATCTACCCGTTCAAAGGTATTAGTCAAAGAGAAAAAAGAAACCAACTCCCCAGTAGTACAGGCGGCACATGAAAATATTTCACAGCTCGGTCAATGGCCTTGTCAGATACAACTGGTTCCACCCAATGCCCCTTACTTTGAAGAGGCTGATATTCTTATTGCAGCAGACTGTACAGCTTATGCCTATGCAGGATTCCACTTAGAATTTATGAAAAATAAAATTACTCTGATAGGATGTCCAAAACTTGATCATGTACAGTATGAAGAAAAATTAACACAAATTTTTAGTACAAATACCATTAAAAGCGTTACTGTTGTGCGTATGCAAGTACCTTGTTGTGCTGGCATTGTAACTGCTACACAAAATGCTCTTCTTAATGCTCGGAAAATATTACCTTTTAATATCGTTACGATTTCTGTAGACGGTAATATTTTATAAAACATAATTTGGCATGTAAGAAAAACTTTAAAATGACTCAAACTAATTGTGAAAGGAGTTGTTTTAAATGGCAAAAGATAGTCAAATTGATCCTAAAGAAGTGCGTATGAAAAAATGCAATGGACAAACACCACTGACTTCTGAAGAAGCTAAAAATCACAACCGAACAGCAAAAAAACATTCTATTAAAAGAGAAGGCTTTCAAAGCGAGCATATTAACTAAAGTATTTTAGAAATAATTATTTATTAAAGGGCAATACTATTCATTTTTGAATAGTATTGCCCTTTAATAAATTTGAAACTTAAGTACTCGTTTAGATAGATAAACTATAAGTATATAAATAAGTACTCGTTATAATTAAAATAAGTATAAGCGTAATACATTTATCTTGTTTAGATAGCTTCAAAGAACTATCTGTTGTGCCCAATAGGCTAAAATTTTCAACAAGTAATCCTACGACCCAACCGATAATTGGATTTATTGCAATGCCCACTATCAGACACGTAATAGCTATTTGTGTTGTTTCTATCGTTTTTATGGCATTTAAACCAACTTCTAAAAGAGGCATATATACACCAACAATCAGCACAAGCCATAATAAAGGTGGAAACACTGCAATATCTATAGGAAAACCAAATAGACCAAATAAAATGCCTACGGTTCCTAGAATCAAAGCGCTCCCTGCTATAGGCCTTTTGACTGTTGCTAGCGGAATCATAAAACTTCTCCATACAGAAGCAATCTGCCCACCACCCATTAATACACCTACTATGTTTCTTAAAGAAACAACAATATATGTATCATCCATATGAAACAAAGCTTTTTTAGCTTCTGATGGATAGCTAGCTTCTTGAATCTTTTTTATGGCTAAAGCATCGATAGGCCATATCACAACAGCAAGTAGTGCAAAAGGAAAAGCCTTTACAAAGTTGCTCATATTAAGTCCTAAGCCTATTCCCCATTTTTCATACCACCATAGGGCAGGATTAAGAATAGGAAGGCTTATACTTGTTGTAAGCCTCGGATAAACGCCAAATAATCCTGAGAGTATAAGTGCTATAAGTGCACATAAAGGGATCATAAGGTATTTAGCTTTTAATCTACTTAAAAAAACATACATTAAAATGCCTGAGATAATCAAATAACTTACAAGGCCAGGAACTTGCATAGAAACTGACCACTTATTAAGATTTTCAAGAGAACTTGTGATACCTAATAAACCAAATAGTAGAATAATACCCGCTGTTGTGCCTTGCCCATTAAGTGTAATGATTTTGTTAAAGCCTCTTAACGAGGATATTACTATGCCAATGATCCCGATAAGTATGCCAAGTGGCAACGGGTGAACACCAGCTGCAATCATTACCGGGATTAATGGGATAATTGGAGCAAGTGTTCCAGGGGGTGCTGTATGCGGCGCTAGTGTTGCAGAAAACAAGAGTGTAAAAAGTCCTCCAATTACAAGTTCAAGGCGTACATTTTCTGTAACAAATGAAGGATCAATAATACTAAATCCCTTAGACCAAGCTACAGCAAAGGCTGCTACAAGAGCAATTTTCCCGATTCCGCCTGATAAAGCAGGAATCATATCCTCAAATTTCAGACTGTAATGCATAAAAGGAAAATTGATATGCCATTTTTTAGGCTTATAGCTTATCAAGTCTTTATATAATAAGTTCTCTCTAGAACTTCTGTCCATCTTTAATCCCCCTGTTGCAGTAAGTCAACCTATTTATGTGTCAACTATAATTTCATAGGCATAAGTTCAATATAATCATTTATAGACCCATCATTTAAGCAACACTCTATAATTTTTCTTCCTAATGGATGAAGCTCTGGTGATAGATATTTAGAAATTTCTTGTTTAAAGAAGTCTACAAGAATTTTTGCACCCTTATCATAACCTTCGTTACCTACTTCTGGTTGATGATTTGTTTGTAAATAACCTTTAGAAAGCATTACACCATCAATCTTAAGAGATTCTAGAGCATAACCTAATATAGCACATCTTGATTCAGCTAAATGCTCAGGTCTAAATTTAGCACTGCCTCTTCTTGCTAAGTATTCTCTAGCAATCCACTGTGGCATAAAGCTCACTTTATGTGCACCAACATGTTGATTAGGAATAAGAATATAGCGAGTACCTGGTGTATTGATAATTTGCTCAAGTAAAAGATTAGCTTGGTCAACCATTCTGCCAGTTGCAAATGGCCAATAAGAACCTACTCCTTCACTGCTCATGCCTTCACTATCTAGTATACTTGGATTAGCAAATCCTCTTGGTGCAACAAGTCTCCAAAGCCATGCAAGACTTGGTGGCAGTATGTGAAACATTCCCATAATACCATAAGTTGGGGTTTCTTTTGTACAAGCAGGAGTTCTTACACCAAAACTACGTACATCAACTTCTACGGGTTCATTTACAATCTCAGGTATAAATCTTCTAGGCATGATAACTCTAGGATTAGGGCATGGCTTGCCTGGCGCATCTAGAGTATGCTCCCAAATAAGGCATGTTGACCCTGGTGTGCCTTGTAAATTCATGAATATAAGAGGTTCTTTGGGATGAATGCAAAGATTTTCATAATGAGGGTCTGTCCCATAATGATCAATATGATTAATGCGAAGGAACCAACCTTGTTCAGCATCTGTTACAACAAGTTTTGTACTCTCATTTTGAATCGCTGGATGACACAATGCCATATCATCTGTCACAGGCTGTAACACAGAACTATCACTTAGTTCGATATAGGTTTTTTCATTTGTTATAGTATTTGTGCTAAGTACAATATCACCATTAAGCTCAGTGTGGATAGGTTCTAACATTTCACTTTTACCGCCACCACTTGCTCCTTCATGCATAATAGTTACAATTGAATCATAAGGTGTAATAACTTTAACTGTTGAAGCATGAGCTGTTACCCAACCTTCATCTTCACCAATATTTAATAATACACCATAGATACCTTTTTTAGCACTTGGACCTGGATAAAGATTATAGGAGAAGAGTTCATGCATATTCTCTAGTCTATTATGAACAACAACTTGCTTACCATTAAAATGTGTATGTCTAAAAGGAGGTGCAAGATAAATAATGGCTCTTGGACTAAAGCCATCAGGAATCTCATCATGTGAGATAAATGTTTGCAAGTCAGAAAGTCCTGCTGCAAAAAAACCAGCATTTGAAGGAGCTACAAGAAGTGCTGGATAGCCAAATTCACTTCCCCCAGCCATAAAAGGCATTACAATAAGATCTTGTTCTGCGAGCCATTCAAAGGTCATATCACGTAGTGGATTAAAGTCTTTTCCATATATGTTTTTATATTGTGGTTTGTCGGTTGCTTTTGTGTCTGCAATAACCATAGAATCAGGGTCACGTCTTCTCATATATTCATCTGAATAGTTAACAACTGCTCCGTTTTTACAACGTGCTACAGTTGCTTCATGCACAACACCTTTTCCCAAAACATCATATTCAACATCATAGGTTGCATTAGTATTATTACCTAGAGCGAGGTCATAAAGATGTGTACGACTTGTGGGAATAACGATATTGGTTTTGCCTTCAATAATGCTTTTTAATTTTTCTGGTAATATCATTTTTTGCAGAATTGTTTGGTTCATTTTAGAATCTCCTTATTTTAAGTATTTTTTGTTAATAAAGTGATTGCTTTTGTTTATGCAACTAAGACTATAATAAAATTATAGACGAGTATTTGAAGAATTTATAGGGAAAATCATTGGTAATTACTACAACATCATTTCATGAGATATGTAAAATTATAAAATAGAGAATTATTCAAATAAAAAGGCCAGCAAATCATAATGCAATCGCTAGAATTATGATTTACTGGCCCAGCATACGACTGATTAGAAATCCTTCGCTTTATTTGCCATTATTGTTCACTATTTCTTGTTCTATGTTGCAATCAGCTGTTAAAATAATAATTTTTTGACCTGTTTGAGTACTGACATCAGAATGTGTACTTATAATACTAATGTCTAGTATATCTCTAATCAGACCTTCAAAATACTCTCGCGAGTTTTCAAATAATGCTGTACGTGCATCTTTAATAAGCTTTACACCTTGAGGATTTTTTGAAAGATTTTTTTCTGATTTGCTTAAGAAACCATTTAATTTTATAATAATCATGTCTTGAATAATGATGGTATTAATTTCTTTTGGACCACGCCCCATAAATTCTATTTCAAATTTACTCACTGCTTCACTCATTTTAGCTTCAACTTGTCCTTTAGTCATTATTACACTCTCACCTGCTTAATCAAAAATTTCTACAAATACTATAATAACGCATAATTTAGCAAATAACAAGAGGTTTTTAATAAAAACCGTGAAGTATAGAAATTCATAAGTTAAATAACAAGAGACGGTGCTGTGTATACTCTAGCTGCAAGTTCACTATCTAACAAATAAAGGCCTTTACCATCTTTGCCAAACAGTTCATATTTCTTGATGAGATCATCTGCATTTTGCTCTTCTTCACCTTGTTCTTTAATAAACCAATCTAAAAACTGTGTAGTACGGAAATCTTTGATTTCTAGGGCTACAGCATAAATATTATTAATAGAATCTGTTACAAATATTTCATGCTCTAAGGTTGCTGTAAGAGGTTCGTTAAAATCAGCAAAATTTCTTTTTAACGCCTTAATATCGTCAAGTTCCACCTCTGCACCATTATTTTGGAGATATTTGACAAATAGCATAGCATGAGATCTTTCTTCTTGTTCTTGTACATTAAACCAATTACCAAACCCATTTAAATTTTTAGAAATATAATAGTTGGCTATATCAAGATAAAAATAGGCTGAAAAAAATTCTTTGTTAATTTGTTCATTAATAAGCTTTACAATTTTTTCATTTAACATGAGAGACATCCCCTTTCTAATTTTAGATAGTATAAACAGTAACTATAGTATCTAGTCTATCATTAACGTATAAAAAAAACAATAAATCAAGACATATCTTGGTAAAAAAAGATATGTCTTTTAGGTCTCGTTTTATTTTAATCTATCGAATGCGGGGTTAAAAGCATAGAAATTCTTAGAGTCTAGCTTATCTTGAACAATACGAAGTGCTTCACCAAATCTTTGGTAATGAACGACTTCTCTTTCACGTAAAAATCTTATGGGATCGGAAATCTCTGGGTCTTTAATAAGACGCAAAATATTATCATAAGTAGTCCTTGCCTTTTGCTCTGCAGCTAAATCTTCATTTAAATCAGTGATAGGGTCTCCTTTTGACTGAAAGTAGGCTGCAGTAAACGGAGGTCCTGAAGCTGCTGCTGGATATAATCCAAGGGTATGATCTACATAATATTTATCAAATCCAGAAGCTTTAATCTCTTCGATACTTAGGTTTCTAGTAAGCTGATGTACAATGGTACTTACAATTTCCATGTGTGCAAGTTCTTCTGTTCCTATATCTGTAAGGATACCTGCTACTTCTCTATAAGGCATTGTATACCTTTGTGATAGATAACGCATAGAAGCTGCAAGCTCGCCGTCTGGACCGCCAAATTGACTAATAATGACTTGAGCCAGTTTAGGATTTGTAGCTGTAATTTTTACAGGATATTGTAATCTTTTCTCATATCTCCACATATATTATCTCTCCATTTCCCAAGGCCATGGTTCTTGAATCCAAGACCACATATTTTTTGTATTGACATCATCTATAGTTAAAGGTCCAAAATGCGTTGTATACTCTTTCACTGCTTGTTGCCTAAGCGTATTGACCTTTTCATAATACTCTAAAGCAGCTTTATCTTTAGGATGAGTATCAAGATAAAGGGCAACATCATCAATTGCAAAACTTGTTGTATCAATACATCTTAGTAATTCTTCGCGTTCACTTAATTTCATTATCTGTCACCTCTTCTTCCTGTATAGGGCAAATTAAGTTCAGGAAAAATAGTGCCTATTTCTAATGCTTTATTTAAATCATAGACGTTTTTCCATCGTTGCCAGGGAACATAAGCCATAGCCAGCGGCATTCTATCTACGCCTTCATATTTATCGGAACCTAGCATTCCCATATCCATTTTATCGTAATCTTTTGTAGCACCATACCCATGCATATTTCTTGGGCTCATAGCAGGTGTTTGTGATCTATAATTACTCATGATATAAAAACTCCTTTCAAGTTACAAACAAAAATAAAACAAAACCAAATTTATCCATTTCTGACGGTTTAATATTATTTTATGAATAATTGTAAATAATGTGCTTGTATTTTTTTTCTCTCTTCGACTTAACTTTAAGTTGCTTATGGCAGAAGATATTACCGAATATGAATGAATAATTAGTGGCTTCATCTTTTCTTGAACTTTTTTTACTATTAATATTAAGCTCTTTAAAGCTGATTAAAGCTATTAGTTAAATTGAAAATACGTTATTTACATGATTTAACAAACATAACATGAGCTATTGTATATGTTAGAGAAGTATAGCTAAGAAATGACAAAATTAGATTTTTTGTAATCCTAATATTGCAATTGTCTTGAAACTACTATAAAATTCAAGGTACACTTTAACACTTAAAAGAAAGGAATTGATCTCATGTCATATAAAATTGGTTTTCCAGAAAAACAAGGATTATACAATCCAGATCTTGAAAAAGACAACTGTGGTGTAGGTTTTATTGCAAATATCAAAGGCAAAAAAAGCCATGATATAGTAGAAAAAGGTCTCGAGATACTTATTAACCTTACGCATAGAGGTGCTACAGGGTGTGATGAAAATACTGGTGATGGTGCAGGGATCCTTACTCAAATCCCTCATGCATTTTTTAAAGCAGTATGCCAAAAAAGCAAGATTGAATTACCTCAAGAAGGCGACTATGCTATTGGGATGCTCTTCTTACCCCGAGAATCTAATGAATTATTGGAGTGTGAAGGTATTTTTGAAGGCATTATTGCGGAAGAAGGACTTACTCTTTTAGGTTGGAGAGATGTGCCCGTAGACCATAACAGCATCGGCGAAATTGCTAAGGGTACAGAACCACTTATTAAACAAGTTTTTATTTCTCGTGAAAATAGAAGTACAGAAGAATTTGAAAGAAAGCTTTATATGGTAAGAAAACTTGCTGAAAAAGCAATACGTCATTCTTCTATGCATAATAGAGATTATTTTTATATACCAAGCTTATCAAGTAAAGTGATTGTTTATAAAGGATTGCTGCTTGCAAAGCAAATAGGTTTCTTTTATAAAGATTTAAAAGATCCATTATTTAAAAGTGCTCTTGCGCTTGTGCATCAGCGCTATAGTACAAATACATTTCCAACTTGGGACCTTGCACAACCTTTTAGATATATAGCTCATAATGGTGAAATCAATACAATTAATGGTAACCGTAACTGGATGCACGCAAGAGAAGGGGTTCTTAAATCTGAGCTTTTTGGCAGTGATCTTGAAAAGCTTTTTCCAATCATTACCCCAAATTGTTCTGACTCAGCCTCATTTGATAATGCCTTTGAACTTCTGGTTCAAACAGGACGGTCTTTAACCCACGCGATGATGATGCTTATCCCAGAAGCATGGCAAAACGATACTTCAATGGATCAAGAAAAACGTGCTTTTTACAATTATCATGCAACAACACTTGAAGCATGGGATGGCCCTGCTGCTGTGGCTTTTACTAACGGATCACAAATTGCAGCAACACTTGACCGTAATGGTCTTAGACCAGCTCGTTATGTTGTAACAAAAGATGATAATGTTATCCTCGCTTCTGAAACAGGGGTTCTAGAAGTAGACCCTACAGATGTGGTCTATAAAGGGAGAGTGGAACCTGGAAAAATGTTTTTAGTTGACCTAGATGCTGGGCGCATTGTTGGAGACGGGGAACTTAAAGAAACTCTTTGTAAAACGCATAATTACTTGGCTTGGATTAAAGAGAACAAATTAACATTAGCGGATTTACCTACTCCAACTTATTTGCCTAAAGGAGATAATGATACGCTCATTCAAAGACAGCAGTCTTTTGGCTATACCCATGAAGATCTCAAACTGATTATTGCACCTATGGCGAGAGATGGCAAAGAACCTATTGGATCAATGGGCACTGATACTCCTCTTGCTGTGTTATCTGACAAACCTCAGTTACTTTATAATTATTTTAAACAATTATTTGCACAAGTTACTAACCCACCGATAGATCCTATTCGTGAAGAGTTGGTTATGAGTTTAGTCTCTTTTTTAGGGCAAAATTCAAACTTTCTTAACACGCAAGTAAAAGATTTTTCTTTTATTCAGCTTGAACATCCTATTCTTACCAATAAAGATCTTGAAAAAATTAGTAAACTTAATAACTCTGACCTTAGAGCAACCAAAATATCTACGCTCTTTAAGGCGCCTGGAATTGGAAAAGACTTAGAAACTGCCCTTGATATACTGTGTGAAAGAGCAAAACTAGCTATTTCAGAGGGCTATAATGTTATTATTCTATCTGATAGAAATACTGATAGTTACCATGCAGCTATTCCGACACTCCTTGCAGTAAGTGCTCTTAATCACTATCTTATCAGGGAAAAGCTTCGTACAAATATCAATATTGTGGTTGAGACAGGAGAAGCAAGAGAAGTGATGCATTTTGCCCTTCTTATTGGTTATGGTGCAACTGCTATTAATCCTTATCTCGCCTTTGAAACAATTGATGATTTGATTGACAGCAAACTTTACCTTGAAGCTATTTCAAGAGAAAAAGCGCATTATAACTATATCAAATCAATTAAGGGCGGTTTACTTAAAGTGATATCCAAAATGGGTATTTCTACAATCCAAAGTTATAGAAGTGCACAAATTTTTGAAGCAATTGGTCTTAATAGTGATCTTATTACAAAATATTTTACAGGTACCGCTTCTAGAATAGAAGGTATTGACTTAGATATCATAGCTGATGAGGCCATGGCACGTCACACTACAGCTTACGCAAAACTGCGCAGTCCAATTGAAACACTTGAACAAGGCGGTCAATACCACTATAGACGTGGTGGTGAAAAACATCTATTTAGTCCAGAAGCTATAGCAAAATTACAGCACTCTACGCGCTCTGGAAACTATGAAACATTTAAAGAATACTCCGAGACAATCAATGATCAATCTCAGGCACTTTGTACGATCCGTGGGCTTCTTAAGTTCAAAAAATATGAGGCCATTCCACTTGAAACAGTTGAACCTGCGGCAAATATCGTTAAACGTTTTGCAACAGGAGCTATGAGCTTTGGTTCTATTAGTAAAGAAGCTCATGAAACAATTGCAAAAGCAATGAATGCCATTAGCGGCCGCTCAAATACTGGTGAAGGCGGAGAAGATACTGAAAGATTTTCAGATGACAGACGCAGCTCTATTAAACAAATTGCCTCCGGTAGGTTTGGTGTCACAACAAATTATCTTGTTAATGCAGACGAACTGCAAATTAAAATGGCACAAGGCGCAAAACCTGGTGAAGGCGGTCAGCTTCCTGGTAAAAAAGTAAATGAAGTTATTGGTAGAGTGCGTCACTCTACTCCTGGCATTGACCTTATTTCACCACCACCACATCATGATATTTATTCAATTGAAGATCTTGCACAGCTGATTCATGACCTTAAAAACGTTAATCCAGCAGCACGTATTTCTGTTAAACTTGTATCTGAGGTTGGTGTGGGTACAGTTGCTGCTGGTGTTGCAAAAGCAAAAGCAGATGTTATCCTTATTTCAGGTCATGACGGTGGAACAGGTGCTTCACCTCTTACGTCACTCAAACATGCCGGAGTACCTTGGGAACTTGGCCTTTCAGAAACGCAGCAAGTACTTCTGCTAAACGACCTTAGAAGTCGTGTGAGAATCCAAACAGATGGACAATTAAAAACAGGACGTGATGTTGTTATAGCTGCACTTCTTGGTGCTGAAGAATTTGGTTTCTCCACTGCTCCACTTGTTGTATCAGGATGTATTATGATGAGAAAATGTCATTTAAATACTTGTCCAGTGGGTGTTGCAACACAAGACCCTGAACTTAGAAAGAAATTTACTGGAAAACCAGAACATCTTATTAAATATTTCTTCTTTGTAGCTGAGGAAGTACGTGAACTTATGGCAAGCCTTGGGTTTAGAACAATAGATGAAATGATTGGCCGTGTAGATATGCTTGAAGTGAATGATGCTATAAGACACTGGAAAACAAAAGGTGTAGACTTATCTGCTATTTTGTATAAACCTAACTTACCACAACGTATTGTTGGTCATAAAGTCATAGAACAAGATCATAATATTGATAAAGCACTTGATCATAAACTTATTGCGACTGCAAAAGATGCACTTCTTAACGGAACTCCAGTACAAGCTGACTTTACAATTAAAAACGTTAACCGTACCGTAGGTACAATGCTTAGCGGAGAGATTGCAAAGCGTTATGGGGATGTTGGTCTTTTAGAAGATACTATTACGTATACCTTTAAAGGTAGTGCCGGTCAAAGCTTTGGTGCTTTTGGAGCTCGTGGTTTTACAATGATTTTGCAAGGAGATGCTAATGATTATGTAGGTAAGGGATTATCTGGAGGCAAGATTATTATTAGACCAGATCAAGCAGCAACTTTTGAAGCTTCTGAGAATATTATCGTTGGTAATACACTCCTCTACGGTGCAACAAGTGGTGAAATTTATATCAATGGCCGAGCTGGTGAACGTTTTAGTGTGCGCAACTCTGGTGCCACAGCTGTTGTAGAAGGTATAGGGGATCATGGCTGTGAATATATGACCGGAGGACGTGTACTTATACTTGGTAGTACTGGGCGCAACTTTGCTGCTGGTATGAGCGGAGGTATTGCCTATGTTTATGATGAAAAAGGTGCTTTTGAAAGCTGCTTAAACCGTGAATTCGTAGAACTCGAAAAGCTAATAGATACAGATGATGAAGCATTTGTAAAAGATTTAATTAATAAACATATAGGTTACACTAAGAGCAAAAAAGCTGAACATATTTTAGAAAACTGGTCAGATAAAAGTAAGCACTTCTATCGCATTATTTCAAGCGCTTACAAAGTCATTCTTGAAAGTCAAAAAAAAGAAAATAAGATAGGATAAGGAGGAAGAAAATGGGAAAAGCGACAGGTTTTAAAGAGTATAAACGCAAAAACTTTGGAAAACGTCCTATAGAAGAACGTCTAAGTGATTATAAAGATGTCTATATCCCACTGGGATATGATGAAATGCAGGTACAATCATCAAGATGTATGGATTGCGGTGTGCCCTTTTGTTCCTCTGAAACCGGATGTCCTTTAGGTAATACTATTCCAGAATTCAATGACTTAGTATACCAAGGTCAATGGAAAAAGGCACTTGAAATCCTACACCAAACAAATAACTTCCCAGAGTTTACTGGTACAGTGTGTCCAGCCCCTTGTGAAACGGCGTGTGTATTAGGCATTAATGAAGACCCTATTACTATTAAACACATTGAACTTAGCGTAATTAATCGTGCTTATCAAGAAGGTTGGATCAACCCACACCCTCCTATTATGAGAACTGGTAAAAAAATAGCTGTTATTGGATCAGGTCCAGCTGGTCTTGCAGCTGCTGATCAGCTTAATAAAGCAGGTCACACTGTAACTGTATTTGAAAGATCAAATAGAATAGGTGGGCTTTTGACTTATGGTATTCCAGATTTTAAACTTGAGAAAAATATTGTTGATAGACGTGTAAAACTTATGGAAGATGAAGGCGTTATATTTAAGTGTGATACATGGGTAGGTAAAGATTATCTCACAAGCAACCTAACGAAGTCATTTGATGCAGTCGTTCTTTGTGGCGGATCTACACAAGCTCGTGATCTTCCAGTTCCAGGCAGAAACCTTGAAGGGCTTTATCCTGCTATGGATTTTCTAAGACAACAAAACCAGCGTTTGCAAGGTCTTGAGATTACAGGCAAAGAAATCACTGCTAAGGATAAAAATGTAGTCGTTATAGGTGGTGGTGATACAGGAAGCGACTGTATTGGTACAGCACTTAGACAAGGTGCAAAGCAAGTTTACCAATTAGAAATTATGCCAAAACCAGAAGCTACACGTACAGATGCATATCCTTGGCCTATTTATCCCATGATTTTCCGTACTTCTACTTCTCAAGAAGAAGGTGGAACCCGTGAATTTTCTGTTAAAACAGCAGCTTTTAGTGGAAAAGGCGGGCAAGTCAAAACACTGCATGCTGTTAAGCTAGATGAAAAGCTTCAGGAAATACCAGTCAGTCAATTTGAGATTCCCTGTGATTTAGCCCTTTTTGCAATGGGATTCTTACATCCTGAGCATGAAGGGATGCTTAAAGAACTTGGCGTAGAACTTGATACAAGAGGTAATGTCAAAACGAATTTTCACTATCAAACATCTATTTCGAAAATATTTGCAGCTGGAGATATGCGCCGTGGTCAGTCGCTAGTCGTCTGGGCAATCTCAGAAGGAAGAAAGGCTGCTAAGGCCGTTGATACTTATCTTATGGGCAGCACAAGTCTGAAATAAATAAAATCCCTCAATCGTGAACTTTAATGTTCTCATTGAGGGATTTATTTTTTAGTCAAGATTATCCATGTGCTATTTTTTTAACTAGTTCATCAATCTGAGAAATTGCGTTGTTTATAGCTTTAGCTTTTTCTTGTTCTGTATCGCCTGTCCCATCTACTAGCAATTCTTCAAAAACTTCAATGCCCACCTTTTTCATAATATCTTCTACATAATGCAGCCCTCTGTTCATTGTCATTCTAAGAAGCTTTGGAATATGGCTACCAGAAGATTGTACATAGACCATTGTTCTGTACTTATCACGAAGCAGTCCCTCTATCTTATCTTTTTTTATATTTACGGTCTTACCGTCCATAATGATACAATCAAGATATTCTTTAAGCGGAGCTGGAAAAGAAAGGCTCCACATAGGGGCTGCGATAACATACATATCTGCTTCTTTAAACTGGTCTGCAAGCTCAATCATTTTGCGTACTTCATGCTGCTCTTTTTCATTTAGTTTATTAAAATCTTTTTTATTAATCATACAGTTCCTTTTTTCAAAGTACTGGTATTTTAGTCTAGGTACGTGACATGTATAAAGGTCTAACTCTTCTACTTCAAAACCTGGAAGTCTTTCTATAAGTTTATTTACTAAAGCTCTTCCAACAGTCTTACTTGCTGATAATTCTTCAGGTTTCGAATTTACAGTTATATAAAGCAGTTTTTTCATTACTCTCACCTCATAGTTTTAGTTTACTTCTTTTTCAGATACAATTCTTTTTCTTCTGAGCCACAGCTATATAATCTTTCTAATTTCGAATTACAGTCTGGACAATAGTATGTTTCTTCCAAATTTAATCATTCTCCTCAAATTATTATATTATTTATGTAGGATATACTTATAAAAGCAAAAAATAATGAGACTTAGATCCCATTATTTTTTATAATCAAAAAGACAGAACTAAATTCTGCCTTTTAAAATCTCTGTACTACTATGCTCTTGTAACGTTTTCTGCTTGTTCGCCTCGAGCACCTTTTGTAATATCGAAGTTTACTTTTTGACCTTCTTCAAGGGATTTGAATCCCTCTCCCTGGATCGCTGAAAAATGTACAAATACATCTTCTCCATCTTCTCTTTCAATAAATCCAAATCCTTTTTCTGCATTAAACCATTTTACTGTACCCGTCATGTGAGGTACCTCCTAAATTAAATTTTTAAATTCTAAAAGCCATAAAAGATCAAGCACTGTAGTTCTGCAAAGACTAAATTTGCGCAAAAAGTCCTACAGGAAAGGGCTAAACCATATAGATAGTATTTACAAAAAACTAATATTTATACCTTTAAAAAATATCATATTTTTTTCACTTTATATCAAAGAAGAAACTCTGTGGATCTTCTATGTTAAATAATTCTGTAAGCAATATTATTTCTGAATAAGTCCAATCTGTACTGCCTTTTATCTTACGAGTCAAAGTCTGTTTACTTACACCTAGTTTCTCCGCTAATTCTCCGAAGTTGATAGGGTACTCTTCCATTAAGCTATTCATTTTCTGCTGCATCCATTTTATCTCCTTCTTTTACTTGAAGTATTAATCTATTTTTTCAAACCTCTTGAAGGTCTTGCCATCTCTTGTAAGCTCTTCTTGCCACATACTAGCCGGTCTTACCCATATACCATATTCTCCATATAAGGCGCGATAAACAACTATATCCTCTAGCGTTTCGCTATGTTTAGCCACGGCTATCACTTCATATTCATTGCCTTTAAAATGACGGTATCTACCAAGTTGAATCACATTACTCATAATTCCACATCCTCTATTTGTATATATAATTTGCTATTATTATTTTGTTATTATTATAAGATGATTTAATACTAAAGTATACCTTTTAGCTTACAGTTATAATAATTAAATGTTCTCTATTTTACTCATTCTTCTTCCCTAACACTTAGTAAAAACGATTGGTAACTAGCTATAAAATAACAATTTTCAGTGGGTTTGTCAAATTAATTGACTATAAAATTCATATATGTCATAATCGATATAATTAATTAGTTAATTATATCGATTAATTAATTAAAAGATAAATAGGTTGCACTAACCTACAAAAAATGGGGGAATTTTAATGAAAGATCAAAGTAATATGCTAAAAAACAAAGTTATGTACGGTATGGGGGATATTTTTGGAGGAGGGGCCTTTCTTTTAATAAGTCTTTTGTTTTTGAGATATTTAACAGATATAGAACTTATGTCACCCTTATTAGCTGGGATTATTATTATGTCTGGGAAACTTTTTGATGCTGTTACAGATCCCTTAATGGGATATATTTCAGATAGGACTAAGTCTAAACTCGGAAGAAGAAGAATTTATTTTTTAATAGGGATACTTCCTATTTTTATTTCTTTTTCATTATTATGGTACTCTTTTAATATAAGCTCTGCCACATTACTGTTTTTATATTTCTTCTTTATGTATACATTTTTTTCACTTGCTTTTACAATTGTGATGGTGCCTTACAATTCATTATTACCCGAAATGATTAGAAATTTCAATGAAAGAACTTCTTTTGTTTCTGTAAGAATGTGTTTTTCTGTATTCTCTGCCATTTTAGCAGGTGTTCTTCCAAGTATCATTATCGCTAGGTTTAATGATATTAAAACAGGGTATTTAGTAATGGGGATTAGCTTTGCAGTACTCTATAGCTTGCCATGGTTATTTGTATTTTGGGGAACATGGGAAAATAAACAATCTAAAGAAGTATATACTAATAACTTTTTTAAAGAAATAAAGTTTGTATTTAAAAATAAGTTGTTAAAAGTTCATATATGCATTTTTTTAAGTTCTCAAGCGGCAGTAGACTTAATTACAACACTATTTATAGATAAACCGTTTTAAATAGCTTAATATACCTGTATATTTTAATTGGTTTTTCATATCCTAAGAAAAAGACATTAGGAGATGATATTTATGAGTAGAACAACTTCAGTAACCGCAAAACTTCATAGCTATTCTTTGG
>CAKZUB010000049.1 GCA_937921505.1 uncultured Clostridia bacterium | reverse complement strand
TAAATATTTTAGCACATAGGGGTAATCTTAGACTAGTCCTTTGTTTATAAAATTTCCAGTTGATTCATTTTTAAAGTAGTCAATTTTATTACTGGAAATTGTTCAATAACTGACTACAAAATATATTATACGAGGAGGTATAGTTATGAAAAAGGCACTTATTGTAGGGGGTGTAGCAGCTGGCGCTTCGGCGGCGGCGAGACTGAGAAGATTAGATGAAAATATTGAGATTATAATGTTTGAAAAAGGAGATTATATTTCCTTTGCAAACTGTGGGCTTCCCTATTATATAGGAGATGTGATTGAAGACCGAGATAAACTTTTTGTAGCGACGCCCAAATTAATGAAAGATAGATTTAGAATTGATGTAAGAGTTAATAGTGAAGTTATAAGCCTAGATGTTTTATCAAAAAAAGTAACAGTTAATTCTAAAGAACAAGGCACTTATGAAGAGACTTATGATTTTCTTGTTTTAGCTCCAGGGGCTAAGCCGTTAAAACCTAATATATCAGGGATAGAGAGTCAAAGGATATTTACACTCAGAAATATAAAAGACACAGATGATATTAAGTTGGCGGTTAGATCTATCAAATCTGCTGTTGTCATTGGAGGGGGATATATAGGCGTAGAAATGGCTGAGAATTTAAGACATACTGGGATAGAGGTAACACTTGTAGAAGCAGCCCCTCATATTCTTATGCCATTTGACGAAGATATAGTTGTAGTGGCTGAGAAAGAAATGGAAGATAAAGGTATAAAACTTATATTAAATGATGGCGTAAATGCCTTTAATGAGATTGGTGATGGCATAGAAGTAGAACTTCAAAGTAATACATATGTAAAAGCAGACATTGTTATTTCAGCAATGGGTGTTGCGCCAGATACACGTTTTTTGCAAGATACGGACATTATACTTGGTATAAAAGGGCATATCTTAGTTAATGAACACATGGAAACGAATATTAAAGGTATTTATGCAGGAGGCGATGCGGTAGAAGTTGTGGATTTTACAAGTGGTATGCAAACAGCGATTCCACTTGCCGGGCCAGCCAATAAACATGGACGTATTATTGCTGATAATATAAGTGGACTTACAACTACGTATAAAAATACTCAAGGAACTTCAGTTATTAAGATATTTGACTTGACTTTAGCTGCGACAGGCAATAATGAGAGAATTTTAGAGCGACTTGGAACATCTTATAAAACAATTATTATTCATGCAAATAACCATGCTGGTTATTACCCAGGGGCAAGTCAAATGACTTTGAAGGTAATTTTTGATGACAGTGGAAAAATATTAGGCGCACAGGCACTAGGCTATGAAGGGGTTGAAAAAAGGATAGATGTCATGGCTACAGTTATAAGACTAGGAGGCAGAGTATATGATTTAACTGAACTCGAGTTATCTTATGCGCCACCATTTGGATCTGCTAAAGATCCTGTTAATTTTGCAGGTTATGTTGCAGAAAATGTACTAACAGGTAAAAGCGATGTAGTGCATCCTAGAGACTTAAAAAAGATAAGCCAAGATGATCAAATAGTTATACTAGACGTCAGAACAGAAGCTGAAAGAGCGCATGGAAAAGTGGAGGGCTCCTTTCATATTAATGTCAATGAATTAAGAGAAAATCTAGATAAACTAGATATCAACAAAGAATATTGGATACACTGTGCAGTAGGTCTTAGAGCTTATGTGGCGGAGAGAATCCTTAAACAAGCTGGATTTAAGTGCAAAAATATCACAGGTGGTTATAAGACTATTCAAGCACTGCAATTCAAACCACAAATTTATAAATAATGAGTCATCGGGAGGAAGCAAATGAAGCACATTCATTTTGGAGTAGTTGGAACAAGTGTAATTGCTAAGAAATTTATAAGAGCATGCCAAGATATACCAGAAATCACTTTTCATTCAGTGTATTCACGAAGCACCAAAACAGGAGAAGATTTTGCAAATGAGATGCATATAAATAAAGTTTTTACAGATTATAAAAAAATGCTAAGTGCTAAAGAAATTGATGCAGTCTATATTGCATCACCAAATGCTTATCACTTTGAACATGCAGACTTAGCTTTAGAGTATGATAAACATGTTCTATGTGAAAAACCATTTGCTTCAAATGCACGGCAATTAAAGCTTCTTATAGACAAGGCTAAGAAACAGAAATTATTTATTATGGAAGCTATGAAGCCACTTGCTATGCCCACCTATAAAGTCATTCGTGAAAATCTAGATAAGCTAGGTGAAGTAAGGAAAATTGTATTTAACTTTTGCCAGTATTCATCCAAATATCCAGCTTACTTAAGAGGTGAAAATCCAAATATTTTTAATCCAAAGTTTTCAACAGGTGCACTGATGGATATAGGGATTTATTGTGTGTACCCTTGTATTGATTTATTTGGTATGCCAAAATCACTGCAATGCAGCGCGCATAAGCTAAGTAATGGTATTGATGGAAGCGGCAATATACTTTTAGAATACGAAGATAAGGAAGCTGTAGTAGTGTATTCTAAAATAAACGACTCTAGTTTAGGCAGTGAGATTATGGGAGAAGAAGGCAGCTTATGGATTGATGCAATATCTTCGCCAACACGTATTGAACTTAGAAAAAAAGGAGAAAGGGTGGTATTGTTAAGTACCGATATAACGTATGATTCAATGTATTATGAGGCAAGAGAGTTCGTAGATACAGTGATGAGTAATAAATTAGAATCTAAGCTATATAGCTTAGATTTAGCTTATAATGTTATGACACTGTTAGATGAAGTACGTCAACAGTTAAAGGTTGTATTTCCAGCAGATGAGTTATGCTGAAATAGCAATTATAATCTAGTTTAATTTAAAAAGAGTCCTAAAGGGTTATGAATTTTCACAAACCTTTAGGACTTTTTGTTATTCTATATCAACAATTGTAATAGTTGGAGACTCGTAAAGATTAATGAACTTTTCATTAATTTTTATCATAGGTCTATAAATACACTTAGGGTTGACAAATACTACCTCTCCGATTTCACCAGTATTAAGAGTTACAAATACTCCAATGTAATAATTAGCAATATTATTGCAGAAAGTAAGGAGCATATTAGGATCAAATTTTGTAAGATCATCTGTTAGTAGAATCTTAAGTGTGTCAAATATATGATGTTTTTTTCTAAGTATTTCATAACGGTCTGCAATACTTATTATTTTGGCTACATTATTAATATAAGGGGACGTAAGTTTAAGTGGAAAGCCTGTTCCGTCACATCTTTCATGATGGGCGAGGATTCCTTTACAGATAGAAGAATCTAAGTCTTGCATTTTACTTACTATATTGTAGCTGTAAATAGGGTGTTTTTCATATTCAGCACGTTCATCAAAAGAAAGATTATCTGTTTTATTAATCATATCAAAAGCAAGGTTAATACCTCCTATATCATGAAGCAATGCTGCTTTAGTAACATTAAGTGAAGTTTCTTTATCAACACCTGTCCACCTACATATGAGCTTAGATAAAAAAGCGACATTTAACGAATGAGTATAAGTAGTATAATCTAATTGTTTGATGAGATTGGTACAGCCAAGCAAAGTATGATTTTGGTTGAAATCAGAAGAAAGGTGATCACATAATTCTTCAAATTCTTTAAAACTTTCATCATCTGGTGGCGTGAGGTTACCTATAACATTTGTAAGTGCATTACTATATTTTTTATAATTTTCGATAGTCTCAGGAGGAAGATTCCATACTTTATTAAAAGAATCTAGATAAACCCATATATCCGTATGAATGAATTTATTGATATTTTGCAAATTGTCTTTAGTTAGTTCTTGATTTTGCCCTATGATTATTACACCTGTTTGCATGTCAACTATAGGTTGAGCGGTTACCATTCCAGGAATACATTTGGATATAGGTAATATGATTTTTTGCATACTATCCCTCTTTTCATTATCAAATTCAATAGCCTTAACTTAAGTATATAGATTCAGTATATTAAATATATCGACTAAAAATTAAAAAATGTAAAGGTTTTTTTATATATTATTTAAGACTTGTAAAATAAAGCTTTAGCAACTTTCTCTTACAATAAGTTTATGAGGAATAACTACCTTAATTTTTTCTTTTCGTACGTCATTAATTTGTTCGAGCAATAGTTTCACACCGAGCTCTCCCATAAATTTAGTATAAATTTTAATGGTAGAGAGTGTTGGCGAAGTATACTTGCAAGCAGGGATATCATTGCAGCCTATGATAGAGATATCATTTGGAATATTAAGACCCAATTCATTAAGTGCACGTATGCCTCCTATTGCTAAAGAGTCACTGGCCATAAAAACGCAGGAGGGCAAATCATTTTTATTATCTTTAATCAAAGTATGCATCAGCTCATAGCCATCTTTAAAATCATAGTGTCCCACACGTATATAAGAAGGATTATAGCGATTTAATTTAGTCAGATAATCTATAAATTCACTTTCTCTGTCATCTGTTGACAGGTCATTGGCTCCAATCACTTTTTCACGTCCTCCGATATAAGCTATCTTAGTATGCCCTTTGTCTAGAAGATAATCTAACACATCACGCGTAATTTGTCTGAAATCTACCTGTACGCTGTCAAATTCAAAACGAGGAGATGTACCATGTACAAAAACCATATTATTTGAATATTTTTTAAAACTATTCATTTGATTTTCTTCAAATCTGCCGAGTAAAATAATACCATCAAAGCTTTCTAATGGAAAATGACTAGCAAGAACATCATCTTTATATATCTTAATTAAGTTGAGATTACTGGTCTTGCACTCTTCATCTATGCCGATACGAATAGATAAAAAATAAGGATCATTAAGCTCTTCAAGTTCATTACAACAATGAATAAGACCTATATTTAAAACATTTGAAGTTGATTTGGGCGTACGAACAGGTTTTTGATAGGAAAGGTTTTCTGCCACTTCAAATATTCTTTTTTTAGTTTCTAACGATACGCTAATGGTTTCATCAAGATTTAAAACTCTAGATACAGTTGCAGGAGATACCTCTGCAAGCTTTGCTATATCTCTTATGGTTGCCATGCTGATAACCTCCAATGTATAAATAATGTATTTAGTATACCATATAGATAATTATAAGCAAATAGAAAGTAGTAAACAATATAAAAAAATTTACTAAACAAGTTGAAAATTTACTAAACGTGTATTATAATAGCATTATTAAATCTTTATAAAAATATAAGAAGATAACATGAAGGAGTGAAGCTATATGATGAAGAAATACGTATTTTGGTTTGTTACAGGAAGTCAGCATCTTTACGGAGAAGAAACACTCAAAGAAGTAGCAAGTAATTCAAGAAAAATAGTAGAATCTTTAAATCAATCACAAGATATTACTTATGAAATAGTCTGGAAACCAACAGTTAAAACACCGGATGAAATTACAGAACTTTGTATTGCAGCTAATGCAGATAGTACATGTGCGGGTATTATCACTTGGATGCATACCTTTTCTCCTTCTAAAATGTGGATTAATGGTCTTAAACAATTAAACAAGCCTATGCTTCACTTAAATACACAATTTAACAGAGATATTCCATGGGATACAATTGATATGGATTTTATGAACACCAATCAATCAGCACATGGAGATCGTGAACATGGATTTATTGCAACACGTATGGGAATCGCAAGAAAGGTTATTGCAGGTCACTATCAAGATACTCAAACAGTCAAACGTATTGGTAAATGGATGAATATAGCAGTTGTTGCTTTTATGGGCAGAGATCTTAAGGTTTTAAGATTTGATGATAATATGAGAGAAGTAGCAGTAACCGAAGGAGATAAAGTAGAAGCACAAATCAAATTTGGCTGGTCTATTAACTCGTATGGTATAGGCGACTTAGTAGAACGCATGAATGCTGTAACAGAGCAAGAAGTAGATGCACTCATGGAAGTTTATAAAGCTGAGTATACAATAGATGAAAAAGTACTTGCCCACAAAGATTCATATGAATCTATAAGATATCAAGGGAAAATTGAAATCGCTATGAAAGCTTTATTAGAAGAAGGTGGATTTGGGGCCTTTACAGATAGTTTCCAAGTGCTTCATGGTATGAAACAATTACCTGGTCTTGCAACTCAAAGAATGATGGAAGCGGGCTATGGTTTTGGCGGAGAAGGAGATTGGAAAACAGCGGCCCTTACAAGAGTCATGAAACTTATAGCTAATAATAAAGGTACATCTTTTATGGAGGATTATACTTATCATTTTGAACCAGGTAATGAAATGATACTTGGTGCACATATGTTAGAAGTGTGTCCAACTATTGCAGCAGATAAACCTAGAATAGAAGTTCATGCGCTAGGAATTGGCGGTAAAGAAGCACCTGCTAGAATTGTATTTGAAGGCAAGCCAGGTGATGCTGTATGCGCATCTCTTATTGACATGGGCGGCAGAATGAGACTTATTATCCTAGAAGTAGAAGCTGTTGAACTGCCACAAAAAATGCCAAAATTACCAGTAGCTAGCGTGCTTTGGAAACCACAGCCTTCTATGAGCGTATCAGCAGAAGCGTGGATTTATGCAGGTGGCGCACATCATACAGTTTTCTCCTATGAAGTAACAACAGAAGACCTGATTGACTGGGCAGATATGATGGGAATAGAATATGTAGTTATTAATAAAGATACACATATTACACAGTTTAAAAAAGAACTTCAACTTAGCGATATGCTTTGGAAGTTTAAATCATAAGGAGGCTCAAATTAACTATGGCAACAAATGATATCAAAAATGCTATTATCGATGGGAAAACAGTGCTTGGTATTGAACTTGGTTCGACTAGAATTAAAGCGGTTCTGATAGGTGAAGATAATATGCCTATCGCTTCTGGAAGTCACGATTGGGAAAATAGCTATGTTAACAATATGTGGACCTATAGCTTAGAAGATGCTTGGAAAGGTATACAAGATAGTTATCAGAAGATGGCCAGTGATGTAAAACAGCAATATGGCGTAACGCTTAAAACTATTGGTGCAATTGGTTTTAGTGCTATGATGCATGGTTATATGGTTTTTAGCAAAGAGGACGAACTTTTAGTACCGTTTCGCACATGGCGTAATACTATTACTGAAAAAGCTTCAGAAGAATTGACTAAACTTTTTAACTTCCATATTCCTCAAAGATGGAGCATTGCTCATCTTTATCAAGCTATTTTAAATGGGGAAGAGCATGTAGCTGATATCAGCTTTCAAACAACATTAGAAGGATATGTACATTGGAAACTAACAGGTCAAAAAGTTATAGGTGTTGGTGAAGCATCAGGAATGTTCCCGGTTGACAGTGCTACAAAAAATTATAATGCAAAAATGGTTAATCAATTTAATGAACTAATTGCTTCTAAAAACTTCTCATGGAAACTTGATGATATTCTGCCAAAAGTTTTAGTCGCTGGTGAAAATGCGGGTGTTCTTACAGAAGAAGGTGCAAAACTTTTAGATATTACTGGAGAGCTTAGATCAGGCATTCCGCTTTGCCCTCCAGAAGGTGATGCAGGAACAGGTATGGTTGCAACGAATAGCATTGCACAGCGTACTGGTAATATTTCAGCTGGAACTTCTGTTTTTGCAATGGTTGTGCTTGAAAAGGATTTGTCAAAAGCCTATGAGGAAATAGATTTAGTTACAACGCCTGCAGGGAGTTTAGTCGCTATGGTTCACTGTAACAACTGCACATCAGACCTTAATGCATGGGTTGGGATATTTAAAGAGTTTTCAGAAGCAATGGGCGTAGAAGTTAATATGGATAAGTTGTTTGCAACTTTGTATCATAAGGCACTTGAAGGAGATGCAGATTGCGGTGGACTATTGGCCTATAATTATTTCTCAGGTGAACATATAACTCATTTTGAAGAAGGTCGCCCATTATTTGTACGCTCGGCAGAAAGTAAATTTAACTTAGCTAATTTCATGCGTGTGCATTTATTTACATCACTCGGTGCACTAAAAACTGGTTTGGATATTCTTCTTAAAGAGGAAGACGTTAAGCTTGATGAAATATTAGGTCACGGTGGTTTATTTAAGACTAAAGATGTAGGACAAAAGATTATGGCTGCAGCTATAGATGCTCCGGTTTCTGTTATGGAAACTGCTGGTGAAGGTGGCGCATGGGGAATTGCACTGCTTGCATCTTTCATGCTTAACAAAGCTGAAAATGAGACATTGGAGAATTATTTAGCACAGAAAATATTTGCAGGAAAAGTTGGTACAAAGATGAATCCAGATTCTAAAGATGTAAAGGGATTTGATGAATTTATGAAGCGTTACACAAAGGGGCTGGCAATTGAAAGAGCTGCTGTAGACAATCTTAAATAGTTAATCAAGATAAAACACAAAGATTATTCAACTTATAAGAAAAATTATTATAAACATTTAAGAGATGATAGAGGAAATACTTAGGGATACTAGAGTATGCCTCTATCATTTTTTATCTGGTTGGAAAATTTTTAAATTAAGGAAATTGCGTGAGAGCAAAAATTAAAAATAAGGAGATAATTTATGTTAGAAAATTTAAAAAAAGAAGTGTTTGAAGCTAATTTGGAACTTCAAAAACGTGGACTTGTAGTTTATACATGGGGCAATGCAAGTGGAATAGACAGAGAAAAAGGACTTGTTGTGATTAAGCCAAGCGGAGTAGAGTATAATGAGCTAAAAGCTGAAGATATGGTAGTTATAGATTTAGAAGGAAACATTGTTGAAGGTAATTATATGCCTTCCTCAGATACAGCAACTCATTTAGTTCTTTATAAAGCTTTTTCTGAAATTGGGGGGATTGTACACACACATTCTTTAATGGCAACAAGCTTTGCACAAGCAGGCAAAGAAGTGAGTGCCCTAGGTACTACCCATGCAGATTATTTTTATGGAGCAATTCCTTGTACAAGAAGCATGACACCAGAAGAAATTGCAGGGGCTTATGAAGAAGAAACTGGAAAAGTAATCGTTGAGGCTTTTAAGGATATTAATCCAATGGACATTCCAGCTGTTTTGGTCAAAGAACATGGCCCTTTTACTTGGGGAAAAGATGCAAAAGACGCAGTTTATCATTCGGTTGTCTTAGAAGAAGTCAGCAAAATGGCCTTTAATACAGCGCTACTTCTTAATAATGCAAAAACCAGCATGCAAAAAAATCTTTTAAACAAGCACTATTTAAGAAAACACGGCAAAAATGCCTATTATGGGCAAAAATAATCTCTATAATTCGTTATTTAAATTAAGTAGAGGTGAAAAAAATGGAAGTAAATTTAACTAAGTTTAGTAAACCCTGTTCCTGTGGTAAGGAACATAGATTATTTGTTAAACGTGTACTTATTCAAAAAAGTGCTATTAATGAGCTTACTGCATTTCTTGCAGAGTCGAAGAAGGGTGAGTATCCAGTTGTAATATGTGATACAAATACTTATGAAGCAGCAGCAAAAAACATTTTTGAATCACTCACTAATAAGCATAAATCAATTGTTGTATTAGAAGCCAAAAAACTCTATGCTGATGAGCATGGCGTAGAGCAAATAATAAGTCAATTAACTTCAAAGGCTTCAATACTTTTGGCTGTTGGGGCAGGAACAATTCATGACCTTACTAGGTACGTTGCCAAGGAAAAGAACATACCTTTTGTGGCTGTCCCAACTGCGGCCAGTGTAGATGGCTTTGTATCAACCGTTGCAGCTATGACAATGGGAGGTTTCAAAGTAACATATCCAGCAGTATCACCGATTGCAGTATTTGCCGATACTGAAGTATTTATTAAAGCACCTTATAGACTTACAGCCTCCGGAGTAGCAGATTTATTAGGGAAATATACGGCATTACTGGATTGGCAGACGGCCCACCTATTAACAGATGAATACATTTGCGAGAGAGTTGTTCAAATAGAGTTTGAAGCAGTACAAAAAGTAGCAGACAGTCTGCAGAGCATCAAAAAAGGCGATGAAGCAGCTTATGAAAACTTGATGTATGCCCTTATACTATCAGGACTTGCCATGCAAATGACAGGTAATTCAAGGCCTGCATCAGGGTCAGAACATCATCTGTCTCACCTTTGGGAAATGCATGTCATTAATGATAAAACAGAGGCGCTTCATGGTGAAAAGGTAGGCGTAGCATTAGCTATAGTCTGTGATACTTATAAGAAACTTTTAAGAGAAGAAGAGATTAAAAGCTTGATAGCACCTTATAAAGGCCTGCCACACAGTTTACTTAAAGAAGGTTTTAAAGATTTATATCCCTCTATTATTGAAGAAAACTCACCGGATATACTTGAAAGAGTAGATATAAGGAGGCTTGTGAAACAATTTGACGCTTTTAAAAAGCTAGTTGAAGATCTGCCTTCAGGGGAGCAAATAAGAAATATGCTTAAAGAAGCTGGAGCAAAAGTGAGCATGAAAGACATAGGGCTAGAAGATGCTATTGTAGACAAAAGCATTACGCTGTCTCCTTTTGTAAGAAGAAGGCTTACATTAATGAGGATTTTGGGAAGCTTATATAGTAAGACTTAGGAATTTATGAAATACTTTTTATATTTATTAATATTATATATTTATATATAATACTTGAAATTTTGATTTATATGTTATAGAATTAAAAAAATAATAAATTAAATCGTTGAAAAGAACAAGTAGGATTAAGGATGCTTTAAAGAGAGTTCCCGGTAGGTGAGAGGGGCAAAGAAGAATTAATCTGAATACATCTTTGAGTGCAGCTTTGAAAGAATAACCGAGTAGAAGCTGACGGTTTTTGCACCCGTTAGCGTGCGAAAGTATAACCTGGCGTATTTGCGGGCGTACTTCATGAGGTTATTGCTGTGAGGCAATAATAAATTAAGGTGGTAACACGAGATCATACTCTCGTCCTTTTTATAGGGCGAGAGTTTTTTGCGTGCATTAAATAATTAGGAGAGGGTGGAAAGAGAAGTGAAAATTTTATTTCTAGTTATTTTTATGATTTCAATGATTGGTGTAGGCATTTATAGTCGAAATCGCGTTAAAAGTGTTAGTGACTTCTTTTTAGGCGGAAGAAACATGGGAGGATGGATGAGTGCTTTTGCTTATGGGACCTCCTATTTTTCAGCAGTTATTTTTATTGGCTATGCAGGAGGGATTGGATGGAAATATGGCGTTTCAGCCACATGGATTGGCATTAGCAATGCTATTTTTGGATGTCTTTTAGCGTGGATTGTACTGGCCAAAAAAACGCGTGATATGACACATAAACTAGATGCACACACTATGCCGGAATTTTTTGAAAAGAGATATCAAAGCAAAGGGATGAAGATTGTTTCAGCACTTATCATCTTTATATTTTTAGTGCCTTATACGGCTTCTGTGTATAAAGGGCTAGGATATATTTTTAAGAGTTCTTTTGGAATAAGCTTTGAGTTGGCAATATTTTTGATGGCACTTTTAACAACGATTTACTTACTCCTAGGAGGCTATGTAGCTACAGCTATTAATGACTGCATTCAAGGCGTTATTATGCTCGTAGGTTGTATACTTATGGTAGTATATGTTGTCTATAATCCGGTTGTAGGGGGACTAGGTGAAGGGCTTCGCGCTCTTAAAGAACTTGACCTTGGACTTAGTATGCCTTTTTCAGATGCACAAAGAAGGCTTTCTTTACTTGGACTTATCTTTATGACTAGTTTTGGAGTGTGGGGGTTACCACAAATGATTCATAAATTCTATGCGATTAAAGATGATGCAGCTATAAAAAAGGGGACGATTATCTCTACAGTATTTGCACTTGTTATAGGTGGCTGTGCTTATTTTACAGGATCTATGGGAAGATTGTTTTTTATTGAAAATGGAGCGGCTGTTATGCCAAATGCTAATCCAGATATGATTATTCCTTTGATGCTTGAAAAAACCCTTCCAGAAGCATTACTTGGGATTATTATTGTACTCATGCTTTCAGCGTCTATGTCAACGCTTTCTTCACTCGTACTGGTCTCAAGCTCCACTATATCTATCGATTTTATTAAAGGATTTATTTCACCACAGATATCGGAGAAAAAGACAATGCTTATTATGAAAATATTTTGTGGTGTTTTTGTAGGTCTATCTTTTGTGATTGCTGTATTTCAGCCAGCATCTATAGTTTATTTGATGTCCTTATCATGGGGTGTTGTATCAGGGATGTTCCTAGGACCTTATGTATTTGGACTTTGGTGGAAGAAAACAACAAAGACTGGAGCGTGGTGTGGGTTTATAGCAGGGGGCTTAGTAATTGGAGGCTATTTACTATTAGAAAAAGTAGGTGTACTCAGGGTTGATTTACCTATTATATCAAGTCTTGCAATGATTATTTCAGTGATTGTTGTGCCTATAGTAAGCTTATTTGGCACTCAGATGGATGAAGTATATGTTAAAGGTGTATTTGGAGAACAAGAAGAAAATATCGCATAGGATAATTATAAGAGAAGATAGGTTTAAAAAATCCAGTAAATCATAATCTGATTTACTGGATTTTTGATATTTTTTTAGCATGCAGTTTTTTGTAGACTGTTGTGCGAAGTATTTGATAGATAATGCTAAAGATGGGAATGCCAAGTAACATGCCTAAAATGCCAAAAGTACTTCCACCAACAACCATAGCAAGCAGTACCCAAATCCCGGATAAACCAATAGAATTACCGACTACTCTTGGATAAATAATATTTCCCTCAAACTGTTGAAGTACGATAATAAAGACAATAAACCACAAGGCTTTAAGAGGGTCTATAATAAAAATAATAAAAGCAGATGGAATAGTGCCAATAAAAGCTCCAAATATAGGAATAAGACTAGTTATAGCGATAATGACACTTATTAAAAGCGGATAAGGCATTGAAAGGAAGCTCATACCAATAAAACAAAGTGCTCCTATAATAAGTGCTTCTGTAAATTGTCCAGCAATAAAACGGTAAAACGCAAGATCAGAGATTTTTCCAAGATGTAATAATTGAAGCGCAGTACTTTGTTTAAAGAAAGCAAAAATCACTTTTTTAGTTTGCAATATAAGTTTTTCTTTGCTTGAAAGCATGTAAATAGCGAGCACTAAAGAAAGACCGAAATTAACCACACTTGTTGTAAAGTCTAAAGTCATAATCAGTAGACCAGCAAGGGAAGTACCAAGAAGCTTACTGCCAATCTGTACAAAATCTTTCCAAGCGATCAGTATTTCACGCCCCAGTGTATTTAAAAGTTCAGAAGAACTAATATACTGATTGACTAAAGCTTCTAAAGAATAGATATAGCCAGGCACAGCATTCACGAGCGTAGAAGAACTTTCAATAAGCTGTGGAATGATAAATAGAGTCAGTCCTATTAAAAACCCAAAGACTAAAATGAGTGTAGCAGTAAGTGAAAGAGGTCTTTTGAGTTTTTTGATAAACGGTACTTTAGAACTATCTAAAAAACAAAAAACTTTATCTTCAAATAGTTTCAAAGGAATATTAAGGACAAAAGCAATACTTACCCCCACAAAAAATGGACTTATAATATGTAATGCTTTTAACACAAAAGCAGTAACATCTTTAAGATTAATAAGTATGTAAGATAAGATAACGATATACGTAGAGAGTAATAAATATTGTTTGAATTTAGATGATGGCTCATTCAATGGGTTACACAACCTTTACAAAGAAATAAATTGATAGAGTACTATTAAATGATATTATACACAGATTACCACATGAAGACAATGCATTATAAAAATATGACGCGCATAAAACAGGTTGTTATTTCTATAAAATAAGTACTAATAAGAAGGGCTAGTCTATATATTAATAGAGATAGAGTTGATCTACTCTATCTATTATGTGAGGGAGAGTGGAAAAAGATATGAAAGAAAGATTTGAATTAAAGATTATTAATTTAGTAAGTTTTATATTTCTCTTGGTTGCATCCTTTATATTTAACAGAACCAATATGTTTATGACATCCACTAATACACCTTTATTTATGCCAGCACCATATGCATTTGGGATATGGGGACTGATTTATTTATTACTATTTATTTGGGTAGCAGGACAATTCTTTGCAAGACCCAGTAGAGAGGTAATCTATGAGAAAATAGGTTATTGGTTTGCAATCAGTATGGTGTTCACTGGACTTACAATTTTAGTTCCAGTGAGATGGTCGGCCCTGTTTATTGTAAAAGCCTTAATCGCAACTATTATTTTATATCAGATTATTGATAGAGAAGATACAAGGCCAGTACTGTTTAGAGTCCCAATTTCCTTTTTACTTGCATGGTTATCAGTAGCCACTATTGTAAATATTAGTTTAGTTCTTAAAGATTTTGGCGTGACGCAAATAGCCGGATTAGGAGAAGTTGCATGGACTATTATTTTGCTTGTTTTAGGAACATTATTAGCTTCATATTTTACTTTTAAAAAGAAAGATATTATTTATTCACTGGTATTTATCTGGGGATACATAGGTATTGCAGTACAGAATAAAGCTATTCAACTCATTGTAATTGCAGCTGTGATAGGGGTTGTTATTTTAGTTGGAGCAATATTATATACGTTATTCAAAAAGTAAGCAATCTTGGACCTGTAAAGTGAAGGGAAAATGAGTTTATACGGTATATCTTGGTGCCTTATAGCGTAAAATAAAGTCATGGTATACTTTCTAGAAAAGAAAAGCATAAGGAACATGATAAAAAAAACTTCCCTATTGACGTTATTTCTAAAGCATGATATATATGAGGTAATAGAATACTTACCCCCTGAAGGGGAGTAGCTTACACTTAGGTGGTAGCTAGTCGTCATCACAGTGCTATGCATGTAGTATTACCATGCTATGCACTCGGCTAGTTAACAAGAATTTTTTGGTAGCAAGACCTTCAGGATAGATAGCGTTATTCTATCTATCCTGAAGGTCTTTTGTGTGTATACACTTAATGTTGCAAATAATAATATGAGGAGGAAGAAGTGTGTATTATATAATACTTATTGCAGGATTTTTACTTTTAATTAAGGGTGCAGATTTTTTCGTTGAAGGGTCATCTCGTATTGCGAGAAGGCTTAATATCCCACCGCTTATTATAGGACTTACTTTAGTTGCTTTTGGTACTAGTGCACCAGAAGCAGCTGTTAGCATTACCTCGGCGCTACAAGGACAAAATGATATGGCCATAGGAAATATAGTAGGGTCTAATATTTTCAATTTGTTATTCGTTGTAGGTATAGCAGCTTTTATAGCACCGCTAAAGGTTAAGAAGTCTATCATTTCAAAAGAATTTCCATTTGCTTTATTATCTGCCTTTGTACTTCTTATACTAGCATATGACACAGAATCTCAAGGGTACTCAGAGAATATATTAACACAAGCAGATGGGATGATGCTCTTAGTTTTATTTGGAATTTTTATGTACTACCTTGTTGAGTTAGCATTGACTTCACATAGTACAAAAAAAGAACAAGTGGTAGAGCAAGGAGAAGAAAACGAACGGCCTCTTTCTAATCGTAAAAGTATTCTTGTTGCAATAGGAGGTATGGTAGGTATCATATTAGGTGGAAAGCTTGTGGTAGATGCCGCTACCACAATAGCACTTACTTGGGGAATGAGCGAGAGTCTTGTAGGCCTTACCATTGTAGCAGTTGGAACATCACTTCCGGAGCTTGTCACTTCTATTGTAGCAGCTAGGCGTGGAGAGAGTGATATTGCTTTAGGAAATGTGATTGGTTCTAATATTTTCAATGTGTTCTTTATATTAGGTGTATCAGCGTGGATTAATCCTATAGCGTTAAGTGGCAATGTATTTTTGGATATGATATTTCTACTTATAGTTAGCATTATAGCGTATGTATTTGCAATTACAAAAAAGAGTATCAATAAATTTGAAGGAGTAATTTTAACTAGCTCTTATATAGTTTATTTGATCTTTATCATTATGAGAAACTAAATATCTTTTAATCCAAAATAGTCCCCAACATTCACTGAAAATCTAGGGGACTATTTGATTTAGGTTAAGTTGGAATTGCTAAAAGAAAGATTTGGTGGTAAGCTACAAAATGAGAGTAAAAATGAATGATAAAGATGAGGAGTAAAGAAATGGAAAATAAAAAAGTAATGTATCATATGATGGCGCTCTTTACAATATGTATATGGGGAACAACTTTTGTGTCTACTAAAATCTTATTGGATGTTTTTTCACCTTTAGAGATTATGTTTTATAGATTTATTATTACCTATATCACTTTAATTGTGATTTATCCTAAAAGGTACAAAACTTCTTTAAAAGAAGAAGGCGGATTTGCAATACTTGGAATCTTTGGAGGGTCACTCTATTTTTTAACTGAAAATATTGCAATTCAATTAACACTTACTTCTCATGTAGGATTTTTGCTAGCTACAGCACCCATTCTTACAGCACTTATTGCACATGTTTTTACAAAAGATGAAAAAATAGTTAAAACAACTTGGATAGGCTTTATAGTGGCTATGTTAGGTGTATTTTTTGTTATTTTTAATGGAAGGTTTGCTCTAGAACATGCCAGTTTTGGAGAGATATTAGCTATAGTATCTGCACTATCTTGGGCTTTTTATACGGTAATACTTAAAAAGCTTGGACATAAATATCCTCCTATTTATACAACAAGAAAAGTATTTTTCTATGCTATTGTTACGATTATTCCGATACTAATTGGTTCAAATTATAAGTTTCAGATGGTTAAATTTATGGAACCAAATGTCATTTTACATTTATTGTTTTTAGGGCTTGTAGCTTCTGCCTTAGGGTTTATTTTATGGAGTATTTCTGTTAAACATTTAGGAGCTGTTAAAACAAATAATTATATTTATTTAAATCCAGTTATTACGTTGGCGGCTTCTGCGTGGATTCTTAAAGAAAGAGTAACAATTTATGCAGGCATAGGCTCCATACTTATTTTGGCAGGTGTTTACCTGACACAAAAAAAGCCTAATAAGCCTCTAGTCTTAAGTACTATACAAGAAGGTGCGTGAAAATTTGATCTCTAAGATATGTAGTGACTCATTTGTACTGAGAAATCCTTGGCTGTATAAGCTTTAAAAATATCAGGTAATCCAGAAAAGTGGGGGAAACTTTGATAGATAATACATAAATACAGTTTAATAAAAGCATCATTACAAATAGCTATTTTATTATACTCATGATTTTTTTTAAGATGAGAGATCGTTTGGATATAATTTTTTTTAGCACGCGTTAAAGTTAAGTGTGATTTTGAAATATTTAAATACTGAGATCCCTTAGGACACTCTTCGTATAGAGCGGTAAGTATTTGAGATTTAGTTCTGTACTTATAAGGAATATAATATTTAAAAATTTGTTTATCTAATACATCAAGAGAATTTTTGGAAGTTTTTAAAATAAATAAAAAAGATTTAATGGCTTTAATAAGTTCAGGTGAAGCTTGTAAATGCTGTTTTTGAAAAGTCATTTCATAAACATAGCATTGTTCAAGTAAAGAAAAAAAACTATGGGTGAGAAAGTTCGAAAATAAATCATAGCTATTGTTTTTAACATGTAATAAGTTCATTAAAAGCCCCCTTTATTTTTGTATCTGTACATTTTTTGAAAATGATATATACTATTATAAGTATGAAGAGTGAAAGAAAATCACTTTCAACGTTGTATTTGTGATATGTAACGGGGAGAAAATAGGAATCAGTATAAAGACTTTTAATACGAGACAGACAGAGCTTGAAACAAGGAGAATTAATATGCGAAATAAAATAGGGTTAGTATTATGTATGATAGGATTGTTAGGAATTATAGCTATTCCTTATTATATCAAAACTAATCAAATAAATGAAGAAAATATTCAACAAGAAATAGTAGAGAATACACAAATTAATCTCTATCAGTTTGATCAAAACAATATATCAAGAATAGAAATTAAAGATGAACGTGCGCTTATACTTCAAAAGCAAGATGAAAGATGGGTAGATTCAGAGTATGCAGATTTAGACTATCAAAAGTTGGCAGTTGAGGAAATCATTAATACGATAAGTTCATTAGAGAGCACTCAGGTTATCTATGAGGTTCTAGATCAAAAAAAATATGGTATAGATGATACTGCTCGCATTATTACATTATATGATGCAGACAATAATAATTATACATTAAGATTAGGAAATGCTACGCTTGATAAGAGTGGCGTCTATTTAGGTACGCATCTAGATGAAACGCTATATGTTGTAAAAAGCCAAGTCGTTCAAACGCTTTTTCAAACAAGAGATGATTTAATTGAAAAACAAGTAGAAAGGCCATTAGAAGATAATTGGCAAGATATTCAAGTCATTAAAAAGAATGAGCCAATTATCCATATTCAAAAAAGCCAACAAGCAGGTTATAAAGATTACGAAACTTGGGTTTTAGAAGGATTTTTTAAACAAACTCATGAACTACATACAGAAGATACACAAGATATAATTAATCAAATTTTAAAATTTGAAAAAGATAAGTTTGTGGGAAAGAAAGAAAATTTAGTTCAGTATGGTTTAGATGATCCACAACTTACACTTATATTAAATAATAAGTGGGCCATCAAGTTTGGAATAAAAGAAAATGAATGGGTTTATTTTATGACGAGTGATGATCCCTATATCTATAAAATGTTAGAAGAAAAGATTGATGTAATGCGTCATATTAAACCTATTACACTCATTCGTAAACAAGTCTATATACCAGATTACTCAAAACTTAATCAAGTTGTATTATCACATCCAGAAGGCACTTTAGTTTTAGAATACAAAAAAGAGGTAGGACCACTCATAAAATTAATACAAGATAATATATGTATTGAAGCAGTTCTTCAAAATCCTGAAATAGAAGAGAAGCAAGAAAGAAAAGCAGAGATTACTATCAGCTATCACTTTGAAGAAGGTGATGCTAAGACGATAGAACTTATTCCCTATGATAATCAGTTTTATATATTAAGATCAGAAGGAATAATAGAGTTTGCAGTAGGAAAGCAACAAGTTATGAGTATGTTAAATACACTTAATGAAACCATTAAAACAAGCAGCCAGTAGAAAAGATTGTAAAAAGATTAAGATTTTATAGTAGAATGCAAGCATTTTACATACAATACAAGTTATAAAGAAATAAATAAAGAAATTTTATAATAAAGAATTCATACCATAAGGTGATAAAAATGAAAAAGATTGTAACAGAGTATAGTGGATTATTGATAGGCGCTCTATTTATAGCGGCAGGATTATATTTTTTTTGGCTACCATCACAACTGGCTGCTGGAGGCATAAGTGGCTTATCAGTTGTTATTAAGTCTGTTTTACCAGGTGTTCCTATAGGAGTTATTATTTTAGGACTTGATGTTATTATGTTTGCAATAGGATTTATTATGCTTGGAAAGAGTTTTGGCATAAGAAGTATCGTATGTAGTTTAGAGATAGCGCTGCTTATGATTCTTTTAGAGTTTTTATTTCCAAGCTTACAGCCTCTTAGTAAAGATGTCCTTGTTGTTCTTTTGTTCGGGGCATTATTTATAGCTATAGGGCAAGCTATTGTATTTAATTTAGAAGCCTCATCAGGAGGAACAGATATTATTGCAAAAATTATTACTAAATATATTGGTATTAATATAGGAACAGCTCTTGTTATTGCTGATATGGCAATAGTTCTTCTTGCTATTGGTATTTTTGGATTTGAAAAAGGACTTTATGCAGCTCTTGGAGTGATTGTAACAAGTACACTTATAGACTACATTATTTCAGGGATTACGGTGCAAAAGCATGTTACAATTATTCCCTCAAGTCCTGAGGCTACTGAACATATTAATGCTTATATTTTGCATACGCTAGATAGAGGAGCAACGATGTATCATGCAGAAGGTGCTTATAGTAAAAACCAAAAGAACGTTATCACGAGTGTTATGGACCGTAGAGAATTTATTGAGTTAAAAAGACATATTTCTGAGATTGATGATTTAGCCTTTGTAACTGTACAAAATCTACATGAAGTTGTAGGTGAAGGATTCAAAAGATAGAGTTGACACTTCTGTGAAAAACATTTAGTATAAAACATATAGACATACTAGGGATTTTAAGGAGGGGATTTTTTGAAAATTTCCACAAAGGCTAGATACGGACTTAGAGCTTTAGTAGACTTAGCTGTCCACTCTGGAGGAGAACATTTAGCGCTCATTCAAATTGCTAAAAGACAAGAACTATCGGTTAATTACTTGGAGCAAGTTTTTTCGCTGCTTAAAAAGTCCAATATTGTAAAAAGTGTTAAAGGTTCTCAAGGAGGCTATATGCTTGCTAGAAAACCTAAGGACATTACTGTAGGACATATTGTAAGAGCTATTGAGGGAGAAATACTTATTGTAGATAAGGAAGAATATACAAATGACACATCACTGATTTTACAAAACATGCAACAATGTATTTGGGAAAATGTGTGGTCTAAGATGACACAAAGTATTTGTGAAGTTGTGGATAATATCACATTAGAAGACTTAATGAAAGATTATCAAGTGCTTAGTATTGATGAAAGTTTGATGTATTATATTTGAAGCGGGGCGGCCTTTGTGCCTGCCCTTTTTTATTTTTTAATAATAACGTCATAAGTTGTAATAATAAGGATAGGATAACATAAGCGAATTAAAATAAATGTTGAAAGGAATGCAAAGATGATAACTTTTAATAATATGTGGGATGACTATTTACAAGAAGAGTTTAACAAGCCTTATTATCAAAAATTAAGAGATTTTTTAAAAGAAGAATATGCCCAAAACACTATTTACCCTGAAATGCATGATCTATTTAATGCGTTAAAGACAACAAGTTATGAGAAGACTAAAATTGTTATTTTAGGACAAGATCCTTATCATGGTCAAGGACAGGCTCATGGGATGGCCTTTTCTGTTAAGCCTGGGGTTCCTATTCCACCCTCACTTAAAAACATTTATAAAGAATTAAGAGATACTGTAGGATGTCATATGCCTAATAATGGATACCTTATAAAATGGGCGAATCAGGGAGTACTCCTTCTAAATACTGTTCTAAGCGTAAGGGCAGGGGCCCCACAATCACATAAAGGAAAGGGATGGGAGAAGTTTACAGACCATATCATTACAACTCTCAATAATAGAAAAGAGCCTATTATTTTTATGTTATGGGGAGCACCCGCAAAGAAAAAAAGTGAGCTTATCACCAATACAGTTCATACTATTTTAACAGCAGCACATCCAAGTCCTCTATCAGCTCACAATGGTTTTTTTGGCTGCAATCATTTTAAAAAGGCTAATGAGTTATTAGCAATACAGCACCAAGAACTCATTGATTGGCAGATAGACAATCTTTAATTTATAGGCTCAAATAAATTAAGTTATAAATGTACAAGCCTTGTGACTATACTATTATGAAACGTATGTTAGGAGGTCCTCGTTATGGCTAGGCAAGAGCCAGTGCTCAACTATACGCTATCCATAAGAAATCTTATGCAAGCAGAGTTAGAGTCTATCAATCAGTATGAGCGGCACATGCAACAATCCGATATGCCAGAACTCAATGAAATATGGCAATATATTGTAGAAAACGAAAAGGGGCATTACGGTATGCTCCTTGAACTATTTAGGAGATTTGATCCGCAGCAAGCAGCTCAATATCAAAATGTAAGAAATCTTAATATCATAATGCCACCTAAAATCCAAACAGAGGCGGCTGTTGTAAAAAGAGGAAACCTTGAAACCCTAAATTATATAAGAAATGATATAAGACTAGAATTAGCAACAGCTAATGCCTATGAAATATTTCTTTTACAAGTGCCGGTTTCCCCAATTTTGCAAGTTGTTAATACCATTAGTCAGGATGAAAAAGAGCATATTGAACTCCTTACAAAAGTTCTTATAGAACTTGATACAGATAGATATGGACCACTAACCTAGGTCAATATAAATCATAAAGGGGGATATTAGCATGAATGTTAGAGAAGAATTAGGATTTACACCGTTACTTATATTAGATGGAGGACACGGCATTACCACCCCAGAAAGAAGAACACCGCCGCTTCCAGATGGCAGGGTAATCCAAGAGTATGAGTTTAATAAGGCAGTAGCGGCACTTGTTGATTTATATGCAAGGCAGTTAGGATTTGAAACCTTTATTACTTCTCCGGATGAAACAGATACCTCACTTCCAGAAAGAGTAGCACGTGCAAACACAGCTTATCAGCAACATAGGCTGCGCTTACAAAGAGAAGGGATCGACACTACAAATTTAGATATTGCTACCTTTGTCAGTATCCACTACAATATACTAGGAACAGAATTTCAAACAAGAGCACAAGGCGTTGAAACTTTTTATTTTCCAACAAGTGTAAGAGGACAGAGACTTGCTAGAAGCTTGCAAGAGGCATTACTAAGAGGAACACCCCAAGTAGATCGAGGTGCAAAACCTGCTAATTTTTATGTTCTAAGAAGAACACAAATGCCAGCAGCACTTATTGAACCTGGCTTTATGGACTTTTTGCCAGAAGCAATTCTTATGGGAGATCCAGCATTTAGAGATGAAGTAGCTAGAGAAGTTGTTGAAGGTGTACTTCAATATTATGGCATTAATTACCGCATTGAATAACGAATTCAATAAGAATTTTACGAGATGGCTTGACAAAGGCCTATAAATTCTTTATAATTCCAAATAGAATTTAAATATTATAACGACGATGATAAGAAGAGTAGATCTATGCTGTAAGCTTATAAGAGAGCCGAGGGAGCTGAAAATCGGCAGCAAGGCATTTATTGAAGAACATCTTGGAGTTTCTAACCAAAAGGTACTTACTAAGTAGGCTTAGACGGGGTAGACCGTTACATCTAGAACGTATCGAGTCAGATCCGTACGTTTCTAAGAGGATTTAAATACATACTATTTAAATCAATTAGGGTGGCAACGCGAGTTAACCTTCGTCCCTTTGTTTGGGGTGAGGGTTTTTTATTTTATCTAAATATAAGGAGGCGTATGTATGAAATTACAATTACCAGAGGGGTATAAACCCAAGTTAGACTTAAGAGAAACAGAGGTAGCTATTAAGAAACTCAAAGATTATTTTGAAAATGCACTAGCCTATGAACTTTATTTAACAAGGGTTTCAGCTCCTTTGTTTGTGAAACCAGAAACAGGACTTAATGATAATTTAAATGGGGTAGAAAGACCTGTTAGTTTTGATATTTTGGATGATAACGGAGCTTATGTAGAAGTTGTACATTCTCTTGCAAAATGGAAACGTATGGCTCTTGGCAGATATGGATTTGAGGTTAATGAAGGACTCTATACAGATATGAATGCCATAAGAAGAGATGAAGAACTTGATAATCTGCATTCACTTTATGTAGATCAATGGGATTGGGAAAAAGTTATCTCAAAAGATATGCGAACAGAAGCTTTCTTAAAGAAAACTGTAAAACAAATCTATAATGCTTTTCTTAAAACTGAAAAGTATATTATTACTGAATATCCAAGTCTTGAAAAATGGATGCCGGATGAAATTACTTTTATAACTGCACAAGAGCTTCTAGACCGTTATCCGGACTTATCTGTTAAAGAAAGAGAAAATGCCATTTGTGAAGAAAAACGTGCTGTGTTTGTTATGCAGATTGGGAAGGCATTATCTCACGGAGAAAAGCACGATGGCAGAGCACCTGATTATGATGATTGGGAACTCAATGGGGATATTTTGTTTTGGAACCCTATTTTAAAGCAAGCTTTTGAACTTTCATCTATGGGAATAAGGGTAGACGAACTTTCTCTAGTTAAGCAGCTAGAAATACGAGGCTGTAGTGAAAGAGCTGAAATGGATTTTCATAAAAAGATTATTGGTAAAGAGCTGCCTTATACAGTTGGCGGTGGTATTGGCCAATCAAGAATATGCATGTATTTTTTACAAAAAGCGCATATTGGAGAAGTTCAAGCCTCTATATGGCCAGATGAAATGATTAAGACCTGTGAAGAAAACGATATTATATTACTTTAAGAAAAATGAGAGTAGGGATTAAAAGGGCAGTGTAAAATACGCTTAGCAAGTATTTTACACTGCTTTTTTAACTTTTTAGCAAAGTACAACTTCTAAGTGGCGTATAAAATAGAGTAAAAGATGCAAAATACGTTTATGCGTTTACGTATAAATAAGGAGTTGGTAGCATGCTAATAAGTGGTTTAACAGCTATTGTATCAGGAATTTTGATGAGTATTCAAGGCGTATGGAATACACGGGTAACAGAAAAAGCTGGTATTTGGCTTACAAATAGTATTGTACATTTAATAGGATTTATATTTTGTATTTGCATACTATTTTTTGCAAAGGATACCCATTTAGAAGGGTTAAAGATAGTTAATAAAATGTATTTCTTAGCAGGTATACTAGGAGCCGGGATTGTCTACACAGTTGTTGTATCTATTGGTAAGCTAGGCCCAGCTTATGCCATTATGATTATACTTGTGGCGCAGGTCTTTGCCTCTTATTTGATAGAACTTTTTGGCTTATTTGAGACAGAAAAAGTACCCTTTATGTGGACAAAACTCTTAGGGGTTGGCATAATGGTTGTAGGTATTATAGTGTTTCAGTGGAAAAGATAATTAAAATTTTATCATAAGAAAGGATTACATGATGATTAAACACAAGGTATGTATTATAGGAGCAGGTATGGTAGGATCTGCTGTGATGATGGCTATATTAAACTCAGGTCTTATAGCTGAAATTATTCTTATTGATCAAAGTGAAGAAAAGGCAGAGGGTGAAGCACTAGATGCTTTTCATACAACGTCATTTTCTTATGTACCCAATGTACGTATTAAAAAGGGAAGTTATGAAGACTGTAAGGATTCGCAAATTATTGTGATGTGTGCAGGTCCTAGTGTAAAACCAGGGCAAAAATTAGATAGAAGAATTTTAATAGAAACAAATACTAATGTAACAAGAAGCGTTATGAAGGAGATCACAAAGTACACACAGGAAGCTATTATTATTTTTGTATCCAATCCAGTTGATATTTTGACCTATGTTGCACAAAATGAATTTAACTATCCTCAGCATAAAATCATCGGAACAGGGACTATGCTAGATACGGCACGTATGAGGCGTATTATAGGAGAATACTTTTTAGTAGATACTAAGAATGTACATGGTTATGTGTTGGGTGAACATGGGGAAAGTGCTTTTATTACGTGGAGTCTATGCAATTTAGGAGGTATTCCAATTGATGAGTGTGCCTCTAAATTAAGTAAAGAACCTATTGATAAAGAACAGATTCTTCAAGATGTCAAACAAGCTGGTATGAAGATTCTTTTAGCTAAAGGCTATACTAATTACGGCGTAGCACAAAGTGTAGCGAGAATCGTTCAGGCTATTAGTTTAAATGAACTGAGTATATTGCCTGTGTCAACCACATTAAATGGAGAATATGGTATACAAGATGTTGCTATTAGTGTGCCATGTATTATTGGACAAGATGGGATAAAAGAAATTTTAAATATTCCACTAAGTGCAGTTGAGCAAGAGCAGCTTATTACTAGTGCCAAGAGTGTTAAAAAGTTCGTTAAAATAGTGTGTCCTTGAAAATTTTTCTTTCAATGTTTATCCTCTAGAAAATTGTTAACAATAGCATAAGTTTTTTATTGTTGTAATATTATAGAAAATATACTATAATATTACCAACAAAGGTAAAAAATTACAGTGGCGACTTGCAATACATAGAAAGGAGGAAGCATGGAAAATTTAAAACATAAGATAGGATGGGGGAGCTTTTCGGTTGTATTACTCATTTTAGGATTAGGTTTTAGCATCTCATTTTCAAATGGCATGTGTATAGGCGATTATGTATTACGAGCTTTTGGTCTCAGGGCGTGGTCAGAAGGCAATACTGGCGTACATTATACTTTGTTTTATTCAATGATTTTCTTGCTGCCTGCATGGTATTTAGGAGATAAGTATCGAGAAGATTATGGCGCAGAGACAGGTAGAAGTATGTCTGTTATTTTCACAGTACTTATTATTGGTTGGTTTATAGGTCATCTTTTATAAAAAGAATAGTTTACATACTAAAAGCTGTAGAAACTGTAGTGCAAGACATTACAATTTCTACAGCTTTATTATTTTAATAGACTAACAAAGTTTCAATTTTGCCTTGGGTTAATTTTAAAAACCTTTGATTAGAGGAACCACGGTATTTAAGGTTTGCATCTGCATAGGCTTCTAAATAAGGACCATCTACAAGAACATCAATAAAAGGTAATAAAGTAGATTTACTAGGGTCTTGAGTGAGATCTTCATACAAATAGCCCGTATAAACCCAAATGGAAAGCTCAAGCTTTTTAAGTGCCATCAGTAAAGGAAGTAGTCCTGTACTTTGTTCAAAAGGTTCCCCACCTGAAATAGTAACACCATCGATTAATAATTTGTTTTTTAAGATTTTAGAGAGGATCTTAGAGATTGTAGCATCTTCTCCATAATTAAAATCTTGAAGTTCTAGATTATGACATCCAGGGCAGCTGTGATTGCAGCCAGATAGAAATAAAACACTTCTAAAGCCTGCACCATTTACGGTAGAGTGATCTAAAAATCCAGCAACACGTAACGGTCTCATACGCTTGTATAGGTATTTTTATTACTGCCATCATGAGAAAGGCGATCTCTTCTTTCAGAGAGCTTACCCGTGCCAAACCTTTCATCTAGACTTAGATATCCTGTCACGCGGCTTATGCCTTGAATAGTTGTGCTAGAACAATGCGGACATGATTTAGAATGTTCATTCACATAAGTACCACAGCTTTTGCAATATCTTAAATGAAAGTTAATACCGAGGTAACTGATGTTAGAATGGTCATAAGCATAAGTAATAATCTTTTCTAAAGCATCTCCTGTAGGATAACCATCTACTTCAATATAACTAATGTGTCCAGCATTGCACATTTTATGGAAAGGTGCCTCAATCTGAACTTTATCGGGAATAGAAATTGAAAAACCAACAGGCACATGAAAACTATTAGTATAATAATCTTTATCGGTCACGCCTTTAATAACACCGTATTTAGCGCGGTCTTGAAGTATAAATCTACCACTTAAGCCCTCAGCTGGGGTTGCATAACAGCTCCAGTTCATCTGGGTATCACAAGTTGTTTTATCTGTAAAGTCTCTGATACACTGAACAATTTGATAACCTAGTTCACGCGCACTATCTGACCTACCATGATGGTTACCAGTAAGTGCAATCAAAGTCTCAGCCAGACCAATAAATCCAATAGTCCATGAACCATTTTTAAGAATAGGATCAATGCTGTCATTTGGGCCTAATCCTTCAGAACCCAGCATAAGTCCTTCGCCTATGACAAAAGGCATATCTTTAACCTTTAGTTTTTTGAGCACCTCATAACGATACAAAAGAGAGTCTTTAGCCAAGTTAAGTTTTTGATCTAGAAGTTCCCAAAACCTGTCTAAATCTCCTCTAGCTTCAATACCGATACGAGGCAGATTAATGGTGGTCGGCGCATTATTGCCACGTCTATTAGGACCTTCAGGACCATTAACATTAGAACATATATAAGTGCGACATCCCATCGTAGCTGGCAGGATACCTTGGTTGTAGTAATGGAGATTAAAGTCAGTATCTAAGTTCATAAAAGTAGGATTCATACGTGAGCTTGCTACTTTACAGGCAAGCTTAAATAAATAGTAATAAGGGTCTTCAGGGCGACGGTTTACACCAAGCTTTACTCTGAAAATAATATTAGGGAATATAGGCTGCTCATTTTTACCAAGTCCTTTTTCATATTCTTCAAGAAAAATCTGACATACTAAAGCGGCATCATCAGATTGAGGTATCCCCACATTAAGACTGCTAAAAGGAACTTGAGATCCAGCTCTTGAATGCATTGTATTTAAGTTGTAGACAATACCTTGCATCGCTTGACGCACACGTACAATTAATTTATTTTCTGCAAAAGTGGTGAAATCTTCTTCAGACAGGCAGTCTCTAAGTACAGTATATTCATTAACGATTTCCGTACGAGTCGCATCTACATACGGGGCCATATCATTATCAAAGTTAACATGGGACTGACCGCCAAACATATCATTTTGAGAAGCCTGAAGTAAAATACAAGATAACTCAGCAGCGGATTCAATTCTTTTAGGTTGGCGAATCGTTCCATAACCTGTATTAAAACCATTTTCAAATACTTTGCCGGTATCAATATGTAAACAATTTGTAGCGAGATTATAGCTATCTAAATCATGGTAGTATAAATCTCCAAGTTCATGCAGCTTTGCAAGTCGTTTAGGCATTTTAGAAAGATTATGCCACTTATTGGTTTCACTTGCTATTCTAAGTAGTTTAGAAGAAAAGTTATTGCCTACATTGGCATTATCACGATCTGTTTCAACACCTATATTGTGAACAGTATCCATAAGCTCAGATTTTAAATCCCGAATACGTGTTCTTTCTTTACGATAATTAGAGTAAGAATTTTTAATCTCTATTAATTTAAGATCCATGAGGGTATCCTCAATAAGATCTTGAATTTGTTCGACATCAATCTCATACTTATAAGAATCTCTGATACGATTTTCAACCTCTTGTGAAATAGCAGCAAGATCTACAGATAAGTCTAGATTTTTTGCTGAACGAGCGATAGCATTATCTATTTTGGATAAATCAAAGCTGACCTTTCTGCCATCACGCTTGAGCACATAGTACTTCATTAAAACATCCCCCTTAAAATAATAAAATCATATAACCTCGTCTATTAGACTAAGTTATACAGCGTATACCATATATGTCTGGTTCTTAACTAATACTATACTATATGTTGCACCTATAAATTACAAGAGAGTAGTTTTAAACTTTTTTGTCAATAGTATTTGGGAAAAAAATAAAAAAAAGTCATCATTCTAATTTTCTAAAAATAGGATAGTAGAAATATAAAAGAATGTTTGCGGGTCTATGATGTGTGTTGTAAAATATAAAATAGACTAGATCATATAAAGGAGAAAAATAATGAATGCATATGTCGTTGTAGATATAGAAACAACAGGAGCACATCCACTAACAAGTGATATTATAGAAATTGGGGCAGTCTATGTAAGTGAAGGGAAGGTGATACAGCAATTTAATCAGCTGATTTGTCCAAGTCAAGAGATATCGCCGTATATTACCTCTATAACAGGTATTACAAATGAGATGGTTAAGTATCAACCACAAATTGAAACGGTATTGCCAGAATTTATGGGATTTTGCAAAGATGTACCACTCGTTGGACATAATATCATCCTTTTTGATTACCGGATGCTCAAGGTAAAAGCAACCAGGCTTGGACTTCCTTTTGATAAAAAGGGAGTAGATACTTTGGTGATTGCAAGAAAGATGCTTCAAGAGCTGCCTAGCAGAAAGCTTGGATCACTATGCGAACATTATGCTATTAATTTAGAAAATGCCCATAGAGCTTATGATGATGCTTTTGCAACCCACGAACTCTATCTTAACTTAAAAGATAAATTCTATCATCAAGAACCAAAACTTTTTGAGCCCGTACCAATGGCGTGGGATATGCCTAAAAGTGTACCTCTTACTCAAAGACAAAAATCTTATTTGTTAAGCTTATGCAGTAAGCATCGTATAGCCTTAAAACAAGACATAGATGCCCTTACAAAATCACAGTGCAGCAAGCTTATTGATGGTATTATTTCAGAACATGGAAAAATATAAAAAGATTTAATAATTAGCATACATACTGCATAAATATAATAGAGGATAAGAGATGCTCAAAGTCTAAATAATAGATTTTGAGCATTTTATTAATTTAATAACAAAATAAGTCTGTGTAAGGGGGAAATTATGAAAGTCATCGTAGAGCATGATGAGAAGGTAAGTAGTTATCTAGGACAATACGGGGTAAATATAGAGGAACTGAATAAATTCCATACGATACTAGATATTGAGGAAAAATATTTGCCATGGCTAAGAGAGTTAGTGCAGCATGTGGAGCCAAATTTTGAAATAAGACTCGGAGACAAACAACAACAAGTCGATGAGTTTTTATTTAATCATTCAAATGCCATAGTAGCTGTGATCGGTACAAAGCTACAAGAGGATCAGATAGATAGCTCTTATAATATACAAACAGGTAGCATCCAACAAACCTTTAAAAGGCATAACCCCAAGCTAGGTGAAATTATAAGTTGTTACAGTGAAACAGGGATAATAGATGCAGCAGCTTATATAAGATGTGTCTATTATTTAAGCAACTTAGCCAAAGAACGCCATAAGCCTATTACACTGTACGCTGATGTTGAAGGATGTGGTGAGAAGAATATAGGTGATACATTAACCTATAAGATTATTAATGAATATTTATCTAGCTTCCAAAAATATCAAAAAACTGAAAAAACTGGAATCTCAAATAGGTTGGACAGACAAACAGGGACATTATACGATGACGTCTTTTACCAAAGCATCAGCCTAGATGAGGAGATTTATATACTGGTTTTGACAGAAGATCCTATTGATGAAGGTTATTATGAAACATTAGGCATCCAGTATATCCGTTTGCTCAGCAATTATAGTCTCCTCTATGCTAGGAAGAGTCAATTTGAAGCCATTAGTGACATACTAAGACCACGGCTTGCGCCAGAATACAGATGGAATATTTTAACTTACCCCCCTTGCCAACAAGATCAAGTAAACCCTGGACTTACTTATTATCCACCCGTTCAAAACCTAAGATATAGAGGACGTGGGGTCTATATAGGGGTAGTTGCAGCAGACGATGTTGACTATACGAATGAGGCATTACGCACGCTAGAGGGGACAACGCGAATAGCTTATCTATGGGAACAAATAAGTGGAGATATAGGACAGGAGTATTTGGAAGAACAAATTAATAATGCCCTTATAAGTCCCACACCAGAGGAAATTATTAAACTGCCAGAAGAAGAGACTACAAGTACAATGATGCTGGCTATTGCAGGAGGAAGGGACTTAGCAGGCGTTTATAGAGGCATTGCATCAGAAGCAGAGTTTGTCATAGCCAAAGTACGTACAGCCTCACCAGAGCTTCAGCGTATATACGGAGGCATGCCTAGCAAAACAGGTATTTTTCAGCCTGATGCGCTTATTGGCATGATAAAACTTATAGATTTTGCAACGCAGCAAGGTAGGCCTATTGTACTCATCATGCCTTTTAATGGCAATCTTGATGCGCATGATGCTTTTATGCCTATTCAGCAAATGATAGCCCTTCTGGCAAGGCGACCTAATGTGACGGTTATTATACCAGTAGGAGATGAAGCGGATAAACGCCATCATTACAATATCGAAGGTGAGCAGCAAGGGTTAAGAAGAATTGCTTTAAGTGTGCCAATGCCTAATCAAAATATAGTGGGGGTTATTTATACCCTTTTTATGAATCTGGCTACTGTTAATTTATACCCGCCAGCAGACATATCAGGAGACCCTATTAATATAAAGATACCAGGGGTAACACGTTTTGGGGAGACGACTATTTATTCTACAGGGGAAGAGATAAGTTTTCTAAATGGCAATAAGCAGATAGTCTTTAGAATAGAAAATCCAGGCATTGGGGAGTGGCAGATAGAAGTATTTTTAGAAATGGGGATAATCAGCAGACTCGACATATGGATTTCTCAACAAGCACTTAATCCTTATATTACCCTTAATCCTTTTAGTACGTTCAATACAATAGGTTCTTCAGCTATTATTAATGGCGCTATGAGTGTAGCTGCTTATGATCAAAATACAATGACCATCGTCAGAAGTTCAGGAAGAGGAACCGCAGACAATCGTATTATACCAACCCTTGCCACATATGGCAGTAATGTTGTAGGTACTTGCATACGTGGAAGATGGGGAGGGGTAACAGGGACTTTGCCTGCTGCAAGTCTTATGGGAGGTGTAACGGCAGCACTTTATAGCAAATTTATTGATGAGGGACTTGAGCCGCTGCCTAATACTTTAGTGATCAATAATATTATCATTAGTTCGCTTAGACAATTTGATACCATACAGTATCCTAATCCAAATCAAGGGTATGGCGTATTTGCTACCCAGTCATTAACTGAATTACTAGCGCCATAAGGAAAACCTTCAAAATCCTAACCTGTAGGCTTACAACCAGTACGTATAGTGGGCGATTACAGTGTAATATACAGCAGAAAAAGTCAATTTGAATCCATACTAATTAGAGCACAATCTGCATAAATATAATAAAGAAGAATGGATGCTCAAAGCCTGGGCAAAGATTTTGAGCATTTTATATAGAAAGGGTTACATGAAATCTAAAAATAATAGAGAAAACTAGGTAAGGAGTAAGTTATGAAAGTCATTACAGAGCATAGCGAAAAAGCCCTCAACTATTTAGGACAATATGGATCATGTATACAAACCCTTAGTAAACATCATACAATACTAGACGTTGAGGAAAAGAACTTAGCTTGGCTAAGAGGCGCAGTACAATACATAGAGGCTAATTATGAGATTCAGTTAGGTCATGAAAAGGAACAAATAGATGACTTTTTATTTAATAACCATACTTTTATTTTAGCTGTTATCGGTACAAAGCTGCCATCTGATCATATAGATAGCTATTATCATATGAAAACATATAGTATTAAACAAACGACTAAAAGGGGGGGCCAAAGACAAAGTGAAGTTATAAGTTGTTATAGTGAAACAGATACTATAGATGCAGAAGCCTATATAACTTGCATACGTTATTTAAGTAACCTTGCAAAAGAATGTAATAAGTCTCTAGTAATCTATGCAAATATTCAAATACCTCATAAAATCTATAGGTACAGTACTTTAACTTACAAAATTATTAATGGGTATTTATCAGATTCAAAGGCGGTTCTTATTGATAAGTATTATACTTATCTGAAAAAACCGCATGCGCTTAATTTAGATCATATTCTTTGCTTTGTAGGCGGACTAAGTGATGGACTCAAAAAAGCTGTTCCTATTTTAGAGGCTTTACAAGATGCCAAAAGGACTGGGGATCTCTGTAAAGAGCCTAGGCAAAATAGAACGTTATATGATGAAATTTTTTATCAAATCATTAGCGAAGATGAGATGCTTTATATGTTGCTTAGTTCAGGTAATTTTAGAGAACCTGAATATTATGAAGCATTAGGCTTTCAGTTTATTAGCTTAATAGGTAATTACGGTATGTTGTATGGCCAAAAAAGCCAGTTCGATGCGCTAAGTGAAATACTTAGAGAGCAGGTTACACCGAGATATCCGCTGTATATTTCAAGTTATGCAGCCTGCCAAAAAGGCAGTACCCCTCTAGTACTTCCTTATCAACTGATTGAAGACAATCTAAGGTATAAAGGAAAAGGGGTTTATATAGGCGTTATAGCAGTCGAGGACGTAGATTATACAAGTGAAACTTTACGCATGCCAGATGGGTCTACAAGAATTGCTTGTATATGGGAGCAAACGAGTGGAGGCGAAGGAAACTATTATTTTAAAGAACAAATCAATGAAGCATTAGCAAGTATTACTCCAGAAAAATTTATCCCGCTTCCAAAAGAAGATAGCACAAGCACGATGATACTAGGGATAGCAGGCGGCTTGAGTGAAGCTGACAGGTATAGAGGGATTGCAACAGAAGCAGAATTTATAGTCTCTAAAATAAAAGCTGCCTCACCAGAGCTTCAAAGAATTTATGGTGGAATGCCTAGCCCATACGGCATTGTCTTTCCAGACGCTATTGTGGGCATTATTAGGCTTATAGACTTTGCTACGCAGCAACAAAAACCATTGGTATTATGTATGCCTTTTAACAGTAATCTAGATGCACACGACGGATCACTGTTACTTCAAGAAATAGTATCACTTATTGCAAGGCGTCCTGGTGTAACGGTTATTGTACCCGTAGGAGAAGAGGCAGATAAGCGCCATCACTATGGTATTGAAGGAGAAGAGGAAGAACGACTAAGGACTGTAACGATGCTAGTAGAGCGAACAGGTCAAAATATAGTAGGGAGTATTTTTCAAAGATTTTCAACTGTAAGAACTGCTTATTTATATCCGCCAGTAGGAATAGTTGGAGAGCCTGTTGATTTAAAACAAATGGGAGTGACTCAGATTGGAGGCGCAACTGTTTATTGTATGGGGGAACAAGTCGATTTTTATAATGGCGCAGTAAGAATAGCCTTTAGAATTAATAATCCTCAAGTTGGGCAGTGGCGGATAGAGGGTATTTTAGAAACTGATATAAGCAGCAAGTTAGACATATGGATCTCACAGCAAGAACTTAATGAACATATTACGCTCAGTCCTTCAAACTCACTTATGACCATCGGCTCAACAGCTGCTATTTATCATGTTATGAGTGTTGGCGGTTATGATCAAGATACGATGACGGTTCTTAGAAGTTCAGGTAGAGGTTATACATGGGATAATCGCATAAGTCCACTTTTTGTGACACATGCGCGAGGGATTACAGCTCCTTGCGGAAGAGGAGGATGGGCAAGTGTAACGGGTACACTGCCGGCAGCAAGTATTATGGTGGGCACAGTAGCTAGTCTCTATAGTAGATTTTTGGAGGAAAAACGCGTTCCTTTTCCAAATACGGTTGTGATGAACAATATGATACTAAGTGCATTGAATCAATTTGAGGGAGTACAGTATCCCAATCCAAGTCAAGGGTATGGTGTATTTGATATAAGATCTTTAAGAAGACTACTTACTGAGGCTTATACATTATAAGGGGTAATAAAGGCTATAAACAATATGGTTTTAAAGAGGTGACCTATGACAGATATATCTAGGCAAGATCCTACTTTGCCAATAAGAAATTATATTATACAAACTTATCAACCACTAGAAAATCTGATAGTAAGTTACCCCAATCTTTTTTTCGAAAGTATAGCGCGGCAAATTTACTATGTAAGCGTACCAATAGGAGCAGAAAGAGAAATTGTAGCGCTAAGAAGGGAGGTTAGCTTTTTAGCACCTCCAACGTTGTATGGTGTTAATGCAATAGAAGCTCTTGTTGAGACGAATATACTGCTGTTTCATGATTATCCTTTTGGGGAGCTTAGAGGTAACGGGGTTATTATTGGTTTTGTAGATACAGGGATAGATTATACAAATCCTTTCTTTAGGCAGGCTGATAATACCACTAGAATAGTTAGAATATGGGATCAAACAGTGCAAGGCATACCACCTAGAAGCTATACATATGGCACTGAATATACACAACAAACTATCAACGAAGCACTTGCATCAGAGAATCCTTTTGAAATTGTTCCAAGTAGAGATGAGATCGGTCATGGGACTTTTTTAGCGGGTGTTGCAGCAGGAGATGATAAGACAGGAGCTGGAGCATTTAGAGGAGGAGCACCAGATGCACTTATTGCAATGGTGAAATTAAGACCAGCCGAGGAGTATTTAAAAGCCTATTATTTCGTTAGACCAGAGGTTGTTGCTTATCAAGATAATGATTTTATAGCTGGTGTAACCTATCTTATACAAATGTCTGTAGAACTCCAAAGACCGCTTGTCCTTTGCATAGGTGTAGGAAATAACGATGGAGAGCATAATGGTACAACGATAGCAGAAAGATATTTACATGCACTAACAATTATTCAGAATATTGTCATAGTAGCGGCAGCAGGTAATGAAGCAAATAGTGGTCATCACTTTGGAGGATTTATCATGACAGCACAAAGGCAAGATATAGAGGTCAATGTGGCTGAGGGAGAGAATGGATTTTATCTCAATGTATGGGCAGGGCCAGCAGATATACTCGCTATCTCACTAAGAAGTCCTATCGGGCAAATCATTGAAAAGGTGCCAGTTATTCCTAATCTAACCCGTACTTATACTTTTAGTCTTGAGCGAACAGTAGTGACTGTGACGTATAATTATCCAGATGTGCAAACAGGCAAACAAAATATATTTGTAAGATTTCAACTACCGACTCCAGGACTTTGGATTGTGTCTATTTATGGTGAAGAAGTTATTGGAGGATTCTATAATATATGGCTTCCAAGAAGTGGGTTTGTGGAAGCAGGAACGAGGTTTTTAAGATCAGATACATTAGTGACTGTAGGTATTCCAGCAACAGGAAAAAATATGATTACGATAGGAGCCTATGACTATATTGATCAAAGCGTCTATGTAGGATCAGGAAGAGGACCAAGGGCAGATGGGCAAATTAAACCAGAGCTTATTGCTCCAGGAGTCAATATAGAAGGACCAAGAGTTGGTGGGGGGTATACGACGTTTGTAGGTACAAGTGCAGCAGCAGCCATTACAGCATCAGCGGCAGCCCTTCTGGTACAATGGAGCGTTATAGAAGGTAATCTAAGGAGAATGAATACCAGAATAGCTAGAGGTATTTTAATAAGAGGTACTACAAAAAGAAGAGGTGTAATCTACCCCAATACTGCAGAAGGTTATGGCAGGCTAGATCTTAGAAGTACTATAGCGAATATATAGTAAGGAGGCAGCTATGAAAGTTATTGTAGAACATGATGAAGAGGTAAGCGCCTACTTAACACAATATGCAAGAGGGTTAGAATCACTGGGAGAAGGCTATCAGACTTTAGATATAGAAGAAAAGTACCACTTGTGGCTAAGTGAAACAATAGGTGCTGTAGAGCCAAATTTTGAAATAGTATTAGGCGAAGATGAAGAGGTTGTTACAAGAGAGTTTATAGAGTCTTACAATATGATTTGGGCTACTATAGGTGCCAATCTTCATATAGATCGTGCAGATAGCTTTTATCATCTCACAGAACATACTTATCAAATAGCTTTACCTAATAAGGAAGCGAGTAACAGCCTATGGATAAACTGTTCAAGTGAAAAACAATCAATTACTGCTGTAGATTATCTAAAATGTATCCACTATCTAAAAAATCTCTCCTTAGAGTTTAATAAACCTATTCTTATCTATGCAAATATCTATGTACCTAATGAAGTTTTTAGATATAGAACACTTACCTATAAGATCATTAACAGCTATTTAACAGCCACGCAAGCCATACTTATTACAAAATGTATCAACGAAGATATTTCACAGTATTATGCAGTGTCAAAAAAGCCTTATGAGCCTTATTTAGATCAAATTGTTTATGTTAGTGGAAGTACAAGAGAAACGCTTAGAAGAGCAGCTTGTTTTTTGGAGTCTTTACAAGATAAACGATGCTGTGAAAATACAGATAAGTGCAGCAGAGAAAGAGGTAGCTTATATGAGGATCTTTTTTATCAACATATAAGTGATGAGCAAGAGATTTACGTATTTCTTAATCCGGGTAATTTTAGACCTGTTCAGTATTACGCAAGTTTAGGCGTAGACATTATTCCTCTAATGGGGGATTATGGGATGTTATATGCTAAAAAGAGTCTGTTTGAATCCCTAAGAGGAGTTCTTATGCAGGAGGTTGCACACCCTTATTATATTTCTATTTTAAGTCATGCTCCTTGTCATAAGATAATGATTGATCAACTGTCCCCACAAAGTCTTATCAAAGAAGAATTAAAATATAAGGGAAGAGGCGTCTATATAGGAGTTATTAGCTCAGATGAGGTAGACTATACGTGTGAGGCTTTACGTACAGAGAAGGGAGCAAGCAGAATAGCCTGTATTTGGCAGCAAGAAAAAGTAACTATCGGAAAGTATTATTTAAAAGAACAAATAAGTGAGGCAATCGGGAGTCAAAATCCAAACGAACATATTAAAATCCCAGATGGAGACAGTATAAGTACAATGATGCTCACTATTGCAGGGGGAGAGAGTAAGGACCACTTTTATAAAGGCATTGCGACTGAAGCAGAATTTGTGGTTGCCAAAATTAATAAAGCCCCAGATGCAGTTCAACGTATCTATGGGGGGATTCCGAGTGAGCATGCTGTGATGATGCCTGATATCATTATTGGTGCTTTAAAACTCATTGATTTTGCAAGGGAACAAGGAAAACCTCTCGTATTATGTATTCCTTTTAACAATAATGTAGATCCTCATGATGGTTCGCTCATACGGCATCAAATACTAGGGAACATGGCCCAGAGTCATGATCTTACGATCATAGTGACAGCAGGAGAAGAAGCAGACAAGATGCATCATTACGGTATAGAGGGAGAGGAACAATTTTCGAAGAAAATCCAGCTAAGAGTAAGCAAAGAGCACCAAAATGTAGTGGGTGTTATCTATCAAAGATTTGCAAATTTTCTTAAGGTTAAACTTCACCCACCACGAGAGATGATAACGCATCCCGTTGATTTGAAAATACCAGCAGTTACCAAAGTCAAAGAAACAATTATTTACTCAAATGGGGATAAGATTAGTTTTTTAAATGGAGCAAGCAGAATTTTATTTAGGCTAGAAAATCCACAAGTTGGGGAGTGGCGCATTGAGATTGACTCACAAACTGAGGTCTTAAGTCAAATTGATATATGGATATCTCAGCAAGAGCTAAATCGGCATATTACACTTCATCCAGCGAGTCCCTTTATAACAATAGGTTCTTTAGCAGCGACTAACAATGTAATGAGTATAGGGGGATATGATAAGAAGAATATGGTAGTGCTTAAGAGTTCTGGGAGAGGGTATAGCTGGGATAATAGAGTAAAGCCCCTTTTTGTAACACATGGCAGTAATATTATAGCTCCTTGCAGACAAGGGAAATGGATAGCTACTACAGGCGTATTGCCAGCAACAAGCATCATCTTAGGTGTTGCAGCAACTCTTTATAGTAAATTTGTAGAAGAGAAGGTCTTTCCGTTTCCTAATACATTGGTTATGAATAGTATTATGCTAAGTGCCGTAAAACAACTTGATGGCAATGTATATCCTAACCCAAGCCAAGGGTATGGCATCTTTGATTTAAATACATTATCAACCTTACTCGCAGCGTCTTATGGAGTATAAGACCGCCTCCGTATAATATTTGAGTATGAAATATCAGAAAAACGCTGAATGATTAATAATTAAAGTGTCACGCGCATAAATATGATAAAGAAGAATCCATGCTCAAAGTCTAAAAGAATAGATTTTGAGCATTTCATGATTTAATGAGGTGAGCTATGACATTTGTATCTAGGCAAGTAAATGATTTAATCATAAGGGACTATATCTTACAGAGCATACTGCCAGTAGAGAGCTTTAGAGTAGCTTATCCTAGGCTTATATTTGAGAGTATAGCCGCAGAAATTATTTATGTAGAAGTACCCCAAGGTGCAGAAAATGAATTTGTAAGGCTAAGGGATGAAGGGTATTTTTTATCTTTGCCTTCGCTATATGGCCTTTATGCAAGAGAGGCCCTTACGAGCTCAAATATACTATTATTTCACGACTATCCTTTTGGACCGCTTAGAGGCAATAATGTGATGATTGGCTTTGTAGATACAGGGATAGATTATACCAATCCACTTTTTAGAAACGCTGATGGCACAACAAGAATTATGCGTATATGGGATCAGACAATAGAAGGGGCCCCGCCTGTTGGGTTTGCCTACGGTACTGAATATACACAACAAATGATTAACACAGCACTTAGCGCCCCAGATCCTCTTGAAATTGTTCCGACTCAAGATGAGATAGGACATGGCACTTTTTTAGCTGGCATTGCAGCAGGAGATGATAAGACTGGAGCGGCAGCTTATAGAGGAGGAGCCCCGGAGTCTTTTATTGTGATGGTTAAGCTAAGACCGGCTAAATTATATTTAAATCGGGCTTATCTCATTAGAGACACGGATGTTGCGTATCAAGAGAATGATGTGATAGCTGGTATCACGTATCTTTTGCAGACAGCCATTAGCCTTCAGATACCGCTTGTGATTTGTATAGGTATAGGAGATAGTGTGGGGGCTCATGATGGCAGCACCATTACAGAGGAATATATAGGCAGATTAAGTGTTGTGAGAAATGTGATTATAGTTGTTGCTGCAGGTAATGAGGGCAGTACAGGCAATCATTTCAGTGGTGTCATTGCACAAGGAGAAAGGCAAGGCATAGAAATCAATGTGACACAAGAAGAAGTAAGGGGCTTTATTGCCTTTTTGTGGACCAGAGTACCAGATAAAGTAGCTATAGGTATTAGAAGTCCTATCGGACAGGTGATTGAAAGAATTCCTATTGTTCCAAATGAAACAACCCTCTATACTTTTGGACTTGAGCGAAGTATTATTACAGTTACTTATAACTATCCTGACGTTCAAACAGGATTTGAAAATATTATTATTAGGTTTGAAAATCCGACTACAGGGCTTTGGACAATCGAAGTCTTTGGAGACTTGATTGTAAATGGCAATTATAATATATGGCTTCAAAGAAGGGATTTTGTGGTAGCTGAGACTAGGTTTTTAAGATCAGATAGTTTAAGCACCATTGCAATTCCTTCATCTGCTGAATACGTTATCACTGTAGGAGCCTATGACTATCGTGATCAAAGCATCTATGTAGATTCTGGAAGGGGACCCACAACAGATAACAAAGTTAAGCCAGAAATTATTGCACCAGGAGTCAATATAAGAGGGCCACAAGTTGGAGGGGGGTATACAACCTATACCGGAACGAGTATAGCAGCAGCTATTACAGCCTCAGCAGCAGCACTTCTTATGCAGTGGGCGGTTATAAATGGTAATTTGGAAAATATGAATACGCGAATTGCTAGAGGGATTTTTATAAGAGGGGCAGCAAGAATAAGAGGGATACAATACCCAAATCCTATAGAAGGTTATGGAAGACTTGATCTTAGAAACAGCATAGACAGTATATGATAAGGAGGCAGTTATGAAGGTGATCATCGAGCATGATGAGGATACAGGCAGCTATTTAAGACAATACACAGAGCACATAGCGTGCCTTAGTAAACCACATAAAATAGTAGAGATACAAGAGAAACATCTAACCTGGCTAAATGAGCTGGTAAGCTACGTAGAGCCCAACTTTGACATTGTATTATGTAAAGAAATTGAGACAATAGATGTCTCCTTAATCAAAAGTCAAAATATGATTTTAGCTTATATAGGAGAAAAAAAACATAATGACCATGTAGATACTTATTACACTATAGATACCTGTGAGTTCCAGAAAATATTTAAAAAAGAAACAGCTAATCAGTATGAGGTTATTAGCTGTTATAGCGAAACAAACAGTATAGATGCTGTTAGTTATATAAGATGTATTTGTGAGCTTACTCAGTATGCAAGTGAGCGCAACAAGCCCCTTATTATTTATGGGAACCTACAAGTCCCCAATGAAACGTATCGCTATAGAACACTTACTTATAAAATTATCAATCAGTATGTAACGGCTATCAATGGGATACTTATTATAAAATGTTTAAACAAAGATATTTATAAGTATTATAAGGGGGGAAATAAACCTTATGAATTTTATGTGGATCATACTATTTATTTAGAGAGCTGTTTAAATGAGGCATTAAAAAAAGCGATTCCCGTGCTTTATAGTTCAAAAAGCAGCATGAGGTTTAAAGAGATATATAAAGCCCATCGGAAAATAGGCGTTTTATATAATGATCTTTTTTACCAAAGTATAAGTCCAGACGAAGAAATTTATGTGCTGCTTGATGCAGGGAATTTTAGACCGCCGGAATACTATATAGCACTAGGGTTACAAGCTATTCCTATAATAGATACATATAGTATGCTCTATGGAAGAAAAAGTCAGTTTGATGCACTAAGCGACGTACTGCGACCAGATGTTGCCCCACACTATGATATGCCCATTGTAAGCCATGTCTTTTGTTATAGAGGTATTATCAATCAACAATCTATTTATAGAATTGTACCGGAAAATTTGCAGTACAAAGGGCGTAATGTGTATATAGGCGTGATAAGCGTAGATGATGTAGACTATACAAATGATGCACTCCGCATGGAAAATGGTGAGAGCCGCATAGCATGTATATGGAACCAAGGGCGTGCTGGGGAAGGAACGTATTATTTGAAAGAACAAATAGATGCTGTTCTTATGGGATTAGATACACAATCAACCATTCCACTACCACAAGAAGACAGTATGAGTACGATGATGCTAGCTATTGCAGGAGGAGAAAGCAGGGCGGCTGATTACCGGGGCGTTGCAACAGAAGCAGAATTTCTAGTTGCAAAGATTAACCCGGCACCAGCAGGCATCCAACGCATTTATGGCGGATCACCTAGTATACATGGGGTAACGATGCCAGATGTATTAGTTGGGGTAGTTAGGCTAATAGATTTTGCGAGAACACAAGGAAAGCCGCTTGTATTGTGTGTGCCCTTTAATGGAAATATTGACGCCCATGATGGATCTTTTTCTCTTAATCAAATATTAGGTCTTTTAGCGCAAAGAACAAGCTTTACTATTATAGTGCCAACAGGAGAAGAAGCAGATAAGCAGCATCATTATAGTTTAATAGGACTACAACAACCTTTAAATATTGTAAATATAAGAGTAGATAAAGAAGAACAAAACATAGTAGGTGCTATATACTATAGGTTTACAAATGTAATGAATGCCTATTTATATCCACCTCGGGATTTATTAGCAGAACCAATTGATCTCAATATAGTTAATATAACACGTATCAATCAGGCAACAATCTATTCTAATGGACCAAGGCTTAGTTTTCAAAATGGGGCTAACAGTATTTTATTTAGAGTTGATAATCCACAAGTAGGAGGATGGAGAATTGAACTGCTGCTAGAAACGGGATCGTTAAGTCAACTCGATATATGGGTTGCACAGCAAGAACTTAATCCTTTTACAACCCTTAGACCTTCAAGCCCTTTTATAACTGTAGGTTCTACAGCTGCAAGTATTCCAGTGATCAGTGTAGGAGGCTATGATAGATATAGTATGGTTGTCCTTAGGAGTTCTGGAAGAGGCTATAGCTGGGATAACCGGGTACAACCTTTTTTTGTAACGCAAGGGAATAATATTATAGCCCCCTGTAGAATAAATGAATGGATGAGTGTATCAGGAACTTTGCCAGCAGCAAGTATTATAGCAGGAGTTGCAGCAACACTTTATAGTAAATTCATTGAAGAACAATTTTTTCCTTTACCTAATACACTTATCATGAACAGCATTATACTAAGATCTACTGAGCAATTTGAAGGGGTTGAGTATCCAAATCCAAGTGAAGGCTTCGGTATATTTAATATTAATAGGCTTGCACAGCTGCTGGGTACACCTTTGATTTTATCATAAAGGAGGTAAAAGATGTTTACCAATAAACTAGACCCACAGGTACAGCTTGCCTTAAGATATCAACAGTTATTTAACCCTATCACCTTAGAACGATTTACAGTTGATGGTGATCCAAATAGATGGGAAGTCATTGCAGAATACGTTGAGGAGATTTCTGATATTCAACTTGTGATGAATATTGAAATTTTTTATTTAAATAATAATTTTGCAACTATACGGATTAACAGAGAAGATGTCCTTACGCTCGCGAGGTATCCGAATATAGCCTACATTTCTTTTCCAGAAGAGATGAGTTATATGAATATTGCACTTAACCAAATTTGTGCAGCCAATATAGCAAGTCCTGTGGGGCCCTATAATCTGGCAGGAAGAGGGGTGTTAATCGCAGTTATTGATACAGGCATCAATTATGCACATCCAGACTTTATAAGAGATGATTTAACCAGCCGAATTAGATTTATATGGGATCAAACCATTATAGGAACGCCGCCGGCCGGATTTGAAACGGGGACAGAATATACACAAGAGCAAATTACTAATGCAATTCGTGAACCTACAAGAGAAGCACAGCTTATCATTGTTCCCTCACAAGATAATCTAGGACATGGAACAGCGATGGCTGGGATAGCAGCGGGTAATGGAAGGGGTTCGAACAGACAAAATTTGGGAGTAGCGCCGGAGTGTGAACTGATTATTGTAAAAATAGGAAGAGAAGGAGGAACATCAGCGCGCCCAACAGATAAAGATGTAATGCTAGGCATCAAATACGTCTTAAATAAGGCGCGTGAAGAGAATAAACCAATTAGTATTCTATTAGGGGTAGGTTATAGCTTAGATGCACATAATGGAGAAGCTATCCTTGAGAGATACATAGATCAAATGTCTGATGTATGGCGCAGCAATTTTGTTGTAGGAACAGGTAATCAAGCCAATAAAGGCAGTCATGTGAGGGGTAAACTTAACCCTAATGAAACACAGGTTGCACAATTTTTTATAGACAGAGGACAAATAACATACGCATGCAGTGTATGGAAACAATTTGTTGATGTCATAGAGATTGTAGTAGAGTCTCCAAGAGGCGAACAAACAGAGTCTCTTAGTCTATTTACGCCTAATAGAGCTTTTATCTTTGGAAATACGCTCTTGATGGTTAATTTTTCGCTTGCTAATATAGGAGGGACTAGACAGGAAATATTTATATGGCTGCAAGCAGATGGGGTAGCTATTGATTCAGGCGTATGGACGATTTTACTAAGGGGAGTAGACATTTTGATAGGAGACTATAACATATGGGGGAGTATTGTAGAGGATGTTAATAGTCAAACAAGGTTTTTAGAAGAAGATCCGAATATTACGCTGACTATTCCTGCGACTTCCAGAAGGATAACAAGTGTAGCCGCTTTTAATTCCGTCACTCTCCAAATAGCAGCCTTTTCAGGAAGAGGGTACACAGCACTTGATGAAATTAAGCCAGACATTGCGGCGCCTGGGGTTAATATCATTACAACATCTATTAAGGCGGAGACGCTCTATGAAGTAGTAACAGGCACCAGCGCAGCTGCTGCATTTGTAGCAGGAGCTTACGCTGTTTTAATGGAATATGCCATCTTGCAGCTCGGGGAACAATATTTATATGGGCAGAGTCTAAAGATTTATATGCTAAGAACTACCAGAAGACCTGTAACACAGGCACCTTATCCCAATATACTGTGGGGGTATGGCATTTTATGTGTTGAACAGACACTTAACAGTATGAGAGATACGCTCATTTTTATAGCACAGAGTTAGGAGGAAAAGTTATAGAAAATAAAACAGATGCAACGCTTAGTATAGTAAGTGCTCTGCCACCACAGCAACTTCAAGATGCGGCTCCTTATTTACAGCTTTTAGGTTTTGACGTAGAAACAAATTGGCAGATTGTTGTCAAATATAATGGAGATATTGAAAGAGTGGCAGCTGAACAAGGCGGGGTAGCTCAGATTATCAGTACACAATACGCTGTTTTAACAGTACCTCCTCAAAATATTAATAACTTACTTTTGTATACAGAAGTTGAGTATATGGAAACCCCTAAGAGAATGGTTTACACGATACAAACAAGTATGCAAGAAGCATGCATAAGAAATGTTCAAGTGAACCCACCTTATAATCTAAGAGGTAATGGTGTGCTTTTAGGCATCATTGATTCGGGTATCAATTATGCACATCCAGATTTTAGGTATGACAATGGCACAACACGCATTACTTCTATCTGGGATCAAACAATAGCTGGTAATCCACCACCAGGCTATCTTATAGGAAGTGCGTACAGCCGGGAGCAAATCAATCAAGCTTTAGAGATGCCAACAAGATTAGAGCAGCTCCAGATAGTACCAAGTACAGATACCATTGGGCATGGCACACATGTTGCAGGAATAGCAGGAGGAAATGGCAGGGCTTCACAAGGGAGAAGTGTAGGTGCAGCGCCGGATGCGGAATTTATTATTGTAAAACTTGGAAGACCAGGGTTTGAAGCGTTTATCAGAAACGTAGAGATTATGTTAGCAGTACGCTATGTGATAGAACGTGCCATGGTACTTAATAGACCAGTAGTTATTAATATTAGTGTGGGTATGAATGAAGGACCTCATGATGGGAATGCACTTGTTGAACAATTTTTAGATGATGCCAGTACCCTCTGGCGGACCAATATTATAGTCGGAACTGGCAATGAAGGCGAAGGGAGAGGTCATACAAGTGGCAGGGTGGAACCCGGGGGAGTGGCGCAGTTTCAGTTTCAGATAGGGCCTAATATTACTATTTATAATTTATCTGTTTGGAAGAGTTTTATTGATGAATTCCAATTTGAAATTATAGATCCTGCAGGAAATAGAAGTCCACTTATTCTGTATGCACAAGGTCCTGTACAATATAGAATTGGTCCGACTAGACTCTATGCTACTTTTGCAGGACCTTCACCTCTTAATGGAGATGAAGAATTTGCAGTGTTTTTAATCTCAGAAGGCAATATTCCAATCACTAGTGGTGCCTGGACAGTTCTAATCTATGGCAGAAGTGTGATAGATGGCAGGTATAATGCATGGGGACCTACTACGGAAGTGGTGGGGCGAAATAGTTTTATGCTAAGCCCTAATCCACAGACGACACTGACTACCCCCTCCTCAGCAAGACTTGTGATATCGGTTGGGGCTTATAACTCTATTACACAGCAAATAGCTGTTTTTTCAGGCAGAGGCTTTGGAAGAAATGATAGTGTGATTAAACCAGACTTAGTGGCTCCTGGGGTTAATATAACAGCGGCAAGTCATCTAGGATCAGGCTACCGCGTTTTGAGTGGCACGAGTATGGCAACACCCCATGTGACAGGAGGCGCAGCACTTTTAATGGAGTGGGGTATAGTCAGAAGAAATAACATTTTTTTATATGGAGAAAATCTGAGGACTTACTTATTAAGAGGCACTAGAAAAGATATTCCAGGTATTAGGTATCCAGATCCTAGTTGGGGATATGGCAAACTATGCATTGAGGAATCTCTTAATATATTACGGAGACAACAAATTTTATAAAATTTATGATATTACTGAGATAAATGCCTAAACTTTCAGTAATATCATAAAGTATTTGTAATAATGAGCAAAAAAGTCATTGGATTGTAATGTTTAATAACTGGAAATCAAATGGAAGCTATGATATACTCGAAATAATGACTCATTAAAATGGTGTCAGATGAGGAAAAAGGGGGGATATAGATTCTGGATACTATTATAAAAGTACAAAACTTAAGAAAAGTTTATAGAATGGGTAAAGAAAAGATAGTAGCTCTAGGTCATATTGACCTTGAAATAGAACGTGGAGAAATATGTTGTTTGTTTGGTACATCAGGCTCAGGTAAATCGACACTTCTTAATATGTTAGCTGGTCTTGAAAAGCCAACCAAGGGGATTGTAAAAATTAAAAACATCCATGTAGAAAAGTTAGATGAGGCTGAACTAGCTGTTTTTCGGCAAAAGTATATCGGATTTGTATTTCAATCTTATAACCTCATTCCTTCGCTGACAGCTCTTGAAAACGTGGCACTACCTCTTATTTTTCAAGGTGTACCTAAAAAAGAAAGAGAAAAAAGAGCAAAAGAAATGCTAGAGGCCGTAGGACTTGGGACAAGACTTAAACATAAACCCAAAGAAATGAGTGGGGGACAACAACAAAGAGTAAGTATTGCCAGAGCTTTTGTAAATAGACCTAAAATTCTCTTTGCGGACGAGCCTACAGGAAATTTAGATACACAAACGACGATAGAAGTGATGGGGATCATTACCCAAATTGCTAAAGAATATAACCAAACACTCATTATTGTATCGCATGACCCCGAAATTGCAAATTACGCACACAAAATCATTACAATAAGAGATGGGAATATTTACAAAATAGAGAAAAAAACAGAAGGTGGAAAGGAAGTACTTTATGAAGAACAAAAATAGATTAATGAGAATCTGGTTAAGTTTGGTAATGATACTTACTTGCCTGATGCCAGGTACGGCATTACAAGTATATGGTACAGGAATGGGAACAGAGTATATCATTAGCATTACACAAGGGACCTCTTATTTGTATCCAGAAGACACTTTTACGCTCACTTTAAATGTGCAGCTTGGAGATGCAAATATTTTAAAAGAAAGTGCTTTTCCAGCGGACCATGCCGTCTCTGTAAATAGTTCAGCCATAGATAGTTCAAAAATGATTTATAGCGTGGAGTATCGTGATTTAGAAGAAAAATATCCAGAAAAGATTGTTATTAGTGGGCTTAAATATATGGGACGAGGGAAAAGCGGGACAGTAACTCTATTAACAGAAGGATCTGCAAGCACACCTTCAAGTATATCCAAAGAGTTCAAACTTAGTGCCATCACATTAGAAGAAACGCAAGACATGTTAAAGGTAGATGATACAGCTAATATACTTGTTAAAGCAGGAGCCACTCAAAATGCACAAGTCAAAGTCATTAACCAAGGCAAACAAACGCTTAGAAATGTTAAAGTCAATTTAGAACTTGCTGAAAAGGTAGAAGGTATTAAAATCAAGACGGAAGAGGCGGTCATTTCTCAACTACAGTCCAAAGAAGTTAAAACAGCAGCTTTTTCTATAGAAGTTGGTGAAGAAGTTAAAGCAAAGGTCTATAAAGCGAATGTCATTGTAAATGGCGCATCTTTCCCTGTTAACTTACAAGTAGATAGTCATGTAGTACCTTCTGTATTAGAAGTCAGTACAGATTCAACGAAGGTCTTTAGCCCTGGGGTTGCACAAGATGCAACGATCACAGTTAAAAATGTGGGAGAAAGACCTGCTAAAAATATTAGAGTAGAAATTAACTCCGAAAATGTTGCTATAGTGGGGGGGAGTAATGTTAAGCATATCCCAGTCATTAATGCAAAAGCAAGCAATGATATTACAATGAAGCTGCGGGTAGATACTAAAGTAAAAGATAACAGTGTGCCTATTAAGGTAGAGATGACCTATCTTAATTCTTTAGGTGAAGAAGCAAAAGATACACAATATATTTATTTAAGTACCTCAGCTTCTGCAGCATCTTCAGAAGTTGTGATCGATAATATTATTTCGCCGCTAGGCCATTATGGTGTCGATGAAAACTTTACAGTGAAATTTAATGTCTCTTCAAAAGGAGCAGCTGAAAACCTTAAGATTTCTGTTAAAGGTGGTGAGGGCATTGTTCCTAAGTCGCAGAATCTCTTTTTTGTATCTAAGCTAAGTGCTGGAGAGAAAAAACAGTATGCGGTAACCTTTGCAGCAACAAGAGATGCTGTATCTAGTACACACCCTATTCAAATGGTAATTGAATATGGTGATGCAAGTAACCCCATAACTATTTCTCAATATAGCAGTGTCAATATTTCCAATCCAGAAAAAGATGATGAAGGAACAGAGAGTAAAAAAGGCACACCTAAAGTCATTATTGGGCATTACAAGTCAGAGCCTGTTGTTGTAAGAGCAGGTGAACAATTTGACCTTGAAATAGGATTTTTAAATGCGCATAAAACACAATCGGTACATAATTTAAAAGCAAGTCTTACAGTAAGAGAAGTCGGAGAGCAAAATACAGGAAGTGTTTTTACCCCTGTAGGAGCAAGCAATACTTTTTATATTGCAGACTTGATGCCAGGGCAAACAGAAGTTAAAAAGATTAGACTTTATACTATTCCAAGTGCCAGTCCAAAAACTTATGAAATTTCTATAGAGATGGAGTATGAGGATAATAAAGGCAATGAAATAAAAGCAACAGAAGGGATAGGTATTCCAGTTGAACAAACAACTAAAATAGAAATAGGAGATATTCAAGTTGATTATGCACAAGTAGGTATTCCAGCTTACTTTAATGCTACAATCTATAATACGGGTAAAACAAATATTAGTAATATGATGATTTATATTGAAGGAGAGGGCTTTAGTGTTGAAGATAACAAGATGTTTGTTGGAGTCTTCGAAAAAGGTGCAACAGAAAATTACGCACCTACTATTGTTGCTGAGAGTCCAGGGAACCTAAAAGGTAATATGATTATAGAATATGAAGAGGCAACTGGAGAGCTTAGACAAATTTCAAAAGAATTTACGATAGAAGTAGGTGAAATGGCTATGCCGCCTGATATGGGTATGGATAACCCTGATATGATGCCACAGCAAAAAACTTCTAAGTTGCCGCTTCTAATAGGTATAGGTGCAGGGATAATAGTCGCTATTAGTGTAACGCTGGTTGTGCTTAAAAAGAGAAAAGCTAAAAAAGAAAAGATGATGCTAGATGAAGACGATTGATATATTTATAATGAGTGTACGCAACTTGTGGCGGCGTAAAGTACGTACCATTCTTACAATACTCGGAGTCATTATTGGAGCCTGTTCTATTATTTTAATGCTTTCACTCGGTATTGCTATGGATAGAAATTTTGAAGAACAAATTTCTCAAATGGGTAATCTCACACTTATTAGTGTAGTTGCTGGATACAATCAGGATACAAAGGCACCAAAACTTGATGATAAAGCGATAGAAGCTTTTTCGAAAATGCAGTATGTAGAGCGGGTAATACCCTCACTTATGAGTAATGCTTACTTAACTTATGGTAAATACAGAACCAACTGGGAAATGAACATCTATGCCTCGGATGCAGAAGATATGAATGCACTAGGTTACGTGGCAGTGCAAGGAAGGAATATGGAGATTGGAGAGAAAAATGCAATGATTTTGGGGGGAGAAATCCCTAAACAGTTTACTAAAATCGGTAAAAGGCCTAATTGGAATAAACCACCCGAAGCACTCCCTCTTAATTTGCAAGTTGATAAAATGCAGGTTGAAATTGCTCAGTTTGATTATATGACAGGCAAACCACTTTTAGAAAATATGAACGGAGAAAAAATAAAAGCTCCTAAGCCTATAGAAGTTAAAGTGGTAGGGATTCTTTCAGATACTAATTATGAAGTTTCACATAATGCTTATGTGCCAAGAGAAATATTTGATAAGCTAGTAGATGAAAAGAAAAAATACCAAGAAAAACTCTATGGTAAGCAAAATGGTAATCGAGATCGCTATGGTATGGCTCAAGCTAAGGGCACTTATAATGAGTTTAAAATTAAAGTCAGTAACCGCGATAAAGTCTCTGAAGTTCAAGAAATGATTAAGGAACAAGGGTATATGGCGTATAGTTCAATGGACTGGCTAAACGAGATGAAAAAAGTATCTAATGGGATGCAGCTGGCACTAGGCGGAATAGGCGCCATTTCCTTGCTTGTTGCAGCTATAGGGATTGCGAATACGATGATGATGAGTATCTATGAGCGTACACGCGAGATTGGTATTATGAAGGTCATTGGCGCTAAACTTCCAGATATTAAAAAGATGTTTTTAGTAGAGGCGATTATGATTGGCGCTATAGGAGGCACACTAGGGGTAATCATCTCTTATAGCATTTCTCTTATTGTCAACACATTAGGAGGTGGCATTGCTAATGTTATTGGCATGTACGGCGCAACCAGAATTTCTGTTATTCCACCATGGCTTGCTCTAGGTGCTGTTTTATTTTCTACTGTTATTGGACTTATTTCAGGGTATTTTCCAGCTAAAAGAGCGATGAAACTTTCAGCTCTTAGCGCAATTAAAACAGAATAAGTAGAAGAGGGCAGACCTGTATATAACGGTCTGCCCTGTTTGTACATTTTAAATCTAAGAAATCTCTGCTATACGTGTAACAGCTACATAAATGGCAGAAATTTTATACCAGGTATTTCGGCCAACTATACCATCGGGTGTTAGGTGGAATATTCTTTGGAAGGTTCTTACAGACTCTTCGGTCGCAGGGCCAAACACACCATCCGTTGCAACTCTCGGAATGAGAGGGAAGTTAATGCTGATACGATTGAGCTGCTCTTGAATTTTTCTTACATTAGGACCAGTACTTCCAAGCCTTAAAGGCGTTCCAGGGTAGGACTCTGGGATGCCTTCGACTATTGGAGCTTCAGGAAGCTCAATATTACCATAAAAGTTTCTAAGAATAGCATCAGCGCTAAGTCCTTGATCTCCTAAGTTTTTGCTGCCCCACTGCGTCATCCAACCGGGGCATTGTGACTGTACCCCGTCACAGTATTGTGTGAAAAGAGGCTGCAAGACACCAGGGCGTCTTACAAAAATATTAAAAACTTCTGCAACAACAGGTGTAATGCTGTCATAGACATTACGCCCATAGGAAAAGGCTTGGTCAAAAGCTGTAGAGTTAGTAATGGTAAAGTTTCTGCCCTGATTACGGTACCATTCTGTAAAGACGCGGTTCAAGGTAAAAGAAACAATAGCGATCACATTGGCTTTGATCGTTTCAACTGGCCAGGTGGGGTAAATTTCAGAAGAAGCTACATTTGCAATATAATCAAGATAAGGGACTGTATAATTTGGTGCATTAATATCAGTAGGAGGCCCTGCATGAACCACTACAAATTCAGGAACAACAACATTATCAAGGACAATAAATCCAGAACCTGGAATGATAGGTTTTATTTCTGCCTCTGGAATCTTAGGCGGGAAATCCCCATAAAGTGTAGGAAACGGTATAATAATTGTTTCAACAAACTGTCTCATGCGACTTCTTGTAGATTCGAGAGTAATAGGCTGGATAGACTGTGTATCTGCAAAGACTTGAGAACCGATGATAGAAGTATCTGTATATTCAGGATTACTTGTTTCTATCATGTAACTTGAAAAAGGTGTCTGTGTGGCTAGTGGATCAAGGCTAAGTTCAATAGGGGGTGTTGGAAGTTCAATAGGAATTGTCTGACCTACTTCGTCAGTGAGTAGCTGGGCATAGATTTGCCCTGCGCCACTCGCAGTCATTTCTCTTATGGTAACGAGTACATTTGGGATAGGGGTCACTGGACCTAATAGGGGATTCGTTGTAATATCAACAATTAAAGAACCTTGTTGCTGGCGTGACATGATAGGGGGATAAAATGAATGAGCCATTTTACATTCCCTCCTTCAACAATATATTTTGCTATCTATAATATATGAAATAAGAGTATGAGATATAACCTTAATGCATATCCTAACTCCAAAGGAGGAGGAAATATGTTAAAAAGAAGCATAGTGATATTTACTTTATCGTTTTTGTGCATTATTAAATGCTATGGGACAGATACAGCTTTTCATAAGACAGAGCAGGTCAGCTACGGCAAAGATACGCTACATACTTATGAACATGCAGAATCTGGGCTAAGTGTGATATGGATAGCAAACAAGGATGCTAATAAGAGTTTTACATTAGGTGTTAAAACCCCTACAGAAAATAGCAGCGGCGTCAATCATATTATTGAACACACTGTCTTTACAGGGTCTAAAAAGTATCCTTCGTCAAGCCTTTTTTTTGATGCCAGTGCAGCTTATCCTCATATTTTTATGAACGCACTAACTAGTGGAGATATGACGATTTATCCTTTTACAACGCCGTATATGTCCTGCTATACAAGTCTTTTAGACATTTACTTAGATAGTATTTTTAATCCTAATATTATACGACAAGCCAGTGGCTTTTATGAAGAATCTTTTAATTATAATCCTTATACCAAGTCTATTGGAGGCGTGGTGTATCATGAGATGAAAGGGGCTTATAATAGTGTAGACCGCGCTATTTACAGAAGTATCAGACAAGCTGCTTATAACGAGACGCACTATGCAAACGATAGTGGGGGAGATCCAAATGAAATTCCCAGACTTACTTATGAAGACTTTGTAGCAACTTATAAAAAGTACTATTATCCCAGTAATATGAAAATTATTTTATATGGAGACTTACCTATTGATGAAGTACTAACGACTATTGCGGGATATTTAGAGGGGTATAGTAATATCCAAAGTGACGTTGATCTTATGGTACCTATTAAGCAAAGAGAAGTCTATCAAAAATATGCTGTTATGCCGGAGACCGAAAAGCCTTGTTTGATTAAAAGTTTTGTGATACCCAAGAAACTTACACCGAGGCAGATCCAACTCTTAGACTTATGGATTAATGCGTACTTGTTAAACCCTCATTCAGCGTTTCAAAAGCAGATTCAACATGAAGGATTTACGCATGTGAAAATTTTCAAGGATGATGATTTGCCCTATCCTATTTACTCTATTATCTTACAAGATATTCCTCATTTAAAGGTAAATAACTCTAATGAAATCTTAGATAATATTATTAAAAAAACGTTAAAACAACCTATAAAACGCGATAAAAAACTTGAAGAAGATGTTATAGGTCAAGCGAGACTTGCACTGCTTAGTGAAGATGAAAGTGTAAATAGAGGAGTAGAAATAGCACAATCTTTACTAGATGGCTGGGCCCATCAAAGAGAACAAGATCAATATTTTATTAAAAAAGAAGAGCTGGGGAAAATAAAGGAGCTGCCGAGTAATTATGGGCAACTGTTGTTTGAAAATGCTTATACTTACACGCTTGAGCTTACTCCAAATGAACAAAGGATAGCACCCCCACTTGCATTATCCAAAGTCATAAAGCCAGAGTGGGAAAACATTTCAAAAGAGATGGACAAGTGGCAGCAAAAGGCGGAGAAAGCTTTTTTAGAACCTGTTAATTTAGAAGAGTTTGTTATTAAACCTATAGCAGATACAAAAATACAAGCAAATGGAGAACAAGTTTATCTACAGACTAAGATTCCAAGTGGACTTGCAAGATCACAACTTTATTACAATACTTCTCATATTGAGCAAGAAAAATTGCCATATCTCTTTTTATATGCCTATTTGCTAAGTGAAAGTGCAAAGGAGCTAGTTCCTTTTAAAGGGACATTAGAGGCAAAATGTATCGTCTTTAATAATGAGAATGGTTACTCACCTTTTCTAAAAGTAAAGGTGAGTTCAGCAGAAGACGAAAAGAACCATGGTGGTCTTTTTATACAGGCAAGACAAAGCTTATTTAATAAGGATGCAGATTGGTATCGATATAAGCTTATTAAATTTACAACAGACTTTAAAGAAACATGGAGTGGTAATGTTCTAAGTGCACTCTCGAGCTTAGATATGGGAGCAGATAAAGGAGCAAAGAGATATCTTTACGAACAAGGTTATCCGTTGTATCAGTTTTGTGAGACGCTTACTAGCAGTTCACAAGCTGATTGGATACAGTTGATTAAGGAAATGGATGCGCATATTTATAACCAAAAAGGCCTTATCGTTGCAACAGCAACTCCAAAGCGTTATACAAATCCTTATCAAAAAAGCTGGAAAAAGGTAATCAAACACCAAAGAAATATAGAAATTCGAGAACCCAGTTATCATTTTGAGGTCTATCCGCAAAAAAGTGTACTCCTTAATGATACACAAGTAGACTACATTTATCTGCAGTATACACAGCCGGTGGGCTTTAAGTTAGATGGCATAGATTGTCTTACTGCCACATATCTTACAAAGCATTATCTTAATCCACAAATACGTATTAAACTGGGAGCCTATGGGGCAGGCTGCCAATTTAGTCTTTTAGATACGATTTCACTTTTCACCTATAGGGATCCGGATTATAAGGTATCTCTGAATATTTTAAAAGCAATTCCTGAATTTTTAAGCACACAGGTTGAAGACGCTTTGTTAGAAACAAGTAAGATAGAGGCGCTTGCAAGAGTTCACAATCAGTTTAAGCTACTAGGCAGTCCAATGGAACAAGCAGACTCCAATGAACGTAATATTTTAATGGGGATACAAAAAGATGATATTGTTCATTTACAACAGCAGATTATAGAAGCGAGTAAAAAAGATATTCAACAAAAGGCATCTTTGTTTAAGATTATCTTAGAAAAAGGAGCACTAGGAATAGCAACTCATCGTGAGAACAAAATCACAGGCACTCATAAAATCTACCATTTTAAATAAATTTAAAAACTGATAAATATTGACAGATTCCTTAACCGACTATACAATAAGATTGTATTGTTAATTTTTTGATTTAAAGAGATATCTTTAAATATATATAAGTGGAAAGGAGTCATGACAATGATGTATTCACATGAAGTAGAATTAATGTGCCCAGTAGCAAAAGGGGTTAACCACGGCTCAGCACCAATTCCAGAAGAAGGAAAATGGGTACAAGCAAAAGAAATAAAAGATATTAGCGGCCTTACACATGGTGTAGGCTGGTGTGCACCACAACAAGGGGCATGTAAACTTACATTAAATGTTAAAGACGGAATTATCGAAGAAGCATTAGTTGAAACAGTAGGATGTTCTGGGATGACTCACTCAGCAGCTATGGCGGCAGAGATCTTAACAGGCAAAACTATTTTAGAAGCGCTTAATACAGACCTTGTCTGCGATGCGATCAACACAGCTATGCGTGAGCTTTTCTTGCAAATCGTATACGGAAGAACTCAAACAGCTTTTTCAGAGGGAGGTCTTCCGATCGGTGCAGGACTTGAAGATTTAGGAAAAGGTCTTCGTAGTCAAGTTGGTACGATGTATTCAACAAAAGCTAAGGGTCCTCGCTATTTAGAAATGGCAGAAGGTTACGTAACTGAAATTGCTCTTGATGATGAAGATCAAATTATAGGTTACAAATTTGTTCATTTTGGAAAAATGATGGACATGATTAAAAAAGGAACCGATGCAAACGAAGCAATACAAAAAGCCACAGGTCAATACGGTAGATTCGACGAAGCTACTCGTACAATTGACCCAAGACATGAGTAAAGGGAGGTGCAAAAGAAATGCCATTATTTGAGTCTTATGATAGAAGAATCAACCAAATTAATGCAGCTTTAAATCAGTACGGCATTAAAGATATAGAAGAAGCAAAGGCAATTTGCGATGAAAAAGGTGTAGATGCCTATAACTTAACAAAATCTATTCAATCTATTGCATTTGAAAATGCCTGTTGGGCATATGTAGTAGGGGCAGCCATTGCCATTAAAAAAGGATGTAAAGTAGCAGCAGAGGCTGCAGAAGCTATTGGAGAAGGTCTTCAAGCATTCTGTATACCAGGTTCAGTTGCAGATGACAGAAAAGTTGGTATTGGCCATGGTAATTTAGGAGCAATGCTTCTGCGTGAAGAAACAAAATGTTTTGCGTTCCTTGCTGGACATGAAAGTTTTGCAGCAGCTGAGGGGGCGATTGGTATTGCGCGTTCTGCGAATAAAGTACGTGAAGCTGACCTTAAAGTTATCTTAAATGGTCTTGGAAAAGATGCAGCACAAGTAATTTCTCGTATTAATGGGTTTACATATGTACAAACAAAATTTGATTATGCAACAGGTGTCGTATCAATTGTTAAAGAGATTGCTTATTCAAAGGGAGAGCGTGCAAAAGTACGTTGTTATGGAGCAGATGATGTTAGAGAAGGTGTAGCTATTATGCACTTAGAAAACGTTGGTGTATCTATAACAGGTAACTCAACTAACCCAACACGTTTCCAACATCCAGTTGCTGGAACTTACAAAAAAGAATGTATCGAACAAGGCAAAAAATATTTCTCAGTAGCATCAGGTGGGGGTACAGGTCGTACACTTCACCCAGATAACATGGCAGCAGGTCCTGCTTCTTATGGTATGACTGATACTATGGGTAGAATGCACTCAGATGCACAATTTGCTGGTTCATCTTCAGTACCGGCCCATGTAGAAATGATGGGACTTATTGGGATGGGTAACAACCCAATGGTAGGAGCTACTGTTGCAGTGGCAGTTGCTATTGAAGAGGCAATGAGTAAGTAATTAAGTCAAGTAAATTATAGAGACAAGCTTTCGGGCTTGTCTTTTTTTTATGTGAAGAGTGGTAATGATGAGGGGTATTCTCAAGTGGATGTTATTGGCAACGTCCGCAAGGGGAGGGAGGATAGCTATCTTTCTCCGCTCCGTCACATGTATCCAAGTCGCGTCTAAAGATACTATCCTCCCTCCCCTTGCTAGGTTTAATAGAGTTGAATCTTTGTAATAGTATTATTGGTAGTTTGTTCAGGGGCAATAGTTATGTGAAGAGTGATAATGATGATGTGCATTCTCAAACGAATGTTATTGACAACGTCCGCAAGTGAGGGAGGATAGCTATCTTTCTCCGCTCCGTCACATGTATCCAAGTCGCGTCTAAAGATACTATCCTCCCTCACTTGCTGGGTTTAATAGAGTGGAATTTTTGTAATAGGATGGCTGGCAATGTCACAGCTCAAAAAGAGGCAAGCATGTATATCAGGCTTGCCTCTTTTTGCGTTGTGATAGGGTTGAAAGAAAAACACTTTCATGGCAGTATCACAAGCAAAGCTTGCGATATGCAAAAGGTATAAAGATGGAAGAACAACTAAAAACAGGGCAAGCACGAAGCTTACCCTGTTAATTTATTATTATTTAGTTGCCTCTGGTGTATCTACACGTTTACCTACGAATCTTACGATGAGGAAAGTAACCACAATAGCTAGTGGCAGTACAATGTAAATAGGTAGTCCAAGTCCAAGTGGTAAGTAGCCTACTAGAACAGAGAGGGCACCTATTGTAAGGGCGTAAGGTAATTGTGTGTTGACGTGGTCAAGGTGATCACATGCTGCTCCCATTGAAGAGAGTATGGTTGTATCAGATATAGGTGAAGAGTGGTCTCCAAGTATAGCGCCAGAAAGGACTGCACTGATACTAAAGATGATAAGTTCGTAAGATCCTCCGCCTATTTGATGAGCAATAGGAATAGTTAGTGGCATCAAAATACCCATCGTCCCATAGCTTGTCCCTGTTGCAAAAGATATAAGGCAAGCAAAGATAAAGATAAGAGATGGCAGTAAGAACGGAGGAATAGCACCTTCTAAGAAGTTAGCTAAGAAGTGAGCTGTGCCGAGTTCTTTGATGACACCAGAAAGTGACCAAGCAAGGATAAGGATAACGCCTGTTATAAGTAAAGATTTCATACCTGTAACCCATATATCCAAAGATTCTTTAAGTGTCCATGCTTTTTGAAAGAGTCCCATAAGAATTGTAATTATTGAAGCTATAAGAGCAGCTTGAAAAAGAACGATCGCTGCATCAGAAGCACCAAAGGCCTCGCGAATAGCAAGAAAAGAGGCTGGTGAATTTTGCATAAGATCAAGCATTTCAGCATCAGCATCACCCATAATAGCAGCTCTTCCGTTAAAATAAAACAGAAGCAACGAACCTGCAATTAATGAGCCAATAGGAACAATAGCATTCCATACAGAAAGCTTAATATTACTCTTTGGAGTCATTTCATCAAGTTCAGCTCCTGCAAGAGGAATAGCGCCGTCTCTTATAACTTTGCCAGTAAGTCTAGCGCGTTTTTCAGCTTTATACATAGGACCAAAGTCTCTGAGTGTCATAACGATGAAAACAACAAAAAGAAGCATTAAAATGTTATAGAATCTAAAAGGAATCGTTTCAATAAAAATATTGAAAGGTGAGACATCTTGGCCTATTTGACCAAAACCATCTTTTATAACACTGAGTTCATAACCTATCCAAGTAGAGACAAACATAATCCCAGCGATAGGTGCTGCAGTCGCATCAATGATAAAGCTTAGCTTTTCACGAGAAACATTTTGTTTATCTGTAACAGGTCTCATAATAGGGCCAACAATAAGAGAGTTAGCATAATCATCAAAGAATATAAACAGACCTAAAACCCAAGTAATAAGCTGAGAGCTTTTAGCTGTTTTAGCATGTTTAGCAAGCGTTTCAGCAACAGCTTTTGCACCGCCAAGTTTGGAAATAAGGGCAATAAGACCACCTATTGTAAGTACTTGAAGAATAATTCCAGCATTCCATGAATCAGCAAGAGATCCAAGTGCCGCATAAGTAAATTTTTCAAAAGACATATAAATTGCGGTGAAAATTGAATAATCATTGAGTGCAATCATAAAAGTTCCTGATAAAACCCCAATAAATAATGAAATGATAACATTTTTTGTAATAAAGGCAAGTACGATAGCAAGAAGTGGGGGAATCAGTGTTAAAAAGCCATATTTAAGTGCATTGGCCGCCTTGGCATTCTCTACAGCATCAGAAGCCATAAGATTTGAGGCTGCTAGAAGTGTGGTAAAAAGAATGATGGTGAGAAGTACTTTGAAATTCTTTTTTTTCATAATAAAAATCCTCCTTTTTGGTTTGGGTGTATAGAACAAAAAGGATGTGAGATTCATAGGGAAATTCACATGGCAGATAGCTCTCCATACAAAGCATTGTATGACAGTACTTAATATATTTTATTAAGCACCAGCATAATCCTTTTAAGCAATAGAATTATGCTTCGGCAGTACTTCCTTTCTATATACTTCACTCTGCTCACATTAGTATATATACTGATAAGTACCGCACCTCTATCCTTTAAGTCTAACATAATGATTAGTTATTCTTATATAATCTACCATGTTATGGTCAAAACGTCAATTTAAGAACGTTATTTAAAGGATTAAAGTATAAAATTTCCTTTTTAAAAGACATTATTTAATTGTATGCTTGATTAAATCTTAAATAATATGTTATAATTTACCTTATTAAGAAAATAATAATATTTTAATATATTTTTTGTTTTAAATTGAAATAAGTTTTTGAAAAAGTTAAAGAAATTGAAAATATGTGGGAGCAATGAAACATTCTCTATATGTGGGCACCTAGAGAATTGGAGCGAGTGGTGCAACCGGCCAGTGATTAGTTTGACTAATTATTGGCTTTTTTATTACCCTTTTATAAGTTAATAAATAAATTTTAATAAAATTGTTGATAATTTTCTAACAATAAGGCTATAATAAAGCTAGGAATTTACAAAATATGTATATTAAGCACATGATTAATAATAAACGATCATCTAAAATATTTAGTAGATTAAGGAAAGATACATCAAGGTAATTCGGGGAGATGTCTATGAGAAAAGTAGAAAGAAAAAGACTCGGGGATTTGCTTTATGAAACAGGTATGATCACCAAAGAGCAATTAGAGTGGGGGATTAAAGAGCAGCACCGTACAAATAAAAAGATAGGAGAAATATTAGTCGAACAGGGCATTATTACGGATAAAGATATCCTAGGAGCCTTAGAATTTCAGCTTGGTATTCCTCATATGGATTTAGAAAAGTATACGATAGATTATAAAATCGCTTCTAAGGTGCCAGAGAGTATTGCCAGAAGATATACGGTTATAGCTGTAGGCATAGATGGGGATAAACTTAAAGTAGCTATGAAAGATCCTCTGGATATGTTTGCATTAGATGATCTTAAACTTTCCACTAAAATGGAAATCATTCCGCTGATAGCTCTAGGTGGTGAGATAGAAAATCTTATTCATCAAACTTACACTTCGGCGAAAACTAAAAATATTGTATTTGAAGTAGAACGTCAGCTGCAAGAAGAAGCTCATAAGCAGGTTCGAGAAGAAGTAGATGAAACAGCAGAAAATGCACCTATGATTCAACTCGTTAATAACTTTTTGCAAAGAGCCATCTTAAAAGGAGCATCAGATTTACACATCGAACCCTTTGAACATTATGTACGTGTAAGATATAGAGTAGATGGGCAACTTCATGAAATGGAAAAAGTAAAAAAAGAAATGCTTAATGCGATTACTACAAGAATTAAAATCTTATCTAGTCTTGATATTGCTGAGAGAAGGCTGCCACAAGATGGTAGGATGACAAAGCAAGCGAGTGTGGGACAAGTAGATCTAAGGATCAGTATTTTACCTACTATTTACGGTGAAAAAACAGTTATTCGTTTTATTTATCGCAAAGGAAGCAACTTGGCATTACAAGATCTTGGTTTTCACCCAGAAGATTTTAAGAAGGTTGAAAATTTGCTTAAAAATCCTCACGGCATTATTTTGGTAACAGGTCCTACAGGAAGTGGTAAATCGACAACTCTTTCGGCAGCACTTAGTGCACTTAATAATGATCATATCAATATTGTGACAGTAGAAGATCCCGTTGAAAATATGATAGAAGGTATTAATCAGGTTGCAGTGCATACAAAAATAGGTTTAACTTTTGCAAATTGCTTAAGATCTATATTAAGACAAGACCCTGATGTCATTATGGTAGGAGAAATGAGAGACAGTGAAACAAGCAGTATTGCTATAAGAGCTGCGATAACAGGTCATCTTGTTCTAAGTACGCTCCATACGAATGATGCAGCAAGTTCTATTGCACGGCTTATTGATATGGGAACCGAAACCTTTATGGTAGGGGCAGCTGTAAAAGGTATTATTTCTCAGCGACTTGTCAGAAAGGTTTGTCCCAACTGCAGAATTAAGCATACAGTAACAGCTACTGAAGAACTTATTTATAAAATCAAAGAGGGGACTCCAGTTTATAGTCCAAGAGGGTGCAGCGTTTGTAATCATACAGGCTATAAAGGCAGAATAGCTGTACATGAAGTATTAGTGGTAGATAATATACTGCAAGAAGCTATAGCAGGCGGCAGTTTAAATACAGACGAGATCAAAGAAAAAGCAGTGCAAAGAGGGATGCGTTCGTTGTGGGATAATGCTTACTACAATGTACTTAAAGGTCATACCACTATGGAAGAAATGTTAAGAATAGCCTATGAACAGTAGAATGTTAGGAGATGCGTAATGACTATAGATGCGTTATTAGAAATTGTAAATGATAAGGGTGCATCTGACCTTCATATTACAACAGGGATTCCCCCAGTAATTAGGGTAAATGGAAGTCTTATGAGACTTGATATGCCACCGCTTGGACCGGAGGATTCTAAAGCTCTTATAGAGCAGCTTCTTCAAAAAGATGAGACTATTTCTAAAAAATTTGATGAGTGGGGAGAAGTGGATTTTTCTTATGCTATTCCTCAAATTGGTAGATTTAGGGTGAATGTTTTCAAACAAAGAGGAACTTATGCAGCAGCGCTTCGGGCAGTTGGCATCAATATTCCTTCTATGGAGCAGTTAGGACTGCCGAGGCATATCTTGGAAACACTTTCTAATAATACAAGAGGGTTAGTTCTTGTGACAGGTCCTACAGGAAGTGGTAAGTCGACGACCCTTGCAACGATGATTAATTATATTAATGAAAAAAGAAAAGGGCATATTTTAACGCTGGAAGATCCTATTGAGTATTTGCATAAGCATAAAAACAGTATTGTTAATCAAAGAGAAATAGGGATAGACAGTAGAAATTATTCAGAAGCTTTACGGGCAGCACTTAGAGAAGATCCAGATGTTATTTTAGTTGGAGAGATGCGAGACCAAGAAACGATTGCTACAGCGATTACAGCAGCAGAAACAGGACATCTTGTGTTGAGTACTTTGCATACGATCGGAGCACCACAAACGATAGACAGAATTATAGATGTTTTTCCACCACATCAGCAGCAACAAATTAAAGTGCAGCTTTCTAATATTTTAAAAGGTGTTATTTCACAGCAGCTTTTGCCGCGTTCAGATATTAAAGGAAGGTGTATAGCACTTGAAATTATGGTTGGCAATCCGGCTATTAGTAATCTGATAAGAGAAGGAAAGACACATCAAATTTATTCTCAGATTCAGACTGGGGGACTAAATGGGATGGTAACTATGGATAGTTCTATTGTGAAGCTTTATCGGGAAGGTAAGATTTCCTTGGAAATGGCGACTAATCATGCGCAGATTAAAGAGGAGTTTAAGAGGTTGGTGGATAGGTATTAAAGAGAAAGGGGGAGAGCTTTGGAAACCTACTTATATAAGGCGAAGGATGTACTGAATAATAAGGTTGTAAAGGGTGAGGTAGAGACTGAGAGTGAAGAATTAGTTAAAAGATTTTTAGCTGATAAGTATCTTTATCCTATTTTTATTCGTAAAAAGACAGCGCTTAATAGCGATTTGGGAGATATATCTTTTTTTCAAAAGCCTATCAAGATGATGGATATTACCTTTTTTTGCAAGCAGTTTGCAGCGATGATTCAGGCGGGTATTAGTATAGGCCGCTCTCTTGAAATTTGTGCTGAACAGACGACCCATAAGGCCTTTAAAAAACACATTGTTAACCTGCATGATGAGGTTAATCGGGGGAAAACCTTATCAGAAGCTGCGGAGGATGAAAAGATTTTTCCAGAGCTTCTTGTAAGTATGATTGAATGTGGAGAAGCTTCGGGTAATTTGGATGTGGTGCTAAATCAGGTGGTAGACCATTTTGATGTGCAACTTGGAACAACGAGAAAACTTAAGAAGGCATTAGCTTATCCGGCGCTTGTTTTAGTTGTTGTAGCTATTGTAGTTTTTGTAATGATGGTTAAAGTTATTCCAAATTTTGTAGCGATGTTTCAAGATGCAGATATTGAGCTGCCACTACCGACACGGATGGTTATGGCGATTAGCAGCTTTTTTGCCAGCAACTGGTTAGGGATTGTTATTTTTACAGGACTTCTAATTGTACTAGGGCTTAATATAAAAAAAATTCCAGGAGGCAGAAAGGCCGTAGATCGTTTGTCTCTTAAACTTCCACTTTTTGGACCGCTTACTAAGAAGGCTTTGTCTGCTTTATTTGCAAAGACTCTCTCAATGCTAGTAGCCTCGGGTATTCCTATGCTGCAGGCGATGGAGATTATTAAAAAAGTACTTAATCATGCAATAGCCGAAGAGGAGCTAGAAAAAGCTATAGAATCTCTTAAGCATGGAAATACGTTGCACGAGGCCCTAAAAGGCAGTCAGATTTATCCACCTATTATGTACAGCATGATCAGCGTCGGAGAAGAGACAGGTGCCTTAGATGATATGTTGGTTAAAATAGGCAATTACTTTAATGAGGAAGTACAAACCACCATAGATAGCCTCATGGTAATGATTGAACCCATTCTTACAATATTTATAGCCTTTATCGTAGGGGGCATTATGCTAGCTGTAATCCTACCTACCTTTACAGCAGCAGCAGCCATGATGTAGTAAATGCCTATAAGGCTTTACATAAATAAAATATAATAAAAAATTAAGGGAGTGAAGAAAATGAATAGAGAGAATACAAGAAAAGAAAGAAATGAAAAAGGTTTTACAATGATTGAGCTTATTATTGTAGTAGCGATTATGGGGATTATAGGAGCAGTATTGGTTCCAACTTTTGGTAATATTACCAATAAGGCTAGAGTAGCAAGTGATGTTACTACCGTAAAAACATTACAAAGACAATTTGAAATTTATAATGCTGAGAATGGGAAATATCCAGATAACTTTGTAGGATTAGCTGGGGCAGAGGTAGTTGTTAATACTGCCATTTTAGAAGAGTTGGCAAATAAGGGATATATTGATTTAAAAGATTTAAAAAGCAATACAGTGGGTGCTGTGACAACATACTCAGTTAACTTTCAAACTGGAGGGGCGTTAAAAGCTAAGGATGGTAAGTGTTATATAGAACTTACAAGTTCTTCATCATATGCAACAGCGGCTCAATCTGATGCTAATAAAGATTGGATTGTTGTGAAATAATCTATAGTGCTATTACTTAAGTATGATACTAAAAGAAATGTGTAAATAAGCAGATGTTCTGTAGAATGTCTGCTTATTTTAAAGGAGAAATAGATATTGACCATATTATTTACCTTATTATTTGGAATAATTATAGGAAGTTTTTTAAATGTATGTATTTATAGAATACCCAAGGGAGAAAGTATTGTCTTTCCAGGCTCTCACTGTACTAATTGTAACCACCCTTTAAGTTCTTTAGATTTAATTCCGGTTATAAGTTTTTTGATTTTAAAAGGTAAATGCAGATATTGTGGTCAGAAAATTTCTAGTCGCTATATGCTGATTGAACTATTAACAGGGGTATTATTTGGGGCAGTCTATTTAAGATTTGGCGTTTCATTAGAAGCGGCAATGTATATGGCTTTTAGTGCGGTGCTTGTAGTACTTACGATGATTGATCTAGACCATATGCTGCTTCCTACAAGGATAATCTTATTTGGAGTAGGGGTAGGGCTTTTTTTTAGAATGCTTCAAGCAGTTATCTATAAGGATATGATGTTTATAGGAGACTCTGTTTTAGCAGCATTACTTGGGTATGGTTTCTTTTGGGGGATGTTTTATGGTGTGAAGATTTTATTTAAAAGGGAAGGACTAGGCTTTGGAGATGTAAGGCTTATGGGGATGCTTGGTCTTTATTTATCAATTCCTTTAGTTTTATTTACAATATTTGTATCTTCTATACTAGCGTCTATTTATGGCATTGTGTTATGCTATAGAAAAAAAGCAAGTGAGCCTTTTCCATTTGGTCCTTTTCTTAATATGGCTGCCATTATTGCACTTTTTTATGGAGATAAGGTGATAGTGTGGTATTTAGGTTTTATAAGCTTTTAAGAGTAGGAGGGTCTATGTTTAAACAGGGCACCAGGGGATTTACCGTCTTAGAAATGATGATTGTTGTAATTCTTATGGGGATTATTGGTACAGCAGCTATACCAAGTATAGGACTTATAAGAAGACACGAAGTTAGAAAATTAGCTAAGGAAATGTGTTTAGATCTTACGGCTCAAAGGATGCGTGCTATGGCAGTTGGTAAAGCAGATAGTACAGCGACATATGTATTAGAGTTAGTTGAGGCATTAGAAACAGGTCACTACTATAGTTATAAATTAACGCCTTCTCTAGATATAGCGAGTGGACAAGCAAGAGATGAAAACAAGGATAACTCAAGAAATATCCATATTATGATGGAAGCCTTATATATGAAAGAATTAGAGGGTGAGATAGACGTTATAGAGCCTATTTACGCTATCCAATTTGACAACTACGGCTCTATGTTAAATGTGAATACGCTCTCAAGCAAGGAGATCGAGACATTAACTATAAAGATTACATATGACTTAGAAGAGGCCCGGGTTGTTTTTAATGGTGTAACAGGTCACTACAGTATCCATTAATGAGGCAACGAGTCACATAGAGGAGGAATCATGAAAAGTGTACCTAATCAAAAAGGCTTCACAGTTTTAGAAGTTGTCGTAGCACTCCTATTATTCTCCTTACTTATGGGAAGCTTATGGCAATTTTATGGAGATACCTATAGTATGTATATTAAATTTGATCATAAAACTAACTTAAGTGAACAAGCAAGAATATCTACTAGCTTTATAAGAGAAGAAATAAGACTTGCTGAAGAGGTAACAATCACAGTGAAAGATGGTACAGAAGAAAAAACGATTCATCCTCCTACAGTGCCTCAAACATCTAAGTCTAGTGATAAAATAGAGGGAGAACTTGTTAAGATAGAACTAAGGACAACGCCAAGAACAGGCTCTGGAAAAGAAAATCGTCAGATTCGGCTAAGAGAAAATGCTTCTACACAAAATGATCAAGGAGCGTATCATCTGTTGTATAAAGCTAATTTTACTGAGTCACTTATATCAGATAAGATACATAATATAAAAGTAACAAGAGAGGAAAACTCACCTATTGTACGTTTTGAATGTACATTAGCAGTCTCTAGAAATGGGGAGATTTTCCAACAAGTTGAAAATGTCTTTAGTGAATCTTTAGAATATAAAATAGCCTATTAAGAGGTGCTATTAGTATTTTTATAGAAAAGAGGGAAGTGCATGCTAGGAAGTGTGATAGGGATAGAAATAGGTAACAGCACTATTAAAATCATAGAGGTTAAGAAAAAGGGGACAAGCCTTAAAATAGAAAGATTTTCACTTCTAGATACCCCAAAAGATTGTATATTAAATGGGACTATGCATAATGTTGAACCTATTTATCAAGTTATTTCCAAGGAAATAGCGTTAAAAAAATATAAAGCTAAAAAGGCTATTGTACTGATTCAGAGCAATGCTATTATTATTAGAAATATTACGATTGCTAAACAGCCTGAAAAAGTGATCGCACAGCTCATTGCCATGAGACCAGAAGAATACTTGCCGCTCGATACCTCACAGTATCAAATTGATTTTAAAGTAGTGAGAGAATTTGAGGAAAAAGGTGAATCAAAACAAGAGGTTTTTTTAGTGGCAGCCCCAAATAGTATTGTCCTTCCTATGGTTAACCTCATAGAAAGCTTAAATTGCATACCTTTGCAAATAAGTATTCCCTCCCAAGCCTTAGAGTCGGTGTTTGGAGATCAAGTGAGTATGGTTCATAATACAGAAGGAGATTTACTTGTTATTGATATAGGTGGCAAATCCACAACAGTGACTGTTATTGCCAGGGATCATGCAGTACTCACGAGAATTATTGATTTTGGTATAGATGTTATTAATGAAACTATTAATAACTCTTTTGTAAGTACTGAAGAGCAGGATAACGGTGAGGTAAATAAAGAAGCCTATGCAGAGTACTTAAAAGAGTTGATTAAACCACAGATAGAGTACAATATTATCTCAGAACTGGAACGCATCTTACAATTTTACTATTCGCGATTTGAAAATAGGCCGATCAAGAAGGTTTATTTAATTGGAGGCGGAGCAAGTATTGAAGGGATTAAAACCTATATTAAAGATGCTCTTAATATTAATACAAAAACCTTAACGGAGTTTAGCAATGTTATTGAAAAAGAAGAGCTTGGTTTTGAACCTTACAGAAGATTTTTTGTCAATATATTAGGTGCAATTCATGGGATCTAGGGGGAGAGGCATGAAAATTAAAACGAGAGGAATTAATTTATTACCTAAGGAGTACATACGCGCACAAAAAGTTAAAAAATATATACTTATAGCTACAATGATTATTTTGCTAGAGTGCTTGGTGTTTATTGTAACGGTTGTTAGGCCGCCACTGTCTCTTAAAAAGTATGAAGAAAATGTATTGTTAGAGCTTGAGCTTATGAAAAATGATGCAAGATTTGCTGAGGTTAACCAGATCTTAAAACAGTTAGAAGGCGATAAAACAGAGTTTAAGGTTTGGACGGATCAATATAATACCCTTAAACAAAATGATTTTATTCATACGGGATTACTAGACAGTCTTGTAGCGAGGCTACCTGCGGGGATGAACATTGATCAGCTAGAGCTGATAAGTAGTGAACAGAAGATAAGTATAGCTGGCAAAACAAATACAGTAGAAGAGCTGCTAAATTATGTTGTTATATTAGAAAGTATTTTTAGACAAGCTCAAATAGAGTTTAATGTATCAGAGGCAGAAAAAGATGAATACGGGGCTAGGGAAAAACAAAGTACTTATACACTGACATTGACTATGCCTAAGCAAGGAGAAGTTAAGGATACACAGCAATCAGAAATTTTTGAAGAAGCAGATATTTCCACCACTGAAGGGCAACTAGAGCCAAATGGAGGTGAGTCGCAATGAGATCACTTAAAAATAGTATTTTCATAGGAATAGGCGTGCTCATCATTTTAGCACAGATCATTTATGTTTTGAGTATACATAAAGATATAACGGCTCAAATCTTAGACCTTCAAAGCCAAAGTGCTTTGAAATACGCTGAAGTGGCGGCGCAAGAGAAACATTTAAAAAATCTTCCCAATTTGCAAAGGGAACTCGCACAGATAAATGCTAGAAAAAATGCTGCTAAAAATAGCATGCCTACCACGACCTCGTCTGCCAAAGAGTTTATAGCATTTATCAGACTAATGGAAAGCAATCAATTTGTTGATATGAAAGTAGAAAAGCTAGAGGAGTCGTCTTATCAAAACGAAGCAGGTCATTTTTTAGAGAAAAAATACAAGTTAACCTATACTTCTACTTATCAAGAAACAAGATCATTTATACAAAATCTTAATCAATCTTATCAGCTAATTAATATTGCGTCTTTTAAAATTGATAATAGTCCGCAACGGGATCAAGATAATAAAATGCTTTTGATGCGTTATGGGAATGAGATGAAAAAGGTAGTAGCTTCTACAGTTGAATTTTCCATGTTTATGTTGGTTGGAGAGTTTATAGAAGATGAAGTTTATACGACTAACTTTAAAGGTTTTAACAATGTAGAGGATGCTTTTTTAAATACAGATATAACTTATGATGAGCTAATCCAAGAAGATGTGCAGCAAGAAGAGCCAAGGCCAATGGAGTCTAGTGCGCCAAAACCAATGTCTCATAGTACTTTTAAGTTAGAGTTGTGGGATGTGCTGGCATCGGGGGATAACTATAGTTTTGTAGGGCCAGGGCCAATAGATACGGTTTATACAGGACTTAAATCTTCTCAAAGTACGTTTATTACTTTGAATGTAAGGGATGAGGGGTATGATATTACTTTAGAGGATGAGCTGGGCAAGATCAAACAAAATGGCGTTTTAATGTCTATAAAAAATCCTAGCTTGAGTATTAGCTCAAATATTGTAAAGATACAAGAAACAATGCCGGATATCCATATTTATATTAACAATACTACAAAGGATATTATCAATGTGAGATTAGAAGGTTCATTGAGTGAGACGATTCATATCTACAATGAGTTTGAAGAAGAGGTTTTACCCGGACAGACTAAGGGAAAAGTAAAGCTTACTTAAATAAGTAAGGATGTGAGAGTATGTTGAAAAAACAAAAAAATAGTAGAGGGATGTCCTATGTAGAAGTAGCGATATGTTTATTTGTTGTATCGATCAGCATTTTACCCTTGTCACAGGCTTTTGTTACTTCTGTTAAAATAAGAGAAGATGCAGAGACTATGAGTCAAACGACATTTTATGTAGAAACTTTACTAGAAGAGACTAAAGGTCAATTAGAAAAAGATTTAATAGCGGCTAGAAAAATACAGCAAGGTCATATACCCGCAGATGAGTTAGCGTATTATCTTAATACAACTCTTTCAGAAGAAACAAGAGCACTGCCAACGCCATTTAAAGATTTTTTAAAGACAACAGCTGATACAGCGCAATATATTGAGCAAAAATATGATACTTCACAGTATAGTTATGAAGTTGCCTTATGGAATATGAAGAACATAAAAGAAACTACTGAAAGCAAAATAGTGATTTCATCCGACTCATTATCACAAGCAATTAAATTTTATACAGATAGGGATTATCAATTTTCACCAGGTGATCTAGAAAAACTACCTAGGTTCAATATTGACACACAGTATAAAGCGTTATTTAAGGATGAGTTATTTTTAAAAAAATTCATTCCAGAGGCGGCTGATAATAACTCGTCAATTATGGGGGTAAGTATTTTAGACTTAAAGATGGAGGAAGACGGAAAGATATCTAGCACGGGCGCTACCACTGGCACAACGATTACTCAGTCAGGGGAGCTTGAACTTGAGCAAGTGAGTACAATCCAAGCAGGTTCAACAGAGATAGAAGGGTATGTCTATAACATTAAAACAAGTGCTGCATCTAGTACAGGGATTATTATTTTAGATACGAGATCTCTTAATTCAATAAAACTAAAGAACACTATACTCAAGTTTAATAATGAAACCAAACTCCCTATTAATCTTAAAGTAGTAATTAATAAGGAGGATTTAGATGAAATAAATAAAAAATTACATATCATGATAATGGATAATAATGATAGAGATAAAAAAACGACAATAGAAAGAATCACGCACCTTGACCGAGAAGACAATTACTTAATTGCAGTTATTGTGCGTGATAAAGCGCCAAGACTCGGAAACAAGGGGAAAATCGTTAAAACGATGGTAGATACTTATACTTTTAAAAGCTTAGATAACTAAAGGGGGTAGAGGGGTGAAAATCAGGACAAGCTGCAGCAGAAAAAATGAAAAAGGTGAAGCGATGCTTATCACCACGATCCTCATATTAGTAATGATGGTTATAGTAGGAAGCACCATAAATGTGGCAGGTATGCAATGGGATATGGCGTATTTGCAAAAGAACACAAGTAATACTTACTATCTGGCTAAATCAGGCATAGAAAAGGGTACAGATGTCATCAATAAAGCGATACAAGCCCAGATACCAGTCTTTATTGAGGAGATAAGGTATGACTACCTAGAGCAGCTTACAGATATAAATAAAGTTAGAACAAATGGCCAAGATATGGACTTTTACTATTCAGAAGATAGTGATACTGAAAAGAAAAATAAGAAAATGAAGTATAGGGATAGTAAATTTGTAATAGATGAAGAAGTGATTTCTAAAGTATTAAGGGATAAGATATATAGTTTTGTGTCAGTCAATTATTTTGGTAAAAAGATTGAATACAAAGTACAAGCAGATAGACAGACAGCGACTACAGCTACTGAAATAGTTGTTGAATTTAAAGATTTGAGTCCCGCTGATCCATCAAAACTTGAGTTTAAAATAATATGTACAGCTAAGACAAAGGACGGCGCTGATATTAAAGAAATTAAAACAGTAGAAGCACTTATACATATAGAAATGCCTAAGAATATAGATAATGAAATACATGAGGCTTATGAGTGGCTTTATAATCCGCCAGAAGTATTAGATAGTGCCATTACCTGTTTTTCAGATGTTGTAGTTACTGATGGGGGTAAACTAACAGTTATAGGGGATATGCGTGTTAAAGGTACTAGAAAAGAGACTCAAGTTGTAGGTGGCGTTTTGCAAGTGCCAGATATGAGTGAAATAGGGGGAGTTATCGCAAGTAATGGCGGACAGATAGAGGTTAAGACGCCTGATCCGAGTCCAGCAGATGCTAATAAAAGTACGAATACAGGAAGTATATATTGCATAGGTAATGTGGCAACTACGCATGGCTGGGAGCCGGAAGAGGTTGGCATTAATAGCAAGGAAGCAAACTATACGAGAACTGCAAAGTCTAAAATAATTGTAAATGGAGATGTTGTTGCAAATACCTTGGCCATTTTTGATGATTTATATGGAGGAGGCTATAATCAAACGCTCTCTGGTGGAGAAAGAGTTGTAAATGGTAATGAAATAGAAATAGCAAAGAATGTATTTGTAGATAACGATGTAAGAATAGATAAGTACGTTAAAAGCAGCAAAATTACTGCAGCAGGCAGCTTGTTTGGGATTTCAGATGGGACAATAGGACCAAGACTCGAAATAGGAGGGACATTTCATAAAGACCCTAATTCTAGCAGCGGTATTTTTAATAGAGGAAGTGATTCGCATATTAAAGCAGATGGGATGTTTGTAAATGGACAGCCGTATATTGATTTTGGAGAGGGACTTCCTTATGCATTATGGGAGAGTATAGGAGAGCCTTTTGAAGCGGTAAGGTCTACTTATCTATTAGATCCTTCAATATATGAAGGGACCAATGCCTATTTAAGTTCAGAAGCGTTTAGAGAGAGTATTAAAGTAGGGCAGATTGAAATTACCGATCCCTATAAAACGTATGTTCCAGGAAGTAGTGATCCACATAGAGCCTATATATCAGCCAAGTCTCCAACATACTACCCAACAGGTGAGACCTGGCTGCCACCAACTGGAAGGTTATTAGATGCTCAAAATAAGGCAAAAGAATTTTTTTACCAAGGAGGGTCAAGTATACTGCTTTCTTCTTTAACGGATATTGATAATGATTATAATAGTGAAAGTTATTTATTTGATGATATAAATAGCTATTATAATGGAGAGAAGGCATTAGGAGATAAAAAAAGGATGTACTTTAAAAATTATAATCCTACCTTAAGCCATTTATATAAAGGGCTAAGAGGTTATATGACAGCTAAAAGAAGCATATTTTATGGAAGTTTTGATGCTGTTTATGAAGCACCTAGGTTATTACATTTTTCAGATGTTCTAGATTTATCGGGGCTTAGCACATCTCAAGCCGGATGGAGTTATGAAACCCCCATAGAAATAGTTGATGGAGGAGTTATTGATATTGGTAAGTATTACGTTCAAGATGAAAAAGGGGATAGGCCATATCCTACAATTATCATTAATCATTCACCGAATGTATTAGAGATTACCGGAAGTAATGGTAAGGTATTTAAGGGGATTATTATCAGTAAAGGTAATGTACAAATAAAAAGTAATGCATTAGAGAAAGGTAAAATCACTCTAGAAGGATCAATTATTATAGGGGGAAGTACGCCGGTCGGAGATGTAACGAGAGAAGCTGGTGGAGCTGGGTTAAGACAAAGAGATAAAATTATGCTAGGGCAAGATGTAGGACTAAGCGTGTCAGGTTCTGAGGTAGATGTAACAATCATACATAATACTGATATGCTTCTTAAAATGAATGTGGCAGATAAAGTGCTTTTTAGAACTATTTTAGATGCACTTAAAATCACTCAGTTTAAAGATAATGAAAATATAGCGACTATTTTAGGACCTTATACTTCTGAGGCATTACGTTATACGCAGGGCAGAGTAAAACTCTCAAATCGATCTATTTTAGATGTAACCACTCAAAATATTAGGGTTAAAATAAAAACCATGAGAAAAGTGAATGATTGAAAGGGGGTTAACCATGAAAAAGACATACCAAGGAGCCTTAATGCTCTTAATAGTTATATTAACAGGGTGCACACAGATAGAACCTACACCTTTTCCTGCTTTTATAGACAGCACTGTAGAACAAGAGGGTAAACAAGAGCAAGTGCAAGAGCAAGAAATGGTACAAGCAGGTCTAAAAATGTTTTTTACAAGCTATTTTTCTTTACCTGAAGATGAGGTGCTGCTACTTAATCAAAATCCTGTGCTTATTGACAGTAGTTATTGGGAAACTTACAGAGACTATAGAGACAAACTTATCAATCAAATAGGAGACTATTTAACGATTAGCGCTAAAGAGAAAATAAAAGAAAACTACATCACTTATGATTTTCATCTTCCTAAAAAGCTTCAGCTTAATGAATATGTCAGTTTTGGATCAGCTGCTGTTGAAGAGGTACATATTATTGATGCAAGGTTTTTAGGAGAAAATATGATTTATCAAGTAGCTGTTACAACACTTAGTCAAGTAGAAACACTAAGTGCTGCTAATAAAAAGTATAAATGGCATACAGATAAACATTATTACGTTAAAGCCGAAGAGCATGAAACAAATAAATATACTTTTAGTGGAGATCAACTAGCAGTAAATGGGTCAGAAAATTCTTATATATACGCCCAAGAGGATTCAGATAATAATGATGAAATAAAAATTGTACAGTATTACTGGGTAGAAGTTAAGCCGGGGATCAAGCTTCAAGTAGAGAGTGTAAAGGAAGTGACTCCTATTTTGGTGAGTGAACAAACAAGGCATCTTGCAGGCAATACCAAGCATATAGAGAGAGTTCCTTATTGGAAAGAAGCATCATCAAGACAACAAAGTACTATCAAAAAAGTAATAAATAGTATGATGCTAAAGTCAAATGATTTCTATAGTTACTATGAAAAAGCTTTCCATACGGGGTATGATGTGTTTAAATTAGTATGGGAGAGAGACTTAGAACTTGAAAAAGAAGTTTTTATATCAGAAGATTCTTATAAAGAGACCTTTAATATAATGCTTAATCCCTATAAACATACTATCAAAAAAATAGAGTTAGATGATAACAAAATCATGATAGTCCCTAGTGTTTATTCAACGAAAAAGCAACCCAGATTTATAGTCAATGTTCCTATAAAAACAACACTTCATAATAGTCAAACAGCTTATTATAACTATAGGTATTATGTAGGTATGGAACAAAATAAAGTTGAATTCATGCAGTTTATGAATAGGGAAGAGCTTACTGAGGAAGCTTATTTAAAAGAAAATGAACATGAAGGAGCACAAATAATAGATGAGGAGAATAAAGATGCTTAATAGGTTTTTTCCAACACATTATTTAAGTTCGATTTATGAAATAAAAATAGAAACACTAAAAGACGAAGGGATTAAAGGTATTATCTTTGATATAGATAATACCCTAGCGCCCTATGATGAAGCTGAACCAAATGATAAAATTATTGATTTTTTTCAACAAATTCGTCAGGCAGGTCTTAAAATAGCACTTGTATCTAACAATACAGAAGACAGAGTTGTAAAGTTCAATGAAAAGCTTAAAGTATTTGCAATCCATAAGTCTAAGAAACCTTTTACAAAAAGTTTTAAACGGGCACTTCGCTTAATGGATTGCAGCAAAGAAGAAGCCATTATTGTAGGAGATCAGATCTTTACAGATGTTTATGGCGGTAATAAAGCAGGTATTCAAACAATTCTTGTTATGCCTATAAGTGAGAAAGATGAGTGGATAACTAAAATTAAAAGAGGACTTGAGAAAAAGGTGATCACATATTATGAAAAAAGAAACCATACAGATAACAGGTAAGCATACAGTTTATGGCGTTATAGGCGACCCAATAGAGCATACGCTATCGCCTAAGATACACAATAAATTGATGAGTTTAATAGGTGCAGAGGCTATTTATTTACCCTTTCATGTAATACAGTCAGGACTAGAAAATGCAATTAAGGGGGCTCATGCCCTTCATATAAAGGGACTTAATGTAACGATGCCTCATAAGCAGGAGGTTTTTAAACATGTTGCAAAGGTAGATGCTTCTGCTAAAAAAATAGGAGCTATTAATACACTTGTTTATAGTGAAGAGGGTTACGTAGGTTATAATACGGATTATATAGGATTAAGAGAGCTGCTTAAAGAAAATCATATTGAATGGAAAGATAAAAATGTGGCAATTATAGGTAGTGGAGGGGCAGCTTATGCAGCTTATGTATCTGTAGCAGATAGGGCTAAAGAGATACATATTTTTAATCGTACGCTTGCTCATGCAAAGACGCTTAAAGAGCACATGAAACAGTATTATGATACCCCTACATTCATTTACGAGCAAGATCAAGTATGCAAGAAATCTTTAGATATTGTGATTCAGACAACAGGAATAGGCATGGGTAAATATATGAGTCAAATGCCTAGCTGTACAGAAATGGTTTTAAAAGAAGCTTCGGTTGCTGTAGATATGATCTATCATCCTAAAGAAACACAGTTTTTAAGCTATGCAAAAACTAAGGGATGCCTTTGTGTTAATGGATTTAGTATGTTATTTTATCAAGGGGTCAGTGCATTTGAACTTATGCATAACATAAACTGTGACAGGCAAGATATCTTAAATATAAAAAGAGAAATTTTAGAATATATGGAGGCTTAATGAATCAAAAAGGCTTTTCATTAATGGAAGTAGTCATTGTTACGCTGCTTATTGCAATAAGCAGCTCTTTTTTAAAACTAGGGATAAACTATGCTGAAGAAGTGCGTTTTAAGGTGCTTGTTAAAGAAGTCGAAAAGGGTATTAAAAGTGCACAATATATGGCAAATTTAACCGGAAGAGAGTATAATATTGTTTGTACAGAAAAGGCAGTTTATATAAGACCGGGGTATAAAGCGGCGATCTATAAATTTAACATGGATAAGCATGTTGTGATCCCACGGGATATCACTGGCAAGCAAATAAGTTTCTCCGGAAGAATGGCCCCTTCAAAAGCAGGTACAATAGAGCTTGTTAATACAGCCTTATCTAAAAAAGCCAGAATTACTATTAGGGTAGCTACAGGGAAAACAACCGTTTATTTTGAGAAACTATAATGGGGGAGTGATATGAATCACATTAGTAACTACATGGAAACTTTAGTGGCAAAGTATTTAGAGAGCGTACTTTCAGAGTGGGAGGATGTGTGTGTATGTGAGAAATGTAAAAGGGATATTATGGCGCTAGCCCTTAATCATCTTAAGCCTATGTACATAGCAACAGAAAATGGACAAGTCTATGTGAAGGCCAATACAACATTTAATCCTCAGTATGCAACAGATGTTGTACTCGCTATTAATGAAGCCATAAAAATAGTCCATAACGAGGTCAGACATGAGTAAAAACATTTATTTAATTGGTTTTATGGGGAGTGGCAAATCCACTCTAGGAAAAGAGATTGCCGCAGCACTTAACTATAAGTGGGTGGATTTAGATGACTATATAGAGGCGCATCAAAAAACTACCATTAAAGAAATATTTAATCGTCTTGGAGAAAGTAGTTTTAGAAAGATGGAAGTTAATAGCCTAATAGATTTAAGCAAGCAGCAACAGCTGGTTATTTCAACTGGAGGAGGAGTTGTTGTTTCACCAGAGAATGTTGAATTATTGAAAAAACAAGAGACTTTTTATTTAAAATGGTCTTTTGATACTTTGTATAATAGAGTATGTGACGATGAAAATAGACCTTTAGTTAAAGATTACCAACAATTATTGAGACTCTATGAGTCAAGAGAGTATCTTTATGAGGAAGCTTGCAGCAAGGTTATATGCGGTGAAGGCAAGAATATTACAGATATGACCAAAGAAATGATAAGTCTAATGGAGGAAAATGATGAAAATAGCAGTTATTAATGGACCAAATCTCAACTTCTTAGGTACTCGGGAACCTCAAATATACGGCAGCCAATCACTAGGTGATTTAGAAAAAGAAATCATAAACTATGGACAGGAAAAAAATATAGAGGTAGAGTGTTTTCAGTCCAACTATGAAGGTGCTATGATAGATTTTATACAAAAATGCTATCATGATGAAGTAGAAGGGCTTATTATCAATCCAGGAGCCTATACTCACTATAGTTATGCACTAGCAGATGCTATAAAAAGCATTGGCAAACCTGTTGTAGAGGTACATATTTCTCATATACATAGCAGAGAAGATTTTAGAAAAAATTCTGTAACAGCTGCGTCGTGTATAGGAGTTGTAGAAGGATTTGGCTTTGATAGCTATTTAATTGCTTTGGATGCGTTAGTTAGACAGATTAAAAAAATAAGAAAGAAGGATAATAATGAGTGTTAGAATAAAAAAACTATTACTTAAAATGCAAGAGCTTAAAATAGATGCTATGCTTATTGGGAGTAAATCTAACAGGCTTTATATGAGCGGCTTTACAGGTTCAAGTGGAATGCTTTATCTTTCAAATACCCAGCAACTTCTTATTACTGACTTTAGATATTTAGAGCAAGTAAAGGGACAATGCAAAGATTTTAAGGTTGTCAGCCAAGACAGTGCAGGGCTCATTCAAACAGCACTAAAAATAGCACAAGAAGAAGGTGCTAGGTATATTGGTTTTGAAAGTGATCATACTAACTATACAACCTATTTAGAATTAAAAGATCAAAAAGCACTTGAACTGGTTCCAACCTCTCAGATGATAGAGGAACTTAGACAAATAAAAGATGAAGAGGAAATAAGTAGATTAAGGCAAGCGCAGCACATTGGAGACCTAACTTTTTCACATATTGTGGCCTTTATGACAGAGTATTATCAAAAAGGTCTTACAGAAAATGATGTAGCCTTAGAAATTGAACGCTTTATGAGAACACATGGTGCATCAGGCACTTCCTTTTCTTCTATTGTTGCAGCTGGATCTAAGTCATCCTTGCCACATGCTGAACCAGGAAACGCAGGATTTAAATCTGGAGATTTTGTAGTCCTTGATTTTGGATGTGTCTATCAAGGTTATTGTTCAGATATGACGCGCACACTGGTTATTGGAGAAGCTACTGACAAACACAAAACAATTTATGATGTTGTTTTACAATCCCAGCTTGCTGCGTTAAAAGCTATAAAGCCAGGGATGTTAGGCAAGGAAATAGACCAAGTTGCACGTGAAATCATTACGCAGGCAGGATATGGAGACTATTTTGGGCATGGGCTTGGACATGCAACAGGGATTGATATTCATGAGACTCCAAGGTTTTCACCTTTAGAGAATACAATTATCCAAAAGGGTATGATTATGACAGTTGAACCTGGTATTTATCTACCAGGATTTGGAGGCGTACGTATAGAGGATTTAGTAGTGATAACAGATAAGGGGATAGAAAACTTTACCCACTCATCAAAAGAACTTATTGTCATTAAGTAAATAAAAAAATCGTTGAAAAATTGAAAAATGTAGTTTACACTATATGAGATAAGAAAATTAGGAGGAACTGTAATGATTTCAGCAGGTGAATTTAGAAATGGCGTTACAATTGAATACGAAAACAATTTATTTCAAATCATTGAATTTCAACATGTAAAGCCAGGCAAAGGGGCAGCGTTCGTACGTTGTAAGATCAAAAATATTAAAACGGGTGCCGTATTAGAAAAGACTTTCCGCCCCAATGAAAAAATGCCAAAAGCTCACATAGATCGTAAGGATATGCAATACTTATATTCAGATGGTGAACTTTTTCACTTTATGGACGTTAATACTTATGATCAAATAGCACTGAATGCTTCATCAGTAGCAGACAGTCTTAAGTTTGTTAAAGAAAATGAAATGGTTAAAGTGCTTTCTCACCAAGGCAATGTTTTTGATATAGAAGCACCACTGAGTGTTGAACTTCAAATTACAGAAACTGAACCAGGGGTTAAGGGAGATACAGCTCAAGGCGCAACGAAAGCTGCTATTGTAGAAACAGGAGCAAGAGTCATGGTGCCACTGTTTATTGAACAAGGACAAAGTATTCGTATCGATACACGCACAGGAGAATATACAGGCAGAGCTTAATAGTCAGATAGATAAGCAGTAGATGAACTTTGATCTGCTGCTTTTTTAGAATATTTTATAGAAAGATAGGGGAGAGCGTAGTGGATGATTTAAGAAAAAACACGTATCAAGAAGAATATGCGCGTATTAAAATATGGCTTTTTTTAAGCGTGTTGCTCTATATCACAATTGAATGCATCAGTTCATTTAATGTATTAGAAAGATTTCAGTATCTTCTAGGACATCCCGATATCTTTTTGATCAATTACATTATATTGCTGATCATTACATGTCCTTGTTTATTATTTCATAAGGTGACTTTTATCTTTAATCTTTTTGCTGTGGGCGTTTTAAGTTTGGCCTATGCAAGCAGAATTCTAATGGCCATTCGGGGACTGCCGCTTAGATGGCCAGATTTTTTTATAGCTAAAGAAGGCTTATCTATTGCGAGCAAGTATTTATCATCTGATATTATTTTACTTATTATTATGCTGATAGTTATGGGACTGCTTTTACTTGCCAAGTCCTATTCATGCCAATTAAACATTTGTCATCCTAGGGTTATTGTATGCTTTATTATACTTACTACAAGTCTCAATCTAGCGTTTGTTGCTAAAGCACACAAAAGTGATGATCTTGATATTAAATCCAGTGTGGATTATGGGCAAGAGGGTATGATTTATTCTTTTGTTTCTTCTTATGAAGCTAGTAGTGAGAGTACACCAGAAAATTATAATGAAGAGTCATTAAGAGTTCTTGAAATGAAATTAAAGCGACAGTCAGCAGGTATCACAGGCAGTGAAAATCCTAATATTATTTTTTTACAAGTAGAATCTTTTATAGATCCTTTGGAGTTAAAAGGTATCACTTATAGCAGAGACCCTATCCCTCATATGCGAAAATATATGTCAGGAGATTGGAGTGGCTATATAGAAGTGCCTGGCATTAATACAGCACGTACAGAATTTGAGATATTAACAGGTATGAGAATAGATGATTTGTTTAAATATGAAGTGCCTTATACAAGTGATGCTTTAGATGGCAGACCTATTGAGTCTATAGCACAACTTTTAAAAAAACATAAGAACTATCACGCAACTGCCATTCATAATCATGAAGGTAGTTTTTATCAAAGAGATGAAATTTATGGATACTTAGGCTTTGATCATTTTATTCCTATTGAATATATGGAAGGAGCTCAGTATACAAAGAACTGGCCCAAGGATAATATTTTACTTAAATATATTCAACACACGCTAGAATCGACATTAAACCCAGATTTTATCTTTGCTGTTACTGTAGGCACACATTCAAGTTATGATTATGATTATAAGGAAAATACCAGCGGTATAACCATAATAGGAGATCTTGAAGAGCCTATACGTCATCAAATACAAGATTATATGGATAGACTTTCAGAAACGGATCAGTTTGTAGGAGATCTTATTGCCACTATACAGCAAATTCAAGAGCCTACTGTACTTGTGGTTTATAGCGATCATATTCCAGCTTTAGATGTGATTACCTATGATAAAGAGTATATTAAAGATCAAGTACCTTATTTCATTGTTAGTAATTATCAGCTTACAGGAAAATCTGAGCCACTGATTCCAACGTATAGAGTTTATACAGACTTGTTTCGTATAGTTGGACTACCAGGAGGCATTATGTCGTCGGTGCATAATGTTTTTAAAGAGAGTGTTGATTATTATGATCAAGTAAACTTAGCAGCCTATGATCTTTTGATGGGAGAACGGTATTTGACGAAGAAAAAAGATTTGTATAAGATATCAGATTTACATTTGGGAACCCCTTAAAAATTATAGAATTTTTATTTATTTTTAAATACTTAAAAGAGTTGAAAATAAATTGAAATAATATTAAGATAATATTATAAAGGGGGAGAACGTATGCGTAAAAAAGGTTTGAAAAATCAGCTGCTTTCTATTTTTATTATTCTATCGCTTATCCTATCGCCATTCATGGCTTATGCAGCAAGTGAAAATAGTGATAGTAATCTCATGCAACAACAGGAAATAGTAGACTTTATAGACAAAGTAGGTGCGGCAGCTAATGTAACGATAGGGGATAAGGTAGGCATTAAAATAATAGTCAAATTAAATTATCCTCAAGGTGGCGGAAACAATAAAAATGCAACTTTATTTTTAACTAAGCAGAGTACTCATTTATTAGGTGTAAAGGGTTTTCAAACTAAGGAAAATACTGTTATTGAATGGTTGGAAGAGGCCTTTAAGAATCAAGGACAGGCTAAAAAAACTCTTCAGGAGTATGGTTTTGTCAAAGACACTGGCAGTAAAGCTGGGGGGAATACTTTTGTTTATACAGTATTAGCCTCTGAGACTCCAAAAGATGATTTAGAACAACAGTACCCAACGATTCATATGGAAACTATTAATAGACATAATCAAGTTGTAAATGAGTATTATATCCCTTTTGACGCACACACTACACAGCAAAAACAAATACTGCCTACACCAATTATCTTAGATACCGGAGCTAAGATAGCAGTTACTATTGAAGGTAAAAATCTAGATAAACAGCAGTATCAAATTATAAAAAGTGAAAATGAACCATTATTTCCAGGTGAAGAAGATAGTAAGTGGGAAAGTTTGGGAGATATACCAAGAGTGCTTCCTAATACAAAAGAAGCCTACCCAGACTTAATAGATAGACCAGGCTACATATCAACAAGGCACTATCAGTATAACTTTGATTCGAAAAAATATCCTGCGGGAACAACGCCGCCCAGACATGAAACTTTTGGGTTTCCAACAGGAGAAAATCTTGTTAAACAAAGGGCTGTTATAGATCCTAATAATAGATATCATTCACAAGAAGAGGAAAATGCTTTTTTTGGTAATAGTGAGATAAGTAAGACGGGAGGGCAAAATAAGGCTGTTAAGTTCTGGGGATACATTATACCTGATGTGACAGGAGATTATAACTTAGGAGCTTACTCTGACGATGGAGCCTATGGATATGTTATCATAGGAAATGAAAAAAAGGTATTTGTAGAAGATTGGCGTGTTAAAGCCGCATATAATCGAACAGGTACAAATGAAACAGGCTCAGATACCCCGCTGTTAAAATTAGAAAAGAATAAGGTATATCCTATTTATATGGAATGGTATGAAGGCTGTCCAACGCATAAGGCTTTTATTCCAAGATATACTGTAGCGGGAGAAAAAAGTTGGAGAAATATTCCTAATAGCTGGTTTTATGCAAGTTCCAATACAACTCCTGGAGATGTGAATGAAGCGTATTTTGATGCCTATACATTAGAAAATCAAATTCCATTACCAACTGAGCCTAGCACTTATTATGCAGCACTTCAAATTGCCAGCCAAGATGGCGTAGTAAGGCAAGTGCTTAATGGGCCCTTTAAAATACAAAGTATAGTACCACACATTATAAGCAACTTTAATTCCAAGAATTTCATCTTGCCGGAGGGCTTATCTAATATATCCTACAATGTCTCTTTTCAAGTTTATTCTAAGGCTATCAAATATGAGGTAGATCTTAAGGATATCAAATATAAGGTAGATCTTAAGGATATTGAGCAAAAACAATTAGATGGTGGAGAGCTGATAAAATTTGTTTTAGATAATGCAATAGTGACTCTGAGTGCCAATGGCAGTATAGTCAAACTGGAGGAGGGAGCACATTATACGATAAGTATTGATGATAATGAATTGAAGTTAATCATTACCTTAAATGAAACCTTTAATGCAACAGCGGGATCAACTCAACTGTTTGATATTTATATACCAACCCGTATGGGAAGTGGCATTGCCTATGGAAATACTGAAAATAGTTATTTACATCAATATGCAAATAAAAAAACAGCTCCTGTTCAAGTTACTGTAACGGCTACGCCTAGAATACAAGAAGCCTTTATAAAAGAAGATGGTACAGAACAAGAAGCGCAGTATGGCTCACCAGAAACCCAGATAAAAGAGGTTGAGCTTAAGTATGTACCAATGCCTAAAATAAACTAAAAAATAAATAAGATCTATAAGCCAAAGGTGTGTTTTTCGGAGGCTTATAGGTCTTTTTTTGTACACAAAGTTCTAGTCCCTAAAAGTAGTGCATATATTGAATTAGGATAACGATACAAAGGAGGACAACTATGAATAGGGAAGGTATTACAAAACTAATGCCTCATACGCTTAAAGAAATGATCAGGCATATCAGTGAGACGCAGTATGAAGCTTTACAAGAAATGAGGCTAAGGATTTATCAGCCTCTTATTTTACTGATCAAGGGAGAAGAATACGGATTAAATAAAGAGGGGATTTGTCAAGTAGAGCGTAGCTACCGTGTAAGTGAACAAGATATTTCAGGCATACTTAAGTATATCAGCGGTTTTTCGCTTTATGCACTAGAAGATGAAATGAGGCAAGGCTATATTACTATTGAAGGGGGACATAGAGTAGGTCTTGCGGGTAAAGCTGTTATAGAAAATAGCAGCATTAAAACGCTCAAATACATAAGTGCGATCAACATAAGAATTGCACATCAAGTCTTAAATTGCAGCAAAGAGTTTATGCCTTATATTCTAAGTCGGGACAAGGTGTATCATACGCTTATTGTATCTCCGCCTAAGTGCGGCAAAACAACGCTTCTTAGAGATATTATAAGAAATTTAAGTAATGGCTTTAGTGGTTATGGGCCTTATACCGTAGGCCTAGTAGATGAAAGATCAGAAATAGCTGGTTGTTACCACGGAGTACCCCAAAATGATGTGGGTATTAGGACGGACGTTTTAGACGGGTGTCCCAAAGTTGAAGGGATGCGCATGCTTTTAAGGGCGATGTCGCCACACGTTATTGCAGTAGATGAGATTGGTAAGAAAGAGGATATACTTGCATTACAAGAGGTGTTAAGTGCAGGCATTACTATTTTAAGTACTGTGCATGGCAAAGATTTAGAAGATTGTAAAAAGAAGCCTGTGCTTTATGATTTAATAGAAAAAGCTTTTTTTGAAAGAATTATTATTTTATCTAGTAGAGGTGGTCCCTGTACTATTGAGGGTATTTTAGATGCGCGTAATAACTTTAAAAGGCTAAGGTAAGGGGGAGCTTAAGATGAAATTATTAGGTATTATGATGTTGTTTGTAAGCTGCAGCATGTGTGGCTTTATGATAGATTGGCATGAGAATAGGAGGCTTCGGGAACTCGAAAAATTTATCTATGCTTTTGAGATTCTAAAAGCAGAAATTGATTATAGATTAACACCTTTACAAGAAGCTGCCATTTATGTAAGTAGATTAAGCAGTACAGGAATAAAAAGAGTATTTGAAATGTTTGCAGGCGCATTATCAGATAAAAAGACTACTGATTTAAATGGGATGTGGGAACAAGCAGTAAACAGTAATAAATCATTTTTTCATTTAAATGCACAAGACTATACGTTGCTCTATGAATTTAGCAATGCATGTGGTTATCTTGATAAAAATATGCAAAAAAAGAATATAGATATGCTGATTTATAAACTTGAGCAAGAATTAACACTGTCTAGAAATAAATATCAAAAGAATACGAAACTTAATAAATATTTAGGCGTACTGATTGGGGCATGTATCAGTATATTTTTAATATAGGAGGATGCAGGATGTTTGATATAGAAATTATCTTTAAACTAGCAGGACTTGGACTTGGAATCACTATTATCAACACTGTACTAAAAAAAACAGGAGCGGAAGAATGGATCTTTCCTATTACGATTGTAGGTGTTGTGATGTCCCTTTTAGTCGTTATTGAATATATTATGAAACTGTTTGAGGTGGTTCAAACCATGTTTACATTTTAGGGGGGATTAACATGGAAATGCTCAAATTGGTTAGCTTTGGTATTGTAGCAACTATTTTTATTATTGCAATTGGTAAGTATAGTGAGCATTCAGCATTATTTGGGATGATTTTAAGAATAGTTACAGTCATTATCTTTATGATTTTTATTTTAGAACAATTAAACAGTGTTTTTAGGGTAATTCGAGAATTATCTTATAAAGTTCAGATGGATAGTAGTTACTTAAATATTATTCTAAAGATTATAGGTATTGCCTATTTAGCGGAATTTGGCTATCAGCTTTGTAAAGATGCAGGAGAAGAGGCGATTGGTTCAAAAATACAATTTGCAGGGAAGGTTATGATTTTTGTCATATCTTCACCTGTTATTCTTGCATTAGTATCATTAATTACAGAGCTTTTATAAAGTGATGAGGTGTAAAAATGCGGCAAAAGAAAAAGAAATATAGCTTACTGATGATAGGGATCTGCTTTTTATTTTATGTAATACCTGTTTTTGGACAAGATACTCCAGACACACAAGTTCAAAAACAGAAGGTTATAGATTACCAGGTGAATTTTTTTAATTGGGAAGAAATTAATCAGCTTCAAGAAGAGTTAAAAGAGTCTATGCCAGATCGTCATGCTTTTAATTTAAAAGAAGAAGTGATAGGTATGATTAAGGGTGAAAAGAAATTTTCATTGCATGCTATCTTGAATTTTATAGGCGTTCTTTTATTTGAGGAAGTAGGCATATTTATCAAGTTAGGCGTTCGTTTTATACTAATTGTTTTACTATGTAATTTACTTGAAACTTTAAGTTCTTCTTTCAAAACTAAAAATACAGCAAAGGTTTCGTTTTTTGTATGCTATATCGTAGTTCTCTACAGTGTCATTCAATCTTTTTTCATTATGGTAGAACTTGCACGGGGGGCTATAGATAAGATGTCAGAAATTATGTTTGCGTGCATTCCAAGCCTGCTTGCTTTTATGACCACATCAGGCTATGTTTCATCAGCAGCTTCTATAGCGCCTGTTATTATCGGAGCACTTCATTTAAGTACTTATGTGATCGAAAACTTTGTATTTCCGTGTATTGTCTCAGTTGTTGTCCTAGATGTTGTGAGTACGATGAGTGATGAATTTAAAATTGATAAGCTGATCCAATTATTTTATCGTAGTATGAAGTGGATACTTGGTGGTATTGTAGCCATTAGTGTCGGGATATTAGGCATTTATAAAGCGACACTTCCTTATGTAGATACTACAGTTAAAAAGGCAGCGCTTAATATTTCTACTACATTTATTCCAGTCATAGGAGATGCTATAGGAGGGGCAGTAGATTTTGTGATTAATTGTTCCTTTTTAGTTAAAAATGCTTTTTCAGCAGGCGTAATCATATGGATTATCATTATTGTGAGCTTACCTCTTATAAAAATACTAGCTTATGTCATGGTTTATCATGTAGCAGCAGCAGTTATAGAGCCTATTGGAGATAAAAAAATGGCGCGTATTGCCACAAAGCTTGCTAAAGGCTGTGAATTTATTATGAGTTGTGTAGGTATTGTTACGATACTATGCATTGTTGTTCTTCTTATCTGCATCAGCGTAGGAGGGAACATGATCTAGGAGGATGAAAGTGAAAGAATATATGCAAATGTTTATATGGATTATGTTATTTGTTATTGTTATTGAAATGATTTTCCCAGATTCAGATTATAAGAAATATCTCAAACTCGTACTAGGATGTATCATTATCTATACAATTATAAAACCTATTATTCAATTTATCCCTGTACAAGGAAAGAGTTATGATGCACATGTGAGAGAGTATCAAATGAGACTTAGTGAGGATTTTGGATATGAAGAAGCTATACAGGGTTATGGAGAAGAGGTTGAAAAACAGCAAGCACTTTTAAAAGAAACTTTTGCGGCAAATATTAAAGGGGTTATTGAAAAGGAAATGGATGTAAGTGTTTATAGTATTGAGATAAAGTGGAGAGAAGGCGGGGAGCTGGAAATGGAGAAGATCGATCTTGTTGTAGGTGGTGTTAAAAGCCATGCAGAAGAAAATATAACGCTTCCTCAAATTAAGATAGGCGACAAAAGTAACAGTATAAGCGGAGATACAGAAAAATTAAAAATTAAAATAAAAACTTGTCTTGAAAACTTCTATAATGTGCCAAGTCGTAATATATATATTACAGTACAGAAGAATTAAAGAGGAGGTAGAGAAATGCTGGATAAACTTCTAAAAGGGGCAAAAGAAACTAAAAAGCAGAACTATTTATATTTACTTATAGTCATAGCGGTATTGGGCATAGCAATTACATATATACCTACAAATAAAACACCTCATCACAATAAAACTCCAAGTGCTCCAATATTAAATACTTCTAATGACGTTTTAAGCTATGAAGAAGCCCTAGAAAAAAGATTAACAAATATCCTACAAAAAATGGAGGGGGTTGGTCAGGTTAATGTAATGCTTACAACCTTTTCTAATGAAGAAAAGGTATTGGCAGAAGAAAAAACACAAAATTATGAACATCAAGAGGAAAAAGATCAAGCGGGAGGCAGCAGGATAACTGAAAAAAATGATACGCGTAACAAAATTATTCTTCAAAGCGGTAATACTCCTTTTATCATTAAAGAAAATAGACCTCAAATAGAGGGAGTTCTTGTATTAGCTGAGGGAGCTGATAGTAGCTTGGTGAAGACTCAGATTATAGAGTCGGTATCTAATGTATTACAGGTTCCAGTACATAAAGTGTCAGTATTTAAAAAGCAAAAATAAGGGGGATCTATTATGTTTACATTTAAAAGAAATCAAATTATTATTACAGTACTTGTCTTTATGATTGCTATTGCAGCTTATTTGAACACCAAAGATGGAGAGGTTGGTGTACAACCTAATCTCGTACAAGAAACAAATAGGAGCGAGGGCATCCTAGAAGAAAAAGACTTTTTTGAAGGTTACGATGAAATCCAACCTTTGGCACCAGATGTAGATGAAAAACTATCAGAAACTATGAGTACAGAAAATAATCAGCAAGCATCTGTTATGGTGAGTCAAGATAATGCCCAAGAAGTACAAAAAATTCAAGCTGTTATTACTAAAAAAGAAAGTTTAATTGAAAATGCTAATGCTGGAGAAAGTATTCAGGTTGCCCAAGCTGATAAAAATATGGATGTGAGTTACTTTGTTGAAGAAAAAATGTTAAGAGAACAAAGCAGAGCCCTTCAAGTTGAAGAACTCACACAATATGTTGCAAATCAAAACCTTGATAAAGAAGCTAAATCGAAAGCAGCAGAAAACTTACTTGCTATCCAAGAGCGCATTGAAAAAGAAAGCAGTGCGGAAGCGTTACTTAGGGCGAAAGGATTTAGAGAAGTTTATGTAAGAATAGATGATAATAGTGTGGATGTAGTGATTAATAAAGATAATTTAACAGAAACAGATATTGCTCAAATCGAAGAAATCGTTAATAGAAAAACAGGATATAGTGTAGGTAAAATTAAAATTACCCCTCTAAAGGGTATTGTAAAAGATGGTACAAATTAATAGTAAGAAGGGCTGACTGCGATAGTCAGCCCTTTTTGAAGAATAAATTTGCAACACTTCAGCTTTTTGTATATAATAGGAACATAAGTATAAAGATATGGTGTAGGAGGTATGTATTATGGATGAACAAAACAATATAGAATTAGAAACTACTTATGAAATGGATCAAGTTCAAATTGCAGATGATGTGATAGCAGTAATAGCAGAAATAGCCACTTTAGAAGTAGAAGGTATGGTAAGTACACATCACCCAAAAAATGATTTTGTCCAAGCCATTAGTCGTAAAAAGGGCCCGAAGGGTGTCAAGATAGAAGTTGGCGAGGGAGAAGTATTTATAGATATTACGGCAACGGTTAAGTATGGTGTAAAAATTCAAAAAATATGTTTAGAAGTTCAAGAAAAAGTAAAGAATTCAGTCGAAACCATGACTGGACTACATGTTGCTTCAGTTAATATACATGTTGTAGGTGTACTGTTTGATAAGGAAAAAGAAGCTTAATGAGATTTACCCAGACAAGCTAACCCGAGCGTATACAAAACTTTAGGGTTAGCTTACTTAACTTAGGAGGAAAAAATGACTAGACGTAATGCAAGAGAACTTATCATGCAGATGCTTTATGAATATACTTTTCACAATGAGGAAGATGTGGACCGCTTGATAGGTGAAAAAATCAATGAAATAAAATTAAATGATGACGGGACAAATAAAGCTGTCATTAAGTTTATAAAAGAGGAATACTATGGGATACTTGAGCATCTTAGTGAAATAGATGCACTTATTGAACAGAGTACGACAAATTGGTCGGTAAACCGAATTGCAAAGGTTGATCTGGGTATTTTAAGACTTGCAACCTATGAGCTTAAGTGGCGCGAAGACGTACCACAAAAAGTAGTTGTCAATGAAGCGCTTGAGATTGCCAAAGCCTACAGCACAGATAAATCACCACAGTTTATCAATGGTATATTAGGAAATATTATTAAACTTATTGAGAGGTAGCAATGAAAAGGAAAATAGTTTCCGTCTCGGAAGTTAATAATTATGTAAGCAGACTCATAGAAGAAGATTATATGCTAGGAGATCTATGGCTCTCAGGAGAAGTATCTAACTGTAAATATCATCACTCAGGGCATATTTATTTTACAATCAAAGATGAAAGAGCAAGTATTAGTGCAGTGATGTTTGCAAGAGACGCTTCAAGACTTGATTTTAAGCTTATAGAAGGCATGAAAATCTATGCGAGAGTAAGAATAACTATTTATGAGAAAACAGGAGCTTATCAAGCTTATGTGCATGATATCGAAAAGCAGGGAAAAGGTCTTTTGTATGAAAGATTTGAAGAGCTTAAAGCAAGGTTAGCCAAAGAAGGCTTATTTGAGGCGCAATATAAAAAAGATTTACCTTTATTTCCTGAAAGAGTCGGTATTATTACATCCATTACAGGCGCTGCTATTAAGGATATTATTCAAGTAGCTAAAAGAAGAAATCCTAGCGTTTCTATTTATATTTACTCGGCACATGTTCAAGGAGAATTGGCTGTTAGAGAAATTATCCAAGCTATTGAACAGGCAAACCAAGATAAGCTTGCAGAAGTTATCATACTAGGCAGAGGCGGTGGATCTATAGAAGATTTATGGGCCTTTAATGAAGAACTTGTAGCACGTGCTATTTTTGCTTCTAAGATTCCGATTGTATCGGCCGTGGGTCATGAAATAGACTTTACAATATCAGATTTTGTAAGTGACAAGCGCGCTGCCACACCATCAGTAGCTGCAGAAATTGTTATTCCTTCAAAGCATGAGCTTCAAGAAGTGATTAAACGGCGTTCAAATGCTTTAAGTTATATGGTACTGCAAAATATAAAGCATTCCAAAGAAAAGTTAGGTTATCTGACTAGTCATCCCGCGTTTAAGGGAAAGGATAAGTTTTATAAAAATAAGATGCAAGAAGTAGACTTGTTAACACAAGCATTAAATACCCAGTATAAGCGCATACTAATAAAGGCCTATAATGACTATGGGCTTGCTCTTGGTCAATTAGAAAAATTATCGCCATTTACAACGCTAAAAAGAGGGTATAGCTTAGTTACTAATCAAGATAATCAGATCATTAGATCTATTTGTGATATAAGACCTGAAGAAGTTATTGATATTACCGTAACGGACGGTAGTTTTAAAGCAAAAGTTTATCAAGAGGAGTCTTAAGTATGGCTAAAAAAGCACAAAAAAATTTCGAGAGTGCACTTATGGCACTTGAAAATATAGTCACCCGTTTAGAGCAAGGAGATATTGCACTTGAAGAAAGTATTAAAAATTATAAAGAAGGTATGGATCTTGCGGCTTACTGTTTATCAGTACTTAAAAAAGCAGAACAAGAAATCTATGTTTATGAACAAGAAAGCTATAAGAAGATAGAAGGAGCGGATTGGGAGTGAAAGATGATATCACAAAGTATCAAAAATTAGTTGATGAGTGTTTAAAGGCTGCACTCCCAGTGCAAACAGGACATTTTAAAGTGTTATATGAAGCGATGAGCTATAGTTTAAGTGCAGGAGGTAAGCGTATTAGACCAGTACTTATGCAGCTTGCGTATGAAGCTGTTGGAGGAGATGAAGATATTTCAGCTTATTTATGTGCCATTGAAATGATTCATACTTACTCACTTATTCATGATGATCTTCCAGCAATGGATAATGATGATATAAGAAGAGGAAAGCCTACCAATCATATTGTTTTTGGAGAAGCAACGGCTATTTTAGCTGGAGATGCGCTGCTGACAGAGGCATTTCATTATATGCTAGAGGATGCCATAAAATATGGAGCAATAAACAGAGTCAGTGCTGCTTGCATACTCGCTAAAGCAAGTGGTGCTAAGGGAATGATAGCCGGTCAAATATTAGATATGGCAAGCGAAAATAAAGAGATTGATCTTATAACACTTGAGGAGATCCATCTTCATAAGACAGGTGCTTTAATAGCAGCAGCTACAAAAATGGGAGGCATTCTAGGAAAAGGATCGTCAAAAGAAGTCGAAGCCCTAGAGAACTATGGACGTTATATTGGTAAAGCATTTCAAGTGATAGATGATATACTAGATGAAATATCTACCGATAAAGAACTAGGTAAACCCATAAAAAGTGATCAAAAAAATCATAAAAATACTTACTTAAGTTTTTATACAGTAGAAGAATGCTATCAAAGAGCAAATGATCTTACAAATAAAGCGCTGGATTCATTAGAAATGATAAAGGGTAACACCGTACTCCTAAAAGAAATAGCTATAGAACTTATTAATCGTAGAAACTAAAAAGGGGGATAAGATGCATTATATTAAGCAGATTTCTAACAACAACATATTAGGAGTAGCAATACTTAGTTGGTTTATAGCGCAATCTCTAAAAGTAGCTGTTACGCTTATTTATACACATAAGCTTGATTTTAAGCAGTTTTTTGCTTCTGGCGGTATGCCAAGTTCACATAGTTCGTTTGTAGTGGCACTAGCTATTAGTATTGGTCAGATTTATGGATATGATGATGTACTTTTTGCTATAGCTGCTGTATTTAGTTGTATTGTTATGTATGATGCAGCTAATGTGAGGCTGCATGCAGGTAAGCAAGCAGCTATGATTAATCAAATTATAGCGGTTTTAGAAGATCCTAATCTTAATCCCGAAGAGAGACTAAAGGAAATATTAGGCCATACACCGCTTCAAGTTATAGCAGGTGCCATACTTGGTGTTTTAGTTGCATTAATCTTTTTTGGCAGTTAACTGAGTTGAAAAGTGACGCTTTAACTGATATAATATTTCAAAAGCAACTTACGACCTACTTTTCAAAAAATAAGATGCGGTATTCTAGTCAAGATGTTATGTTTTGAAGACGGGCCTAAAAATCCGTTTTAGGGCATATCGATGAAGTTCCTGGTGTTGGCTTGTAACGCCCCGTTATGGGCTGATACTGGGGGTTAAGGTTTAAGGGCGATCCATAAGGGCATATGGGCGTTGACCCTTTTACCGTGGAGACCTATGATTGTGCTTATTCTTATGGGAATAAAGTATGACTTAGGATTAAACCTACCATGCGGTATAAGCTGTGGGTAGTGTAGCCTGCCTTGAGTGAATGGGGGGGGACATCAGTTTACTTGCACGCTTTTTGGCCAAGAAGCATGCAAGATTGTTGATAGAAACCTGCTTCGCAAAAGAGGATAGGAACATAATATAGTGTTTGAGGAAAACTCCTAGACCGTGAAGTGCAATGAGGTAGAGCTTGGATTACAGTGTGGTTTTAAGGCGATCTGGCGTAGATGATGGCAACACATCTAATGTATATTGAAAGGGAAACCACTCCTTTGGTGACAAAGGAGTATATACTTGGGAAAACCTGCTAGACTATATACCACAAAATTTACAAGCTGTATTATCTTAAATTTTGAAAAGTGGGTGATAAGTTGCCAACACGCAAAAAGATTAAATTTAAAAAAATAAGGGTTAAAAAACAATCTTTTAGAAGTTTGGGAATAATTATTCTATCCACTTTTATGATTGCTATGCTTTTTAGTTATATTTTTGAGGTGTTATTAGGAGATGTACCTCTTCTTATAGCCTTTTTTATGTTAATTGCTATCATTTTAACGGGAATATTTTTTGATGGTATAGGTAATGCTGTTGTTTCAGCAGATGAAACAACCTTCCATTCCATGGCTGCTCAAAAGGTAAAGGGTGCAAAAGAAAGTGTTATGCTTATAAGAAATGCACCTATGGTAGCTAATTTATTTAATGATGTGATCGGAGATATTGCAGGTATTATCTCTGGGAGTACTGCAACAGCTATTGTACTTGCTATAGAAGAGGGGTTTGGTATGAAATCAATTCTGCTCTCTATTGCAATGAGCGGATTTGTTGCAGCCCTTACAGTAGGAGGAAAGGCCCTTGGGAAAAATTTTGCTATTGAGATGTCACGCTACATTGTTTACTATGTAGGGGTTTTTATCTATTACATTAAAGTCATACTGCATAAGAATAAAAACTAAGATGACAATCCTTTTAATGACAATCCTTTAAGATTGTCATTTTTTAAATAGAATAGATATTAGTAGAAAGAGGAACTTATATGTTAGATCTTTTAAAAACCATTCAGTTTCCAGAAGATGTTAAAAAGCTTAAGCCTTATGAGCTTAAGCAATTAGCTGAAGATATTAGAAAATTTTTGATTCAATCTTTATCTCAAACTGGAGGACATTTAGCTTCAAATTTGGGAGTAGTTGAACTGACGGTTGCACTACATTATGTTTTTGATTTACCACAAGATAAGATTATATGGGATGTAGGGCATCAAGCCTATGTTCATAAACTATTAACAGGCAGAAGAAAGGATTTTAAGGTTTTAAGAAAGCTAGATGGACTCAGTGGCTTTCCTAAAAAGAAAGAGAGTCCCTATGATGTTTTTGAAACAGGACATAGTTCCACTTCAATCTCAGCAGCACTAGGGATGGCAGCAGCCAGAGACTTAAAAGGAGAAGGCCACAAAGTCATAGCGTTTATTGGTGATGGCGCCTTAACCGGAGGGATGTCCTTTGAAGCGCTTAATCATGCAGGCAGAGGACATACTAATCTTATTGTTATTCTTAATGATAATGAAATGTCTATTTCAAAAAACGTAGGAGGACTGTGTAAATACTTAAATAAGCTGCGCTCCAGCAAAGACTACTTAAGAGTTAAAGAAGAGGTGGAAGAAGTACTCGGCAATCTTCCTGTTATAGGAGAAAACATAGTAAAAGCTATTAGACGAACTAAAGGAAGTCTTAAAAGTTTGTTAATACAAAACACATTATTTGAACAACTAGGCATTACCTATTTAGGACCAGTAGATGGACATTGTTATGAAGAACTAATAGCACTGCTTGAAAATGCAAAAGTTATGAAAGGTCCTGTACTTATTCATGTTAAGACTAAGAAAGGCAAGGGGTATCCATTAGCCGAAAAGAATCCTAGTTTATTTCATGGTATTGGACCGTTTCATATCCAAACTGGAAAACTTAAAGTATTCAGTAATACTCAGAGTTTTTCATCAGCTTTTGGAGAGGCGATGTGTAGCTTAGCTTCAAAGAGAGAAAACTTAGTAGCTATTTCAGCTGCTATGCCAGATGGTACAGGGCTTTTAGAGTTTGCACGTGACTATCCAAGAAGGTTTTTTGATGTAGGAATTGCAGAGCAACATGCGGTAACTTTTGCTGCAGGACTCGCTACAGAAGGCTATCGACCTGTTGTGGCTATTTATTCTTCTTTTTTACAAAGAGCTTATGATCAAATACTGCATGATGTATGTCTTCAAAACTTATCGGTTGTTTTTGCAATCGATAGAGCTGGACTTGTAGGAGAAGACGGCGCTACACATCAAGGTATCTATGATATAGCTTATTTAAGCAGTATGCCGCATATGAAGATTTTAGCACCTAAAACACCGCAAGAAGTAGAAGCGGCTTTAAGTTATGCGCTTACGTTAGAAGGACCAGTAGCTATTAGGTATCCGAGGGGATCTGTCGATATAGCAAGTGAGTTTATTAATGATTATCAGGAAGTTGGCTTTAAAACATTAGAAAAAGGTAATAATGTAGCTATACTAGCAACTGGACGCATGGTAGAGAATGCCCTTCGAGCAAGAATGGAACTTCTTGAGAAAAACATTGACGTGGCGATTATAGAAACACCCTGTATTTATCCATTAGATGAGAAAGGCTTGCAAGCTATTGCAAGGAGGTATCACTATATCTTTACAGTAGAAGATGGTATAATAAGTGGAGGATTTGGGGAAAAAGTATTTTCTTATCTTATGAATCATGACTATACTATAACGGGGCGATGCTTTGGCTATGAAAATGGTATTATTGCACAAGGTGATCTTGAGAACTTATTCATAAGAGAAGGTCTTACAGGAGAAGCAATCGCTCATCAGATTTTTACAATACTCCAGAAAGAGAGCAACTAAATGGAAGGCAAAGAAAGACTAGACGTACTTATTACAGAAAGAAACCTGGCGCAGTCCAGAGAAAAGGCAAAAGCCTATATTATGGCAGGTGTTGTTTATGTGAATGGTCAAAAAGAAGATAAACCAGGATTGCAAGTAAAATGCAGCGCAGACATTGAAGTGCGGGAAAAGATGAAGTATGTTAGCCGCGGTGGCTATAAACTCGAAAAAGCCATGGCTGAGTTTAATATTAATTTACAAGAAAAAACTTGTATGGATGTAGGAGCCTCTACGGGAGGATTTACAGACTGCATGCTTCAAAATGGTGCGAGTAAAGTTTATGCTATTGATGTAGGTTATGGGCAATTAGCTTGGAAGCTTAGACAAGACGCCCGAGTGATCTGCATGGAAAAGACAAATATAAGATATGTAACTACGGAAAATATTAATGATTTAGTTCATTTTAGTTCAATAGATGTTTCTTTTATTTCTTTAACAAAAGTACTGCTGCCGATTTCTCATATTCTTAGTGAAAACGGACAGATTATGGCTCTTATTAAACCACAGTTTGAAGCAGGCAGAGAACAAGTAGAAAAACATGGTGTCGTTAAAAACCCAAAGGTTCATCAACAAGTTATAAGAGATGTGTGGGATTATGCAAAGTCTATTGGGATGGGCGTACTAGGTCTTGACTATTCACCAATTAAGGGGCCAGAGGGCAATAGAGAATATCTGATCCACCTGCAAAAAAACAGCCAAGATCTACTAGAAGATCAAGAAGAGGTGATTGAAAAGATAGTAAAAGCATCTCATGACACTTTATAAATGGAGGACTCCCATGAAGCATATAGGCATTATTCCTAATTTATTAAAAGATAAGGACTTAGAGATTACCAAGGTCGTTACAAAATGGCTGGTTCAAGAAGGATTTGAGGTATATGCCGCAGAGCATATCACAAGGCAAGTTCAAGCTATTCCTTTTGCTTTAAATGAAGAAGAAATTTATAAAACATGTGATATTATTATTGCCATAGGTGGTGATGGCACCATTTTAAGTGTAGCTGAAAAAGCTTGTAGCACCAATGTTCCTGTGGTAGGAGTTAATTTAGGCAGACTAGGCTTTTTAGCAGATATAGAACCTTCAGATATCGTGCCTTCTCTTAAAAAATTACTCGAGAATGACTATGAGATTGAAGAAAGAATGATGCTTAAAGCTAAGATTATAGCTCCTAATGGACAAGAGCATGTTTTTCATGCTTTAAATGATGTTAATATTACGAGAGGGAGTTTTTCGCATATAGCTGAGTTTGAGATATTAGTTAATGGGGAATTTTGTGATGTTTACCCTGCGGACGGTATTATTGTAGCTACCCCTACTGGGTCTACAGCCTACAATTTATCAGCAGGGGGACCAATAGTAGTTCCACATGCAAAGACGTATATTATTACACCTATTTGTCCTCATACCATTTATTCAAGGTCGATTATTATAGCAAAAGAAGACAGTGTTCAAATTAAGATTTGTCAACATGATAATATGAATATAGAGTTAAATATTGATGGTAAAATGAAGATGTATTTAACACCAGATCATTTTATACACATAGAAAAGTCACCGTATGTCACACGACTTGTTAAGCTATCAGAACTGAAGTTTTTTGAGATTCTAAGGAAAAAAATTGTAGAGAGGCGCAGATAAAATGGGAATGAAGGAACAAAGACAATCTACCATATTAAGTTTAATTCAAAAGCACGAGATTGAAACACAAGAGGATTTAGCTACAGCCTTAGAAAAAGAAGGGTTTAGTGTTACCCAAGCTACTGTATCAAGAGATATAAGAGAACTTAAACTCACAAAAGTAGCGAGTAAAAGTGATGGACAAAAATACGTAGCTTTATCAAACTATGAACAACAAGTCTCTGAAAAAGTTATTCGTGTCTTTAAAGATGCCTTTGTAGGCATGGATTTTGCAGGCAATACAATTGTAATACGTACGCTAATTGGGATGGGAAACGCAGTAGCTTCTGCAATAGATGCTTTTCACATTGAAGATATAGTAGGAACGCTTGCAGGAGATGATACCATCTTTTGTTTGGTTCGCACGCCAGAGCATATTAAAACAGTTATGAGTGAATTTAAAGAAATCTTAAGTTCGTAAATTTAGGAGTGAGTATTTATGCTGATCTATCTTAAAGCAAGCAATATAGCGCTTATTGAACAAGTAGAGCTAACCCTACATCCACGTCTTAATATTTTCAGCGGTGAGACAGGAGCTGGAAAATCTATGCTGATTGATTCTATACAATTTGCTATAGGCAATAGAACGTCTAAACAAATTATACGAAAGGGAGAAGACTATGCCTTAGTAGAACTTGTTTTTTGTGACAAAGTAGGCATGGGGCTTAAGTATTTAGAAGAAAATCATATTTCATATGAAGACGCAGAAATTAAGATTGAAAGAGTTCTCTATCAATCAGGACGAACACTCTATAAAATTAATCATCAAACAGCAACAAGACAAATGGTCAAAGAGTTATCAGCACTTTTAATTGATGTACATGGACAACATGAGCCTCAATCACTTTTAGACGTTTCTAAGCATATTAAAATGCTAGATGGTTTTGGTGAAGAGGCTTTTAGCACTAAAAAAGCACAGTATAAAAAAGTTTATGCAAAATGGCAAGAAGCAAAATACAATTTAGAGAAACTCGGAGATAATGATAGAAAAAGGCTTCAGCTAAAAGATATGTTAGCTTTTCAAATTAATGAGATTGCAGACTCCCATCTTAAACCAGGCGAAGAAGAAAAGATTAAAGAACAGTATGAAGTACTTTCACATGCTGAAAAAATTATGCGAAATACGCAGCAAGCTTATGAATATCTAGATGGTGAAAACGAACTAAGTGCTTCCTTGTTTTTAGGAAAAGCTATTCATGCTATAGGGGAAATTAGTGGGATCAGCGGTGAAATTAATCTGCTTTATGAACAACTTCGTTCTATTGAAGCTAATCTTCAAGATGCTACTTATCAAATGAGGGCTTATACAGACCACATTGACTATTCACCAGAACTCTTATTGGAAGTTCAAAACAGGTTAGATATGATCTATAGATTAAAACAGAAGTATGGCAATTCTGTAGAAGATATTCTAGACTACAAGAAGACATGTGAAGAAGAATTAAAAGAACTTGTGAATGGAGAATATAATCAAGAAAAACTGCTCTTAGAAGTAGCGGGTCTTGAGGAAAAACTGCATAAACTAGGGGATGAAATTTCTAGTGAGCGCAAAAGAATCTCCAAAAAAATAGAAAAAGAAATAGACGAACATCTTCATGACCTTCAAATGCCCTATGCCAAATTTGAAGTAGCGATTAATGATCTTGAAACCTTTAATAGCTCAGGAAAAAATGATGTTGAATTTCTTATTTGTACAAATCTAGGTGATGATGTACATCCTCTTTCAAAAATTGCCTCAGGAGGAGAAATATCTAGGGTTATGCTCGCTATTAAAGCTGTGCTTGTTCTTGGAGATGCAATTGATACAGTTATTTTTGATGAGATTGATACAGGAATAAGTGGTATAGCCGCACAAAAAGTAGCAGAAAAATTAGCAGTTATATCAAAAGACAGGCAAGTTATTTGTATTACTCATCTGTCACAAATAGCTGCTATGGGGGATATTCACTATTTAATCGAAAAGGAAATTCAAAAAGGCAAAACAATTACAAGCTTAAAAGAATTAGAGACTCTTAAGTTACAAGAAGAACTATGCAGACTTATGGGAGGCCTCATTACAAAAAATACAATGCAAAGTGCTAAAGAGATAAAAGAGTTAGCGAATGCCTATAAAAAAAGTATATGTAGATAACTTACATATACTTTTTTTATAGGCATTTTGAGTGTGCTCTATACCTTTTTCACGTAACAAATTAAGCTGATGAACATCTGCTTTTGTATCAGTAATAAGGCAAGAGATTTCACTGATAGTGCCACAAATGAAAAGTTGAAAGTGTTTTTCCTCCAATAGTTACTTAAAACATGTGTTTGATTATAGCTTAATCACAAAAATAGTTTTTCATACTGTATAAATGCCTGTGAAAAAGGATATTTTAAAAATATGACAGTAGAAAAACATAGGATGTGAAGCGAAATGAAACATAGAAAAAAGAAGAGACTCTTTATTTGTTTTATAAGTATAGTCATTTGTTTAATTATAGGCAGCCCGATCATTATATCACATTATTATCTGCCCAAAGAAGTTAAGCTCCTTGTAGGTAAGGAGCATACCTTTAATTTTGATATACCACTTAAAGCAATTCTTTTAAAAGACCAGATGCTTACAGTTAAAGGGGAACAAGAGAATATTATAAGTAAAGGGCCTATTAGTCTTAATAAACCATTGTACGTGAGTATGAATGAGGCTGGCAAAACAGATGTTACTTTATCTTTTTTAGGATTTATTCCTTTAAGGACAGTATCTATTGAGGCGATCCCTAATAGAGAAGTTATTCCGTGTGGTAAAATTGTGGGAATTAAAGTAGATACAAAAGGCATATTGGTCTTGGGAGTGGGTCAGTTTGAAATAGAAGGAAAAGTAGTCACACCGTGTAAAGGTCTTGTTGAGCCTGGAGATATGATACTTAAGTGTAATGATACTGAACTAAGAACAAAAGAAGACTTGAGAGATATCATAGAAAAGACAAAAGAAGAAAAGATAAGGCTTACTATTCTAAGAAATAAAGAGATAAAAGAAGTGATGGTACAGCCTTTATATTCTATATTTGACAATGAATATAAAGTAGGATTATGGATTAGAGACAGCACTCAAGGTATTGGGACACTCACATATATAGATCCAGAAACAGGTGTCTTTGGTGCACTCGGACACGGTATTACAGACACAGATACTAAAAAATTGCTACCTATTCGAGAGGGAAGCATTATTACTACAGTGATTACACACATTAAAAAGGGGAAAAAAGGCATTCCGGGAGAAATAAGTGGTATTATTGAATATGAAGATAAGAATATCATTGGAGAGGTTATTAATAACACACCTATTGGCATCTATGGAGAAATTAATCAAAGGATGACACAGCAGGGGTATGACAAAAGAGTACCTATAGCCTTTCAAGATGAAGTGCATGAGGGTAAAGCTTCTATTTTAGTGGACTTAACAAATGATCAAGTAGATGAATATGAGGTATATATACAAAAAGTATCTAAATATAGTAATGAACCAGCTAAAGGGATGATCATAAAAATAGTAGATGAAAGACTTTTGAGTCTTACCAATGGTATTATACAAGGAATGAGTGGTAGTCCCATCCTTCAAGATGGTAAACTTATAGGAGCAGTTACGCATGTTTTCATTCAAGATCCAACAAGGGGATACGGTATATTTATAGAGAATATGATTAATAATGAAAGAAGATAGTAAGAATTGTAAAAATAAAATAAAAATTACAGAAAATGGTATTGATATTTAACAGATTATTATGTATAATTAGTTTATGATTTTTCAAAATAACATATAATTTTTAGGGGGGATATTTTTTGTTTGATCAAAAAATGAAAATATTAATAGCAGATGATAATAAAGACTTTTCCGATATCTTAATGGAGTTTATAGATAGGCAGGAAGATATGCAAGTAATAGACGTCGCGGCCAATGGGGAAGAAGCCTGTACGCTCATTCAACAAACAGAACCAGATATTGTGATATTAGATGTTATTATGCCTTATTTGGATGGCATAGGTGTACTTGAGAGAGTGGTCGATATGGAACTTAAAAGAAGACCACTCTTTGTGATGTTATCAGCAGTTGGACAAGATAAAATAACAGAAAGAGCACTTGCTTTAGGGGCAGAATACTACATTGTTAAACCTTTTGATATGGAGACGCTTATCAATAGAATTAGACAGCTTAAGGCGATGTCGAGTTCTTCAAAAGTTAATAGTGCAAATGTACATAGTAATCTTACAAGCTCTAGGTCTCTTTTACCTAAAGTAAAAAGTATGCCAACACAACATAGCTTAGAGACAGAAGTAACAAGCGTTATTCATGAAATAGGAGTACCAGCACATATTAAAGGTTATCAATATCTCAGAGAGGCTATTATTATGGTCATCAATGATATGGATGTACTTAATTCAATTACAAAACAACTTTATCCTAATATCGCAAAACAATATAACACGACACCAAGCCGTGTGGAACGTGCTATTCGTCATGCAATAGAAGTAGCATGGAGTCGTGGTAAGATGGATACGATTGATAAGTTATTTGGTTATACTGTAAATAATGGTAAGGGTAAACCTACTAATAGTGAGTTTATTGCACTTATTGCAGATAGATTACGTTTGGAGATGCAAGTAGGGTAAGGGGTATTAAGTTTATTTAGAGGTAGCTTAAAAAAGAATAAATAAAAGGTGTTACTTAGCAAGAAAAACTTGCTCAGGTAACACCTTTTTTTGTAGTTAGGGGAATCATAGCCTAAAAGTGAATTTTATTATATAAATAGACAAAATATGTTAATAGATGTATAATATTTTGAAAAGTATAACTAAGTTTATTTTGTAACTTTGGATATTTAGGGCGTTCTATGTTAGTTTTGCAGGGGGATGAGAGGAAAATTATTGTTGTGGATTAAGGAATGGGTAGATGGAATTTATGAAGAAAGAATCGATGATGACCTTACATTGCGTGAATATGGATTTGAAATAAAACTTATATAGTGCCTTTTTATACTTATAGCATCTTCTCTGAGGTCCGCAAGTGGGATGGGAGGAGAATTTTCATCTTTCCGTCGCAGGCTCCAAGTCAAGCTGAAAATCCTCCTCTCATCCCCCTGCTATATTTATGAAGAGTTATTGTTGTGAATTAAGGAATAGGCAGATTGATTGCAGAAGAAGCGTGCCTAGCTTCATATTGAGACAGATACCCTGGTGTATGCTTAACTCCGGATACAATCTTAGCCGTTAGGTATCATATCAATATGAGCAGGCTCTGGAGTTTTAGTTCATTATATCTATAAATTACGAACCATTGAAGTGAAGCATAATAAGCAGGAGATAGAACTACAGATTATAGCAATAACACGAAGTTCTCACAACGGTAGTTTAACGTGTTTTGGGAAAGATTTTTTATATCTTTTTATTATATCATTATGAAATGAGGCTTTTAAATGTATGTAGAAAGAATTCATGTTAAAAATTTTAGGACAATTGGGTCAGCAGGTATTACCTTAAATTGTAACAAAGGAATTAATATTATATTGGGAGAAAACAATTCTGGAAAATCCGCTGTAATTGATGCATTAAGATTAGGGTTATCTGCAGGTACATATAGGAAAAATGTATTTATAAAAACATCAGACTTTCATGTTAATAAATATGGCGAACAAGCAGGTATAATAAAAATTGATATTTTTTTTAATGAACTTACAGAAGAGCAAGCAGCTTCATTTTTTATGCTTACTAATGGGGTAGATTTAAAAAAAGCTGAAATACATATAGAATACACTTTATATATGGATAAAAAAGGAATACCAAAGGTACGTGAAGATATTAAGGGAGGAACGGCATTAAATAATGTTCCGAGAGAAATATATGATAATATCAATTTATTATATTTAGCAGCATTAAGAGATGCTGAGGGTGATTTAAAGCCTTCCAGAAATGGTCAAATAGCTAATATTTTATATTCGGTGGCAAAAACTAGTGATGAGAGAGATAAAATAATAAAAACATTTCAGAAAGCCAATGAGGATGTCACAAGTGATAGTTCAGTTAAATCAGTTGAATCTATAATAAATAAAAACTTATTTAATATAGAAAAAGACGAATTACAAGAAAAAGTTCAAGTTTCTTTGGTAGAGCCAACATTTGAATCCATCGCATCCTTAATACGAATAGATTATGTTAATAGTAGATTACTAAGAATATCGAAAAAAGATATGCTAGCTGTATTAAAAGAAGTAGGATTGACGAAAGAAGATATTAAAAATAAAAAGATTGCTTCTCCCTTGCCGGATAAGAAACACTTGGAAATATATTTAGATAATATTCTGAAATATGAAGGATTAAATAAACTCTATAGTAAGTTGTTATTGTTAGTTAAAAATCAAAATATCACTATAAATCAAAATGGATTAGGATATAACAACATTTTACATATGGCCACTTCTTTAGGAGATTTACAAGAAAAACCTATTGATGAGGAGATTTCAATACTTTTAGTTGAAGAGCCAGAAGCACATCTTCATCCTCAATTACTAGATTTGCTTTTTAGCTTTTTCAAAAAAGCCAATAAGAATTCAAATATTCAACTTTTTATAACATCACACTCGCCAACATTAGTGGCCAAAGCGGATATTAATAGTGTGCATATACTAAATTCAAAACAAGATAGTAATACCATTGTGTCTATAAAAGATACTGCATTAAAAGATACCGAGAAATTAGATTTAAAGAGATATCTTGATGTGACTAAATGTCAGATGTTTTTTGCGAGAAGGGTATTATTTGTTGAAGGCATAAGTGAAGCTATTTTATTAAATGAATTTGCTAATTTAATTGGAAAGCCTCTTGATAAGTATTCTGTAGAGATTGTAAATATTAATGGTGTTGCATTTGAACCATTTGCTAAACTGTTTCAAAAGAATAAGGATAAAAGTTACATCAATATTCCTTGCGCTATTGTATCAGATAATGATAGATGTACAAATAGCGATGATCTCTATCGTATCACAAAAACCGAAAAAGTCTATCGCAATATGAACATAGAGACACTGAAAAATAAACTTGATAAGGGTTCAATATCATATAGAGCACAAAATCTATTAACTTTTAATCAAGACAATATTTGTGTTAAGTTGGCTGAAAAAACCTTAGAATATGAGCTGGCTTTGATTGAAGAAAATATAACATTGCTTTTAGAGGTGTTGGGTAAAGAACATCCCACAATTGCTAAAGACATCCGAGATAAGGTTAAGCCTATTGATGAAGATATTCAACCAGAACAAAAATATGAAACAATGGAAATGATAGCATTAAGAATATGGATTGCAATTCAAGATTGTAAGGGTATCTTTGCACAACGTTTGGCAAATGAAATAAGTAAGATTACCAGTGGTGAAAGAACTGATGTGAAATTTAAAGTTCCTAAATATATAAATGAGGCCATTGACACTATTATAAAGTAAGGGGGTAAAAAATGTTTGAGCAATTAACTGATTCCCAAGAAGAGATCATTAGCTTACAAGGGAAAAATATACTAAAAGCATGTCCGGGGAGTGGTAAAACATTTGTTGTAGCCCATAAAGTTGTCCATGATTTTAAATTGTGGGAGGATAAAAACAAAGGCATGGCAATTCTTTCGTTTACAAATGTGGCAAAGCGTGAACTAGACACAAAAATTCAAGAAATATCTGAGCTTAAAACATTACCTTATCCACACTTTATTGGAACTTTAGATGCTTTTATTTCTCAACATATTTTTATGCCTTTTGGACAAGCTGTAATGAAATGTACAAGCCGGCCTTCAATTATTGAGGATGATTTTGTTGAACGTTATTCCAAGGTATTTTGGAAAAAGGAGTGTTACAACAACGGTTGTGATCCTAAGAATTTTTATATAGATACTGAGAATAGTGTATATGATAATAAAAAAAACTTTAACAATTGTCCATTTATAAAGAATAAACCTTGTGTGAAGTTTAAAGTTAGCACATATTCTAAGGGGTATGTAACTTATAAAGAAGCACTTATAGTATCAATTGATATACTTCAAAAACATCCCAATATACGGAAGTTAATTATCAAAAGGTTCCCTTATTTTGTTGTGGATGAAGCACAAGATACATCAGAAGAGCAGATGAAACTCCTGAATTTACTCTTTGATAATGGAGTAAAAAATGCAATGCTTATCGGAGATCCGGATCAAGCTATATATGAATGGAGAGATGCCGACCCATCTGTATTTTTAAATATGTATAATAGCAAAAACTGGAATCCCAAAGAGCTTAATGAAAATTTTCGTTGTTCTCAACATATTTGTAATGCTACTAAAATCTTCTCATCATTATCCGATATGTCAATTGCTAGAGGTGAAACAAAAGATAGTTCAATAAAACCTATAATTATGAAATACAATAAAGGTAATCAAGATATTTTAATTCAAAATTATCTTGATTTATGCAAGAAAAAAAGTATAACTATTTCACCTGAAAAAGTAGCGGTATTGGTACGTGGTCGTTCTGGATTAACTGGTAGGGACTATTCGAAAATAAATGAACTGTGGCAAACTTCAATAACTCTACTGTTTGCACAGGCGACATTTTATAAAGGCATACAAAATGTTGAAAAAACTGTATCATTAATAGAAAAAATTTTATACTACATTATTTTTGACAATCAAGCTAATGTTATTGACTTTAGAGAGGTTCAAAGAACATATAGTATTAAGGAGTGGAATCATTTAGTGTTTAAATTATCTACACTTTTGCCAGATTCCACACTTTCTCTTAAAAGTTGGAAATTAGCAATAAATAGCGTGGTTGATAAGTTTATTTTAGATAATAATATCAAGTGCAAGAATGAAGTAGAGATAAGAATAAAGAGTAGAGTACGGGACAATAATTTAAAAGATTTCTTAGAACAGCCAATAGAAGTTTTTTTTGCTGACACTTATAAAAAAGATTATCTGAGTGCAACCATACATGCAGTTAAGGGATGTACTTTTGATGCTGTGATGCTAATAATTAGTACAAACGGTAAGTTGACAAGCAATATGATTAATCAAAAAGAAGTTGATACTGAAGAGATAAGAACATTTTATGTTGCAGCAACGCGAGCAAAAAAACTATTTGTACTAGCTATTCCGGATACTGTAAAAGATAAATCGCTAGTAAGATTTCCAATAGAATATTGGGATCATGGATAATGCCCTGCTTCTCATTATGTTTAGAAAGCCATGATGTTCAGCTGAACATCATGGCTAAAGGATTGGAATTTACAGCAGCTTGTAATTGACTTTCATCTACATGTGTATAAATTTTATGTAAAGCTTTACATAAGGTTTATTATGACAAGCAAAACATTATGTAAAGACTTAATCTGGGAAACCTTTATTTATAAGGGTTCCCAGGTTAGATTAACAAGGTTCTCTTCACATAATTATTTCGGTTTTCCAAGTGAATTCAGAAAATCCATCAGTCCAG
>CAKZUB010000048.1 GCA_937921505.1 uncultured Clostridia bacterium | reverse complement strand
CTTACAAGCTTCTTACTTACTGCGCTAAATGCTTCAGGCACAACTTTTACAACCTTTTTCGCTGCGGCTGGGATCTCCTTAACTGCTTTATATACCCCTTTAGCTCCTTTTAGCATCTCATCTCCATAAGATGTTAAAACCTTCTTGGTGCCATTGATAAAGCTTGTTCCTTTTGCTCCCTTAGCTACATTTAATACAGCTTTACCACTTACTAAGCCCATACCTATATCTGCAACAAAGAATACGCCTCCAGCTATCTTTTCACCCATAGCTGCGCCTTCTTTGCCTCCTATAAGTCCGCCTATTCCTCTTCCTGCATACTTATAAGCTTCTTCCATGAAGTTTGTCATAGTCTTCTTACTGTTAATTGCTGCATAGAACGTGTTGCCTGCTCCTTGTACAACATCTGCTGCTCCGTGAAGCATTAATGGTGCTCCTATTATAGCACCTACTCCCGTTGCACACAAGCTGGCTCCTACTCCTATTTGTATGGCGCCTCCAACAGTTTGTAATGTTCCTAGTACTGCACGTCCTGCTCTGCTGTCTAGTGCCTTTACAGTTGCATTAAATCCTTTAACTGCGCCATTCCATATAGATCCTGCGGCATTTGCTACCCCTTGACCTAGAGATACTGCTGCACTTTTAATACCATTACTTGCTGCTTTTACAAGGTTGTTGGTACCATTTGATATTGCACTTGCAGTGTTCCGGAATAAAGTGGAGACTCTGGTCGTAACATCTTTTACTTTCTGCACCGAATTGTTAATGGCGACTGTAGCATTTGATACCACTTTATTAACTTGTGAACTTATTACTTTTAAGCCAGTTGAGACTTTATCTTTGGCTAAACTAACTACTTGTTTTAACTTTGATGTTCCTGTATTGATTGCTGCTGCTACAGTTTTTGGGAAACTTGTAATTGCCCTTTTTGTATTATCTGCTACAGTTTTAACAGCAGTCTTTATGTTACTTATAGCCTTGCTTGTAGTTGCTATCGCTTTACTTGCAATACTTTTAAGTACACTTGGTGTATTGTTCTTTATAACTGTCTTTACGTTATTTATTCCTGTTTTGACATTACTTACTACTGATTGTACAGTCTTAGCAGTTGTTGATACAGCACTTTTAACTGCGCTTGTTGCCTTGGTTACGTTACTAGCAATACTCTTACTAACATTTGTAACAGTGCTTTTCACCTTGTTTGCAATGCTTGTAAATGGATTGCTTGATGCGGGCTTAACATTAGAAGTGGTGCTTTTAGTATTCGTACTGATACTGGTTGTTTTTGAAGTACTTGTACTGGTTGTTTTTGAAGTGCTTGTGTATGTACCCGTTTTAACGGAACTACTGCTTGGTGTATAGTTACTGCTCTTATTACTTACATTGTTTTTACTACTTGATTGATTGCTACTTGATGGTTTACTGCTACTACTACTGCTACTTGATGACTTACTGCTGCTGCTACTGCTACTTGATGACTTACTTGCTGTCTTGGCATATACATCCTGCGCTGGCAGAACTGTAACAGCCATGTAAATAATTGTAAGCATCAAGCTGATAAATCTTCTAATTCTAACTTTATTCATGATTTTCCCCTTTCTGATTTTAAATCTATTTATATTATCTTAATATAGTCCGCTCCCCTCCTTCCTCTATATCAAGGTAATAACGCATAATGAGATTTAATAAAACCCTTACCACTTAGGACTACTTATCTAATATCTTTAGAAGTTCATTTTTCATTTCTTCTGAAAGATCCCCTGCTTCTATTGATCTTTTGATTGTTTCTTTAGTTTTCTCTTTTTCTAAATCAGCCAATAAGCCCTGCTTGTTTTCTTCTGAAATATCTTGCTGCTGTATAAATTCTTCCAGCCCTTTTATCATCTCTGATTTTGGAGTAGGTTCCTTAACTGAGAACTCCATTAAGTGTATGGCTTCATTGTTCCCTATTTCACCGCTAAGTGGATTAAGCATCAGATCAATAATACCGTTTCTCTTTGCAACCGCTATCTTGATGCATTCTTCTGGTGTAGCTAAGAGCAGAATCTTTTGTTTCTTTTCTAGGCTGTTTGCTGCATCAGATTTCATAGGTTCTATATCAAATATAGGAATATGTTCAGTAAGTATAGTAGAAAAGTAACCCCCTTTTCCCTCATCTATCGAAGTAAAGATTAAGTCTACAAAATCTCCTCTATTTAGTTTGTAATTGACAGCGCCTGATGCGTCTACCTCTATCGCAATAACTCTTTTATCTTCCGGGATAAAGTAAGCATTATCTACTCCCCCTTTGTAGTTTAAAGCTAAGGCCATTTCCTCATCATAAACAAGCATTTCTGGTGTTTTCTGAATAGGCTTATTTACTTTAATATCATACTTAGTGATAGCTCCTATCACTTCTTCTGTATTTGAAATGGTATGCGGGAAAAATAGCCCCTTATCATCTTTATTAATGTAGACTGCCCTTAGGTGTTCTTGCCTAATTTGTGTTCTTGATGGTATATCTATAGCTGCTACTACAATCAATACTTTTTGATTGGCCTCTTTTAAAAAATTATAGGCAAAAAGCCCTCCTATTAGAGCCATAATCGCAGCAATAATTATTCTTATCTTTGTATTTTTATACATTCTTTATCACCCCTTTTACTGAATCATATAGGTACATGAATATTGCAATGGTATGACACTTCTAGCGCCGAGTATATCTCCAAGTAGCGGTAATATGAGTTTATAATTATATAAAACTATAACTGTAATCTCAGTACTGCCATCAGTTATAATAGTTACTGTTCTATCTATACCACTAATACCATTACTTAATAACGTATTGGCTGTCGATCGGATCATTAAATTTTTTTCTTCATCTGTCAACGTATCATCTAAGTAGAGATACGCTCCAACCTTAGCAGCTTGGCTTGCGGAAATAACTACAAGCGTTTTCACATAAATTATCATCCCAAAAGTAATAATAGCCATAATAATTAACAAAAAGACAGGAAGAACAAGCGCCATCTCAGCCGCTGCCTGTCCTTCCTGTCTTTTTAAAAAACTAACCCTCTTCATTGTTAAAATCACCCTTATCCTTTTTACTGCTATTTGTTTTATAGATTTTTTTATAAATAGCATATAGTATCAGTGCGAATATAGCTCCAACGAATAGTATAAGACCTAAGGATGATAATACTGTAATTAGTTCTAAAGGTGATGATAAGGAAAATGCTAGGCTGAAAACAATATAATAAACCAGCAATGTTTTAATCAAAATGTTGACTTGATGATTTTTCTTGACTAGTAGTACAATGCTTAAAAAATATATAACTAAAACAGGTCCCATAACACCTTCACTCAAGCTATCTAAAAACCCACTCACCTTGGTATTTAAAAGTATATAATTCAAAGCATATAATACATTTAAAACTTGAAACGCAATTAACCACTTAAATAATTTAGGATCATTTTTCAGACCAAAGATAATAAGTAAAATTAAAATGTAAGTAATCTCCATTACAAGTATTGAGTTCATAGCCTCAAATAGTGTCCTGTCTGAAAACGCAGTTATTGCAATAAAGAGTGTATAAGTAATAAACACAACTTTATTTAAGATATTTGTTTTCTTCTTCAATGCCTTAAAAATTAAAAAAGTAATAGCTGAACCTGTAAATGTTAGGAAAGAAATAATAATAAATATATCCAAAATACTCCCGCCTCTCTACTACTCATTAATTTGTTCTTGCCATACTTTAATAAATTCTCCTGCTTGTATCAGTTCTTCCTGAGCCTTTTGTGCTTGAGCTTCATCTTGTTCTTTAATTGTAGGCATAAGTATCTCGTACCCTGCTATAAGCTTTGCATAGGCATCAACAAGATATTGATGCGTTGCTTTTACATCTTCATCAACTATTTCAAGGTTAACTAACTCTTCTTTTTTAGCTTTCATATCATTAATAGCCGTTAAAATCTCCTCTTGTATCACTTCCCACTGCGCCTCTTCTTGTGGTGGCTCATTTGCAATATTTTCTTGCAGTTTAGCCATTCTAGTGCCAACATCATTTAAGTTCTCTTCAACTTGTAAAGGTGTAATTTGTTTATAATAATACTCACTCATTTTATCAGCCTTTGAATCTTGTATTCCCTCTGTACATGCGGTACACATGAGTAAAACACCTATAAGTAAAACGCTCATTGTAAAAATCTTTTTCATAATCAATACACTCCTTCTAAAACATATGAAATCTAAGAAAACATAGTGCACCTATTCCTATAGCTAGCGAATAGGGCATATACAACTTACTTAGATTCTCAGAATCGTCTTCCCAAACATCTAATGTGTTAAGTAACATAAGCTTTAAAAAATAAAAATTAATTCTTCTTAAGTAATACTGAAGCCTCTTCTTTCTTATCATAATAATAAGAGCAAAAGCGCCCCCTAATATAGCCATGTACATAGATGTCCCAATAACAAAATAGACTCCCATCATAGCCCCTATTGCCATTAACATTTTCACATCCCCAGCAAATATTCCTTTTGATAAATAGGGAATGATTAAGATAACTAGCGCGGCTATCAGCCCTAAAATAGAATTTAAAAGGCCCCAAAAACTATAATAATAGATATTACCTACTATACCTATCGCAGCAAAAGTAATTGTAAATTTATTGGGTATCTTTCGAGATCTTAAATCTGTAAAAATACATAAAGCTGAAAAAACACATAATAAGACCGAAAAAAATAATTTCCCTTTCATACCCGGCGTTATATGCTTAAGGCATCAACTACCTTTTGGAACATCGCAACGATCTTATCCTTTAAAAGACCTAAAATAACGATTACCGCGATTACGACTATGGCTAAAACTAAACCATATTCAGTAAGTGCCTGTCCATCTTCTTCACTATATAACCTTTTTAAAAAATTCATTTGAAAATCCCCCTTTTATATGTTTGAAATTTAATTTAAAACTCTATTTTAATAGCATTACACCTCATACTAGGTGCTCACCAGTTAATTTTATCTCTAATTTGGACTTTTTTGTGTATGTTTTGTGCTCTCATCTCTATTACATATTGGCAATTCTTCAAAGGTTTAATGACTTGTCCTCTACCTAAGTTGCTATATATACTTAGTACAGTCTTCTCTTGATCAACAAACAAAACATCTATATTGAATTTCATAAAGAAGGTATGTATGCTGCTACATGGTGCTAATATAAGTGCATAGTCTTTGTCTATTTTATCTTTTAGCATTAGACCTTTAAGCCTGCTTAGAAAATGATCTGCTACCTCAACTCTCTGAGCAAGCACAACATTACTTGTTGTGTTAATCAGCATTGAATCCCTACTTTCCATGGCTAATAACCTGTGTACGTATTTTTCTTTCATTAATACCAAATGCTTTTGCAAAAACCATTTCGACTGGGATCTCGGTAATTAATGTTACCTTTGATGGATTTATAAAGTCTACTTCACAAAAGACAATATAAGCTTCTGGTAAATTTAATGCTAAATAGTACTGTGCATAAAGTGTCGCAGTATACTCATCGATTACAACCACACCATAGTCTTCCCATATTTCTTCATCATAGGCTGCTATAGTTGATAATGCTGCTGCTTCTGATGCCGCTTCTAGCTTCGCCTTACTATACATCACTAATCCGCCATCTATCAGAAGTCCTGCAAGAGCTATTAGAATTGGCATCATAATTGCAAATAGTAAAGCCGCAAAGCCTCTTTCATCCTTTAAAAATAGTCTTATTAATCTTTTCATAACTTCTCTGCCTAGCTCCTCCCTATTACTTAAAAAACGCTGATAGTGAAAAGATCATAGGGCCCATTAGAAAGATCATAAAGGCTGGAAACACCATGAGTAGTAATGGCAAAAACAGCTTAATCGATGCTCTTCCGGCAAGTTCTTTTGCTTTCTTCTTTCTTTTATCCCAACTCTCTTCTGCTTGTTGTCTTATAATTTGGGTTAATCCACTACTTCCTTTTTGAAGTCCTTGTAAAACAGCCGAGATAAAATAGTGTACTTCCTCAATTGAGCACCTTTGCGCAAAACGTTCAAAAGCTTCCTTTTGTGACATCCCAATTTTAATATCATCAACCGTTAACTTTAGTTCTTTAGAAAGTTCATTAGAATTTTCCTGTGACAATCTTTCCATTGCTTGAAAAAGATTTAATCCTGCATCAGTAATGATTGCTAATGTCGTAAGTGTAGCTGGTAATTCTTTTTGAATATTCCATTGCCTTTTTTTTGCTCGCCCATATAGCATATTATCTGGTATATAATAGCCTATAACCGCAACGACACCTACAACTAAAAACATAGAAGTGCTAGGATCTATAACAAAAAGCAACATAAAGAAACCTAAACAAACTAGAGAAGAAAATTTCTTTAAAGCAATGATGTCCTCAGTAGAAATACTTTTATCAATCCCGGACAATAATAGGTTGATTTTAATCTTTTCATTATTTGATGGCAGTAGATTAAAAGAAACTAGTGGAGATACTTTTCTAGCCATTGAGAGTAACTTTTTAAAACTTTGATTTTCTAAATGGTTTAATGTATGCATAGCTGTATGATTTATAATAAGTCTTTTAAATAAGTTCTTACCTCTAAAAATACGCTTAGGTAATAAAATCAAAAAAATGCTAGTGGCAATAACTATCGCAATGCCTATTTCCATGCTCCCCCCCCCCTTTAAATATCAATGTCTATAATCTTTTGACCTACTATATAGTTGGCACAAATCAAGCTGACGCCAATGAGCATTAAAAACTTCCCTAAAGGTGTTGTATACATTGGCTCCATATATGAAGGAGCTAAAACTGATAAAATTGAAACCATTGCAATCGGCATAAAGGTCAGTAATTTAGCTTCACTCCTTTTAGACGCAGTCAGCATGAGTATTTCTCGTTTGATCTCTAGCTTATCAGTTATTGCAGAAGCCACATTTTTCATTACTTCTGTTAAGTTTCCACCCTTTTCTCTGGTGATGATTGCTGCCGTTACAAAGGTGTCTACATCTTCTAGCTGTACTCTATTTTTAAAACTAATTAAAGCTTCATCTAAAGATTTACCGAGTTGAATATCATATATAATGAGCTCCATTTCATCCAAAATAGGCTTGACTTTATAAGACGTCAAGGTTATTTTTAAATCTCCAATAGAATTTTCTATAGCTGTTTGAAGCGAATTCCCAGCTTTTAATGAGTTTGAAATAGAATGCATAGCTTCCCTTAGTTGCATATTCATGATATTTATTCTTTTATCTAATGTGTTTTTATACTTGATAAATGGATAAAACAAACCACCCATACTAGCTAGAAGCGCAAAGGGAAGGCTTCTTAAAAACAAATACATACAGGTAAAAATGATTATCCCTGAAAATAATGTATTTTTTATATAGTACGCTGATTTTAATTCCATATATTCAAATGACTTATTTTTCTTGTTTCGCCTTCCGGCTTTGCCTTTAACTAAAGGTTTTTTAAAATAAATACTATTAGATACTTTGCCAAAAATTAAATCCATTGCTGTTATCGTAAAAATAAATACTGCACTAAATATGAATAATACGCTGCTCAACATTTTTATCTATCCTCTTTTAAAAAATCTTTGTAATTTTCCATTCCGGCTGATATAAACTTATTGGATTTAGTAATTTCCTTTTCTTTTATTGCAAACTTTCCTATAATTTTAATACCATCTTTTTCTTTATTAATTCCTATTTCTTCAAATTCATAGATGTTTCGTGTAATAACTTCTGTCTCCTGTATACCCACTACTTCTGTTATCGTAATTACTTTTCTGCTTCTGTCTCTTAACCTGCCTATATGTATGATAAAATCTATAGCTGAAGCAATTTGCTGCCTTATTGAAACAACGGGCAGCTGCATGCCAGACATGAGTACCATTGTTTCAAGTCTCATAAGTACATCTTTTGCAGAATTTGCATGAATTGTTGATAAGGAACCATCATGCCCTGTATTCATAGCTTGAAGCATATCTAAAGCTTCGCCGGTTCTTACTTCTCCTACTATAATTCTATCGGGCCGCATTCTTAGCGCAGTTCTTACAAGATCCCTTATGGTAATCATCCCTTTGTTTTCTAAATTTGCGGGTCTTGTTTCAAGCCTTACGATGTTTTTAATTTGAGAAAAGTTAAGCTCCGCTGCGTCCTCAACTGTAACAACACGTTCTTCAGGTGGTATAAACATGCTTAACGCATTAAGAAAGGTTGTCTTCCCAGTACCCGTTCCTCCCGAAACTATTATGTTATATTTTGCTTTTACCATTTTTTCTAAAAGAAAACTGACTTCTTCTGACAAAGAACCAAACTCCGCAAGTTGCTTCATCGTATAGGGATTTTCCGGAAACTTTCTAATTGTAACAGCCGAACCATCCAGTGCAATAGGACCAAGGACTATATTGACACGTGAACCATTGGGCAATCTTCCGTCTACAATTGGATCACTTTCATCAACCTTTCTATTAAGAGGCGAAATAATTTTATCAATTATATTTTTTAGTTCCTCTCCTGATGCAAACTTTACAGGGTTCCCTCTTTTATCTACTGCCTCTTGTAACTTTCCATTTTTCTCAATAAAAATCACTTCTGGTCCATTGATCATTATTTCACTTATATCTGTATCATTAATAAATTGATCAATGACACCATACCCTACCATATTTTGAAATAACATTTCTGTGAGTTCAGTTTTCTCATAAGCGCCTAACATGAGGGTACTATAATTTTTTTCACTTTCTTCTTCAATATACTTCTCTATCGTTGCTCTTAAAATTTTCTTTGACTCTACACTGTCCGTTACATCTATTTTTCTTTCGTCGCTTATTCTATCTTTAATAGCTTGTATGAGTTTTGTTTTTTCTGCATTTTTCTCAAAATTCGCATTTGTGCTGAGTAGGCCAGTATTATAATTATCTTTTTCTAAGTATGACTGCTTATTCTTCTTGATGTAATCTTCAACATTCATCTCGTTACCCACCTTTAAAAGAATATAAATGGTTTATTTTTAATTTCGTTTTCACTAAAAATAGGAACAAAAGCATGCGCAGCTTTTCTAAAGTGAGTATTTATTTTATTCTTTTTATTAAATCCAATGGGCTTCCCAACATTGCTACAATATTGAATTTCATTATTATTGGGAATGACTGCAATTATTGGTATTTGTAGTTCTGATTCTAAATCTAAATAAGAAAACTCCAACGCCTCCTCATAGTTATTAATTATCAGCTTACATTTATTAACTAAACCAAGTGTGTTTAATATTTCTTTAACCTGTATAAGCGCCAGGCCAGAAAACACATCTGGATTTGAGATAAGAAGTATCGAATCACTTAACTCAAAAGCTATAATATTACGTATACATAGCTCAGAAGATGTATCAATGATTATAACATCATACTCAAGTTGTCTTAGCACCCTTATGATCTGCCTTATTATGTCTGCACTAACTTTATCAATTTTTAAAGGCTGTGCTCCTGATAAAATATCCAGATTCATTTTATCTATTTCATACCGTTTTATATGTTCAACCAGTAAAGCCTTTATATTTAACTCTTTTCCATTTTCATGCTCTTTTTCAATTTCAGTAAGGACACTTGATAAACCTGCTGTTTTACTTGTTTTGTCAAAGACAGAGGCTATAAAAGAATACTGAGAAAAATCTACAACGAGCGTTTTTAATCCTTTTTGTACATATTGCATGGCCATATTAATACCTAAAGTCGTTTTTCCCGTCCCTCCTTTTGGGGAATAGATTGTAATAATCTTCCCCCTTTCCTCTAAGGGTACTTGTTCTATATTCTTATATTTAAAATTTTCTCTATAGGGTATGTATGAATTGGTTATCTTATATACTAGGGTATCTATGGATGATTTAATGTAAAACACATCAAATCCTTTTATCTGAGCTGTTTTAATAAACTCAGAATTCATTTGATCTACTACAAGAATATATTTGTTATCAGGAATGAGTTCAAATCTTTTGAGTTCTGAAATATTCTTAAAGAATAGTGCATTTAAAACAAAAACATTTAAACACTCTTGTTCTTTTGCTAGTAATTTATTATCGTACTCCGATTTTTCTATCTTTTTAATTGTATATTCCATAAGATTATTCTCATTAAAGTAACTATTTAAAGATAAACGTATTATTTCTAGTTCACCTAACAACAAAACATATTTATATTGTTTATTCAAGCAAATCACCTTTCTTATCTTTATTTTAATCATCCAAAAACTATATTATTAAATTTTATTAAACTATTCTCTATATATAAACTTGTTTTAATATATTTTCATTTTTTTATATAATAACTTTTCATTCTACTAAAAATATCTTTAATCTTTATTTTATTCTGTATATTGAATTATACACATATAAATAGTCATATAATAAGAAAAATAAAACGCAAATATTTACATTTTTTTCGATTTTCGTCGATAAATCTTTCATTTTGCTGCATAAAAAATCACGTACATTTAGTACGTGAAATAAAACGTAGAGGACGTAGAAAAGGGGACGGTTCTCCAATCTTGCTGTTTTAAAACAGCAAGATTGGAGAACCGTCCCCTTTT
>CAKZUB010000047.1 GCA_937921505.1 uncultured Clostridia bacterium | reverse complement strand
GATAATGAGTGTGGTTGAAACGTGTAAACGAAAAAACATGGATATATTCCAAAATATTACCAAAATATTCGAAGGCACACCGGCTGTATTTTAGCCGGTGTATCAGTCGTTAATTTTTTGAGGGCTGAATAGTAACTAAGAATATCTGTTTGTTATAGGGAATTAATGTATGCAGCTTGACAATAGATTCGTATTTGATTATTCTATAATAAGAAATAAAATAAACTATAGGCGATGAAGAGAAATTAGTAAAGTTCAGGAGCTTTTAGATTAAAAGAAAGGAAGTTCACCGGCTGAAAGACTTCCATAAAAAGCAGGCGTTACTATCCAAATCTCTGAGCACTGTGTAAAATCATAAGCACAGCGGGTTCTCCCGTTACAGAGACCTTAAGAGAGTAGAGTAAGTAGCGATAAGCTTACTGTATTAATCAGGGTGGTACCGCCGATTATTTTGGCCCCTATGTTATTAAACATAGGGGCTTTATTTATTTTAATAAACTGGTGGGCAGCTTATAGCATTTAAAATTTCAGCGAAAATTTTTAGCTGTTTAAATTAAAAAGATAAATAGGAGGCTATTATGGCAGGAAAACAAAAGTTTGTATCAGAAATAACTGATATGGATAAGGACTTTGCGCAGTGGTATACTGACGTTGTAAAAAAAGCGGAACTGGTAGATTATGCAAGTGTAAGAGGGTGTATGATTATTAAACCTCATGGCTATGCCATATGGGAACTTATTCAGCAGCAGTTAGACAAGAGATTTAAAGAAACAGGACATGTAAATGTTTATATGCCAATGTTTATACCTGAGAGCTTACTTCAAAGAGAAAAAGATCACGTAGAAGGTTTTGCACCAGAAGTCGCATGGGTCACACATGGTGGAAATGAAAAGCTCGCAGAAAGACTTTGTGTAAGACCTACATCTGAAACATTATTTTGTGATCATTATGCAAAAGAAATAGAATCTCATAGAGACCTTCCAAAACTGTACAATCAATGGTGTTCAGTAGTACGTTGGGAAAAAACAACACGTCCATTTCTTCGTACACTAGAGTTTTTATGGCAAGAAGGGCATACTGCTCATGCAACGGCAGAGGAAGCCGAAGAAGAAACAGTACGTATGCTTAACGTATACGCTGAGTTTTGTGAAAATGTTCTTGCTATCCCAGTCGTTAAAGGTCAAAAGACGGAAAAAGAAAAATTCGCAGGAGCAAAGCAAACCTATACTATCGAAAGTCTGATGCATGATGGTAAAGCATTGCAATCAGGCACAAGTCATAACTTCGGAGATGGCTTTGCAAAAGCCTTTAACATCCAATATACAGATAAAAATAATCAGTTACAATATGTACACCAAACATCATGGGGTATGACAACCCGCCTAATCGGAGCACTTATTATGGTACATGGGGATAACAGTGGTCTTGTTGTACCACCGGCAGTTGCACCTATTCAAGTGATGATTATTCCTGTGGCACAACATAAAGAAGGCGTACTTGATAAAGCGTTTGAACTTAAAGAGAGACTATCACAACAAGCAAGAATCAAAGTAGATGATAGTGACAAATCACCAGGTTGGAAATTCAGTGAACACGAAATGAAAGGTGTACCTGTTCGTTTAGAAATAGGACCTAAGGATATTGAGGCAAACCAAGCCGTACTTGCAAGACGTGATACAGGAGAAAAAACAATAGTATCTTTAGATAACATTGAAGAAGAAGTATCAAACCTTCTTGAAAAGATGCAAAAAGAAATGTTAGAAAAGGCAAGAGCCCATAGAGAAGCACATACCTACACTGCAACAACTATGGATGAGTTTGCAAAAACAGTAAAAGAAACACCTGGATTTGTAAAAGCAATGTGGTGTGGCGATGAGGCTTGTGAGCTCAAAGTAAAAGAAGAAACAGGAGCTACTTCTCGCTGTATGCCATTTGAACAAGAACAAATAGCAGATACATGTATATGCTGTGGTAAAGCAGCTAAGACGATGGTTTATTGGGGTAAAGCTTATTAAAATAAAAAGAAACTCTCTCATTATATTATGGGGGAGTTCTTTTTATTTTGTAAGAATCCTGTCAGAATGATCTGTTATAATTTTAAATAGAACAAATATGTGCGACAAACTTGGATTTACAGAAAAGTTTAAGAGAATGAGAGATAAAAGAGAAAAATAAAAATGATAGGAGTATATAAGAGAGGGATTGCATGACACTATTAATTGTTGATGATCACGATATTGTAAGAAAAGGTCTGATTGCCAGCTTAGAGACTGAAGGTTGTTTTGAGAAAATTGAGGAAGCTGCTACTATAGACGAGGCTATGAAAGTATTACGTATCTCAAGGCCGGATATTACACTTTTAGATATTAACTTGGGGAATAAAGAGAATGGGTTAGAGCTTATTCTTAGAGCTAATAAAGAGAATATACTAACGAAATTTGCAGTACTCACTTCTTCTTCTAGAAGAGGAGACTTCGTAAAGGCAAAGGAATTATATATAGAGGGATATATGCTAAAGGATTCTAATGTAGAGGATATTGTTTATGGGTTAAAGTGTATTAGCCGAGGAAGAAAATTTTATGACGCTGGGGTAGAGGAACAAGCTAAGCGGGAGAGAGCGTATAATTGGAAAGATGTACTCACAGAGAGGGAATATGAAGTGCTTGTGGAGCTAGGCAAGGGGCTTACAAATTCTCAGATTGCAGAGAAGCTTTTTGTAGCGGAGAATACAGTCAAAAAACATATCAGTAGTCTGCTTGGGAAGCTTGGCCTGACACATCGTACAGAGGCGGCTTTATTTGCCGCTAGAAAGTGGAGGTGGAATGAGGATATAGAAGGTAAGTCTTCTTATTAGGTCTTAGACACTTTAATAGATAAAGAACTATGGTAAAATAAGTATATTAAAATATAAATTTGGAGTGAGTGTCTATGAATATAGTCAGATTGATCTTCACATTAATTCTTTTAGCATCAATTCCTTGTGCCATCCTGCTTATTCAGTATGCTTATAAAAGGCAAGCGGTGCCAGGGGCCAAATACTTCATCCTTCTATTAATTTCTGCAATAATGTATAATATGGCATATATTGGTGAAATTAATGCCGACCATTTTGCGGAGGCTATGTTTTGGTTTAATCTTCAGCATATTCCTATTCCTATTCAGCATTATCTATGGCTGATGATGAGCTTAGAGTATTCGAAAGCTACGAAAAAACAGTTAAAAGTAGCAAAATACATAGGGCTTTGTCATCCTATTGCATACATACTTATATTTTTCACAAATCCTTTTCATCATCTCTATATTTCGAACTATAGGTTTGAAAGCAATGGTTATTTTCCAGTTCTTTTTTCTGAGAAAGAACCCCTTTTCATGCTAATGGTTATATCAGGAACCCTTATGGGAATAACAGCTATAATCTTTTATATTAGGGGGATGATAAGATCTCCCAAGCTTCATAGATATGGATATGTCATTATGATTATTGCCTCTATATTCCCATGGGTTGCTGTCTATTTAAATGCGACAAATAGTAATTACTTGGGTATTGATTATTTCCCAGTAGTGTGTATTATTTCAGGTACATTATATCTATTTGGCATTTTTAAATTTAGTATGTTTGATACTATTCCTATCGCAACAGAAATGGTCTTTCGGCAATCTAAAGAAGGTATTATGCTCATTGACTTAGCAGGTTGCATTATCGATGTCAACAGAGCTTTTATAACCATTTATCCAGAACTTAAAGCGCTTTCTAAGAGGCATACATTTAGTTCCTTTTTAAAGCATCATTCAGAACTGCAGGAGATTTCCCATGCAACCTCTAGTATTCAATATTGCTTATTAATAGAAGGGGAAGAGCGGCATTATGCAGCCCAAATCACTCCCATACTCATGGAGGAGACTGTTGAGATTGGAAGAATTCTTACGATCACAGATATTACACTATTTGTAGAAAATCAAAGCATGTTAGAAGCCATTGCCAAGAGTGCAATTGAACAAGCGGCAACCCATGAGATATCCTTTTTACAGGCACAAATAACCCCTCATTTTTTAAACAATACCCTAAGTGTTATTGGTTCTATGATTACAAGAAATCCCCATGAGGCAAAAGAGCTTATTGGTAATCTAGGAGAATATCTTGCACAGAGATGTTATTTTGACAGCAGCACACCTATGGTGTTATTAGAGCAGGAGCTTGAAACGGTCAATACCTATGTTGCTATTGAAAAGGCTAGGTTTGGGGAGCGATTAAATTTTCATATTCTATGTGAGAATATCCCCAAAGTAAATATCCCGAGGCTAATTATTCAACCCTTAGTTGAAAATGCCATACGTCATGGCATACTCAAAAAAGCTGATGGAGGCAATGTATGGCTGATTATTACTGAGGGAGATGGGAAAGTCAACTTTGAAATAAAAGACGACGGAGTAGGCCTATCAGAAGAAAAACGTCAAGAGCTGGTCATGGGAGAAAACGAGAATCAGGGAATAGGTATCCAGAATATCCATAAAAGGCTTATCAAGCATTATGATGAGAGGCTCAAGATAGAAAGTGAAAAAGGCAAGGGGACAGCAGTAAGCTTTTCAATACCGCATCAAGAGCACCTATAGATCCACTGTTCTGTTAGAATCTTGTTAGAGGAGTATGTTAAAATTTTAAAAGGAACAAAAAGAGGATTATTTCAAAATATTATTAGGTTTTAGCAACTTATAAAATGAAAGGTGGGTATTTATGAAAAATAGTACAAAGGAAAAAAAGGTAAATAGGAGAAGGGGATTGGTACTTGTAAGGAATGTGATACTAAGTATTATCTTGTTAGTTACTAATCTCTTTACTCCAAACGCATTTGCGGCATCTGGGCGTTATGAAATCGCCTTTGTTGATTTGGCACTAGAAGATGCACAGGTGCTAGCAGAAGGGGTAAGGACAAATGCAGAAGTTTTCTATATTGACAGTAACAGCGATGGCATCTGGCAGATTGCAAAAGTATTGCAGGAGAAGGAGCATATTGACGCTATACATATTTTCTCTCATGGATCTGAGGGAAAGATTTTACTCGGTAATGCAGAGTTGTCCTTTGAAACACTTCAAAAATATACTAAAGAGCTTCAAAACATCAGCAATACACTTAAAAAGGGTGGCGATTTATTAATTTATGGGTGTAATGTAGCAAAAGGTGAAGCTGGTGGAAGATTTATAAATAAATTGGCAGAAATCACAAATGCAGATATTGCAGCATCATCCAATTATACAGGTGCTAAGCAGTTAGGTGGGGATTGGGACTTAGAGGTTAAAATAGGGAAAGTTGAGACACATACACTATATATTGATAATTATAATGGGTTGTTACAAACAGCGGGAATCATGTCTTTTTCTGAGGTTGACCCAGATTTGGATTATACGAAAATAACTATCACTAGGGTGGTAGGTGAAAAGGAATTTACGGTGCAAGGAGGAAATAGTGTTAATGGACTCGTTTATGACGGTGGCGGAGTTTATGCTAACGAAATAGGAGGTAACAGTGTTAAATTAACCATGAGTGTCGAAACGGGGTATATGTTTAACATTAGTTTATTTAAGGCATTGGCAAAATCACGGGATGTTCGAGTTGACTTAACATATGCCAATAGTCAAACTGGTAACTTCGTAATACCAGGGCTGAATGGTGATAACTTAACACCAGTAAATTTATCTAGTAATCCTATAGAAAATGTAACGCAGGTTGTATTATCATCATATGACTACGCAGTTTTTCAAGACTTTAATATTCACAATATAAAAATTATTCCAACTCTACCAGCGGCTACAACAGTAACAGCATCAAGTCTTACATCTACAGGGGCCACGCTAAATGGTGAAGTAAATGCACAAGGAGATGCTACTACAGTAATTTTTCAGTATGGAACAAGTGTGGCTTATGGGAGTACAGTTACTGCTGTTCAAAGTCCTCTTAATGCATCATCAGCAACGCCAGCTTCTTCCTCTATCACTGGTCTTATGCCAGGGACAACCTACCATTATAGAGTGCAAGCGACAAATGCTAGAGGGACTACTTATGGTGAGGATGTAAGTTTTACAACTCCAGCTGAGGTACCAGGAGCACCTACAATTGGCGAAGTAACAGCGGGCAATGGTCAGGCAACTATAAGCTTTACACCACCAGTGTTCAATGGAGGAGCAGCAATAATGGGATATACGGTTACATCAAATCCAGGAGGAATTACAGGAACAGGAGCAAGCGGTCCAATAACAGTAGTAGGACTATCAAATGGGACAGCCTATACATTTACTGTAACAGCAACAAACAGTGCAGGGACAGGATCAGCTTCAGCAGCTTCCGGCAGTGTGACACCAAAAGCCTCACAAACAATTACCTTTAATAATCCAGGGGCGCAGAACTTTGGGTCAACACCAACACTGACAGCATCATCTTCAGCTGGAGGTGGATATCCAGTAACCTTTACAAGCGATACGCCAAGTGTATGCACCATTACAAGCGGTGGCGTATTAACGTTTATAAGCGTAGGAACAGCAACGATTACAGCAAGCCAGCCGGGGGATGGTTCTTATTTACCAGCAACTGATGTCACTCAACAATTTACAGTTAATCCAGTAGTACCAGGAGCACCTACAATTGGCGAAGTAACAGCAGGCAATGGTCAGGCAACTATAAGCTTTACACCACCAGCGTTTACTGGAGGAGCAGCAATAATGGGATATACGGTTACATCAAATCCAGGAGGAATTACAGGAACAGGAGCAAGCGGTCCAATAACAGTAACAGGACTATCAAATGGAACAGCTTATACCTTTATCGTAACAGCAACAAATTCAGCAGGCACAAGTATGCCGTCGCAGCCATCAAACAGTATAATGCCAATACATATTCTTACAGATACAGAGCGTGTTGAGACTGATTATGCATCTCTTGCAATCGGATATGCAGGCACTGATACCGCAGCAAGTATTACACAAAATATTACGTTGCTTGAAGTGGGAAGTAGTGGAACAACGATTGTTTGGAGTTCTGATAATCCTTCAGTCGTTACTGATAGAGGAGAAGTCGTAAGGCCGGTAGGAACACATGCACAAGTTATATTGACAGCTACGATTACTAAAAATGGCGTTAATCGTACTAAAATATTTACAGTAACAGTTATTAAACAGCCTTCAAGTAATAGTGGTACTAGTGGCGGCGGTGGTTCATCGGTAGCAACACCAACAACTACCACAGATCCCATTAGTCCAGCAGCCATAAAGCAAGCAGAAGAGGCTATTGGAGGATTAACTACAACCCAAAAACAAGAAACAGCCAAAAACATAGAAGAATACCTCCCCTATACACTTCCAGCGACGCAAGGTCTAACCATAGAACAGCTCCAGAAGCTAACCAACAATCAATTTACAAAAGAAGTGCTAAAAACAATAGTTCAAAAACCAGAGCTCCTTAAAACGTTAGGCATTGATGTGTCAGCCCTTAGTGCACAGATAGTCCTAAATCTAATAGAAAACCCTGAATTTAAAGACGTAGCCTCTTCACATTGGGCAAACAATACGATTAAAAAAGCAGCAGAACTAGGCTTAGTTGCAGGGTTTCCAGATGGTACTTTTGCACCAAGTGCGCCGCTTAAAGCAGTAGATATCTTGGTTTTCCTAGATAGAGTGCTACTTCTAAATAACATAACAACCAGCACACTTCCAAGAAGTACAGTAGAAAAATACATAAAGGACAAAGACCACTGGGCATTTAGCAATATGGCATCCACTGCTTCTAAGCTAAATGAAGAAACACTCAAAACAATAAGTGAGCTTGGCGAGCAACCAATCACAAGAGAGCTTCTGGCACAGGTACTTTATGAATTAACAAAAGGCAAGCTAGAAGCAACAAGAGAAATAATAGCCTTTACAGATATGGAAGATTCACCTTATAAAGAAGCCATAGACTACTGCGTAAGCGTAGGCCTAATAAGCGGCATGAGTGCAACAACCATGTCACCACAAAAAGCCCTAACAAGAGCAGAGCTGATGACAGTACTTATTAGACTAAATAGTTTATTAAGTGACTAAGTGCCACCCACATGGCAAGTGGCATAAAGCATTATTGAATGATATTTAAAAATGCACACCCAATGCGATACATAGCGTTTGGGGTGCATTTTTTTGTATTACATATAGCAATCTTATTTTGGGAATTTTTACTTTTAACTTGTACTAATTATATGCTGCCATTAGTTGACCCCCTATTCAATACAAACGATAGTCGCGACTATATACAAATCATCACAGTGGTAGTATAATAAGCATATAATAAGAGTGTTTTATTGCTACTAAGAGAGGTGATTTGCATGATGAATATTAAACCGTCCGCGGCGATACGTAAAAATTATAATGAAATCTCGGAGCTTTGTAAGCAGTCCAAAGAACCAGTTTATCTGACCAAAAACGGTCAGGGTGATCTCGTAGTTATGGATATTGAAACCTTCGCAAGAAGGGAGAGTATGCTAAGGCTAAGGGAAAACCTGATTGCTGCAGAGGAAGGAAGGCTGAGCGGAAAAACTGGACATTCTGCCGATGAGGTTTCTGCCATAATGAAGCTGGCTATCCAGGAGGTACTGGATGGACAACGCAAGTAGGCAGTATGACGTGCTCATTTCCCATGAAGCCACACAAATGCTGGTATCCCATGCACGTTTTCTGGCTCAGGTCAGCGAATCAGCTGCCACGCGCTTAATTGCTGCTTTTCAAGAGAGTACATCAACCCTAACACAGTTTCCAGAACGGAGCCCATGGCTGACGGATCCGCTGATCCCGCAGGGAAAATATAGGAAACTCCTGCTAGAGAAACGGTACCTGCTAGTTTACCAGATTAAAGAAAAGACCGTATATGTGGATGCAGTTATCGATACACGTCAAGACTATGGCTGGCTGCTGTAGATAGAGCATGATGACATACAATATGATAAATAGACCAAAAGCCGTCGCAGGAATGCGGCGGCTTTTGTGTTGCCTAGCAATGGTGAAATATAATACGTTCTCTAAATCAGATAGAATAATTATTTAAGGCCTTAAGATTGGTCTTTTCCTCATTAATCTCTAGACTAGTTCTTACGCCCATTCTACGGAATAGAGGTAATGGAGGACACCAGCCTTGTAATGCATGCTGAAGCAAAAAACCGGAGATAACACCTGTAAAGATTACCCAATGCTTTTTACGGGTAGCTAAACTTAAGAAACTGCTTAATAATATCATACTCGCTGCATTAGTTTCTAAAACCCTTTCAATATCCCATTCTTTATCTAAACTTTCAATTCTAGCTATAATTTCTTCATTACTTTTACTTTTATAATATTCAATATTTCTCTGCGTTGCCTCTTGAATTTTCTTATTAATTTCTTGTTTTGTGTGTAGACTAACTCTTTGGTTTGTAGGTGGTAATGCGCCCTTTTGCACGATATAATCCTCTCTTCTTTTTATAAATGATATGTATAGTTTGCACTAGTGGATAAAACTTATTCATTATCCGGTGACAATCTCTGCTGGCACATCGTATTGCATATAAGTATAGGGTGTTTTTTATTTCTAAAATATTGCAACAGATAGATAAATTATGGTAGAGTAAGTACATAAAATGTCATATATAAAAAAGGTGGCGGTATAAATATGAAGTTGAGGGCTGCATATGATAAAAGCAATCGTTATAGATGATGAGTGGTACAACCTTGAAGAAATAAGTGAACGTATTGAAAAAACTGGATTCATTGATATAGTTGGGAAGTATCAGAATCCATTAAAGGCATTGGAAGAAATGTTTTTAACCTGCCCTCACATAGCCTTTATTGATATCGAACTGCCAGAGATGGATGGGATTACCCTTGCGGAAAAATTGTTAGAGAGTAACCCTTCTATTATTATTGTATTTATTACAAGTTGGAATCAATATGCCGTTCAAGCCTTTGACTTAAATGCATTAGACTATATTTTAAAACCTATTAAGACGGAACGTTTCAATCGCATGGTGGAAAAGATTAAGAATGAAATAAACTTGAAGTCACCCCATACATCTTCAAAATTAACTATTAAATGTTTTAATCAGCTAGAAGTTTCTATTGGAGCTATTCCTGTAAAATGGGAAAGAGCAAAGGCAGAAGAAGTTTTTGCCTATCTTTTAATGCACCATGGCAAATATATTCATAAGGAAAAGATTGTTGAAAGTCTATGGGCAGAATATGAACCAACAAAAGCACTACAGATTTTGCAAACATCTGTATGTAAAATCAGAAATCTGTTTTCATCTATTAGAAATAACGTTAAGTTAGATTATAGCGGCAACAGATATTGCCTGATTATTGAAAATGAAGCATGTGATTATTTGCAGGTGGAAAAGGCATTAGCTGATTTTAGAGTAAATGACAGAACTACTTATCATGCAATAGAAAACGCCTGTATATTATATGAAAAAGGTTTTTTGACAGAGCAAGGTTACATATGGAGTATAGCAAAGGATCAAGAACTAAGAGAATGCCTAATCATGTCTTTAAAGGAGATGCTAAAAGCGTATCATGTTGAAGGCGTTCCACAGAATATTATTAATGTTTTACAGTTTATAACAAGACTTGCTCCTTTTGATGAAAAGATTAATTATAAGCTGATAAAGATGTATAAAGAATTTGGATATACTACGGCTGCTTTAAGTCACTATGAATGGCTTAAAAAAGTCTTAAAAGAGGAGTATGAAACAGGTCCTTCTGAGAGAATAAAGAAATTAATGTGAGATAACAGCTATAATTAGTTTTTAAATAAAAGGAAAGACTCTAATCCTTGAATAATCAAGGGTGAGAGTCTTTCTTTTTTGTTTTTATAAGGGGTTATACTGTGTAAAGAAGTCTTTTAATATCTTCTTCCATATCTAAAGGGGAGGTGGTTGGCTCATATCTAAAGATATGACCTTCTTTATCTACAAGAAACTTTGTAAAATTCCATTTAATAGAGTCATCTATAAGAAATTTAGGATGTTTTTCTTGAAGCAAGCTTTGAAGGATTTTGCCAATAGGATGGTCTAAATCAAACCCTTTAAAAGGAGCCTGTTCTATTAAATATTTAAATAGAGGATGCGCTTTCTCATCACGTACATCTATTTTTTCAAACAGTTGAAATGAAACGCCGTAATTCATTGAGCAAAAGGCTTGAACTTCTTCGTTAGCACCAGGCTCTTGTCCTTCAAACTGATTACAAGGAAATCCAAGGATTTCAAGGCCATCCTCTTTATAATGCTCATAGAGTTTTTGTAAGTCTTCGTACTGTGGTGTAAAGCCACACTTGCTTGCAGTATTTGCGATAATAAGTACTTTACCTTTATATTGATCAAAATCAATAGGCTTACCACCTATAGAATTTGCAGAGAAATCATAAATAGTCATAAAAAACACTCCTCTCGAATAACTAATTGTGTAAAATTATATTTTATAAAATTAATTTAACATATATATGAGGCTTTGTCAATAACTGTTTTTACTATAAATATAGATTTCACATCTTTAAGTTTATAAAATAATAAATTTGTAACTATGGGTACGTATTAAATTGGAATTTATAGCTATAATAAAGGCATAAGGTTGATTATATAAAGCAGTACAATAGTCGAAAGGAGAATCAAGATGAGCGCATTTTTAGGGAAAATACATTACTGGCTATATAATAAAGTATTATGGCATGAAGCGTTATTAGAAGAAATAGTAGAGCTTGCAGCATCAAAAAGCATACCTATCGAAGAGGTTAAACAACCTATTTATGATAAATATGGTCATCCTGATACTAGACTTCTTGAAGAAGTTATAGATCATGGCAATATTCATGGATGGCTACAATCAAGAATTCAAAGTGTAGAGTACCGTATAGCAGCAGTTGTGACAGAACTCATGAATAAGTATGATGTTAAAATTGAAGAGCTTATCAAATTATATAAAAATAATGGTATCAAGGCCGCAAAGCTGGTTCAGTCAGATATAACCCAGCCGCAAGACTTATTTACACTTGTTTTTGATTTTATGCTAGCTGGGATGCCTTGTGATCGGGTACATGAAACTGTTTTAGATTCGGAGTCAGAATTTACGTGGCAAACGACCAGATGTCTTCATAAAGCGTACTGGGATGCTATAGATGGCGATATTAATAACTACTATCTATTACAAGATGCATGGATCTTAGGGTTTATTAAAGAGATCGATGAGAGCTATTCCTTTATACGTAGCACAGATGGACTAAGATCTATCAGAAAGGGGTAAGGCTATGAATGGTATTTCACTTATGGTAGAAGAGCACAAATATATTAAAAGAATGCTAAATGTCATTAGAAAGGCAAGTTATGCTGTTTTGAAAGGAAGTCCTATAAACTATGACGATTTTGCGAATATGATAGACTTTGTAAGAAGCTATGCAGATGATCATCATCATGGTAAAGAAGAAAAAATGCTTTTTAACAGAATGATGGATGAAATGGGCGGCGCAGCAGAAAAACTTGTAAGGCATGGTATGTTGGTAGAGCATGATATGGGAAGACTGCATATGAAAGAGCTTGAAGAAGCGCTGCTAAAAGTAAAAGAAGGTGATGATGAGGCACTCATTGATGTGATTGCCAATGCAGTGTCCTATGCCAATCTGCTTTACAGACATATTGATAAAGAAGATAGCCTTGTTTATCCTTTTGCAGAAAAAGGACTTGAACGTGGCACTTTAGATAAAATCAATGAAGAATGTGATCTATTTGAAAAAAAGAGGGAAGAACAAAACGTACAAAAAAAGTATATAGAATTATTAGAATCGTTAGAAGGCAAATATATGAGCTAGTATTCAATTTAAGTACTATCTATAGATTTCACATCTTTAAGTTTAAGTTATTCACGATGATGCATGAGTTTATGATTAATAATAAAAGTCAAAGAAGCTATGAATATTTATAAGGCTAAGACAGCCCAATATTCATAGCTTCTTTTATAGTGATTTTCCAAAAATATTTTAAAAACATATATTTAGATAGGTAAATCAGGATCTATAATTCCCTCAAAGAACTTTTGAGCTGCAACATATCCTTGGTGATAAAGAAATTTATACGTTAAGTCACCAGTTAGGATATTAAAATTCATAGCAGATACTTCTTTGGTATTTATCCGAATACTGCGCAATAGATCCTCAGCGTTTGCAAGATAAAGCTGTTCTTGTATTTTTGAACTGCATGCCAAAACATTACTGATAAAATCTACAAGATTATTAATAGGCTGTGGGGGAAGTTCACTTATAAACATGCCTCCTAAGGTGTCAGAAGGTAAATCCTCACTGTCAAAAAGGGTGATTGGATATTTGTACATAACACCTCCGTCAGAGAAGATGTTAGAAAGATTATCTGGGCGCATTTCTATATTAGAATTTTCTATTGCTTCAAACAAAAGAGGAACTGACATAGAAATTCTAACAGCTTCAGCAACCTCCATATGTGGGGTATTTTCATAACAAAAAACACAAGAGATATGATTAGATACGTCTGTTCCTATTATACAAAGATCCCGGAAAGGCCGTTCATCTTTATGAAGAGAAGGATCTTTAAAATCTGCAAAAGTATAAGGGGGAAGTTTTTTATAAGCATTAAACTGTGAAGCAATTTGTAGTTTCATCCATGTGTAGAAATATTCAGAGGAATACCACCCGTACTGCTTAATAAGACGATAAACACTATCGATATCTCCAAATAGTTTATTGAGGCTTCTCTTTATAGCCCTTGGGATAATTGTAGGGCCAAGGAGTTCACCTTTTCCAGTAACCTTTCTATAATCTAGAGAGTCAGCCATAGTCTTCATTTCATCAAAGGAAAGATTAAAGCTTGTGATACAAGCGGATATAGCTCCAGCAGAAGTACCAGCCACTCTTGTTATAGAGTCTAATATATCATGGTGGTAAATATAATCCAGCATACCGATATAGGCTATTCCCCAGACACCTCCACCTTCAAATACTAAGTTTTTAAATCTAGTAGTCAATACCATCACCTCTTTGGCCTATATGAATTTAATATATTCACAGGTAAAAAGGATTATACTCGAAGGCTTGGAGCAGTTTTATAAAATCTTTTTCTCCACGGTTCCTCCATAAACTATAGCTATAATTAAGTCATAAAGAAATTAGGAGGTATAAAGATGTCAAAACAAATACTTGATAAAAGAGAACAGTTTACTAATCCCAAGAAAAGCAAATCATCCTTAGTCATCGGTGCTTTTAGTGTATTTTTGGTGATTGTGGCTTTAGTTTTTATGTTTGGATCTAATAAAAAAGAGGATGAGAATTACTTTGGTGCTTCTATTGTGGCAGAACGCTCGTATGTTGGAGAATTTATCTCTATGACAAAAGTGGAACCAGTTATAGAAAATGGCCAAATAAAAATTCCGCTGGGCGTTGTAGATGAAAACAATATCATTTCTTTTGAAATAGAAAATGATGAGAAGTTATTGGTTCCGCTTATGGCTTATATCACGCCAACGGGACGCCTGTTTGTAGGAAGCAGTATGTGTGAGCCTTGCCGTGGTCGAACATTCTCTCTAGCTGGTGAGACGCTCGTTTGTGATACATGCCGCACCACTTATAACGTTGAAGACCATCAATTTATCTCAGGAGCTAAGGCTTGTGGTGAGTATCCACCTGTTAATATGAATCCAAAAGTTGAAGATAATATGATAACTATTGAGTTAGATGAAGTGTTAAATTGGAGAAGTAGATCTTAAGTATAAACTATAAAAGGAGGTTTTTAGTTATGAAGTTTGGGCGTGTTGGCGTTATTATGGTTGTTCTAATTGCTATCTTAGCTATCAATAAGTTTTTACCATCAGGGAGAGTAGGAGCACCTACTTCAAGTGTTGATTTTAATCCGTCTAGTCAGGATGAATCTGAGTCTTATGCAGCGTATACTGAAAATACAGCAGCACCTAATAATATTGATCCTCTCGGTCAACTCGGGTTAGAATACTATCTTGAACAAACTGGGGAGAGCGTAGATTCTGACAACTTAAAAGCTGTAGTAGAGAACTTTGGGTGTCACCAGGAAATCCATATTTATAAGAGTGATGAGTTGGTTATGAGGATGGCTTATTTTAACGGGCAGGTATATGAGCTATAAAACAAGTTATAGAAATGATAGATAGGAGAGAAATCATGAATATTTTTCAGATTGCTTTAAATAACCTGAAAAGGCGAAAAGCTAAGATGCTATTCTTAATGTTAGGACTCGTGATAGGCGTGACGACCGTTGTTGCATTTCTAAATATTATAGAAGCTATGCGCATAGATTTAGGTGAAAGAATAGATGAATTTGGTGCAAATGCGGTAATACTTCCACGTAGCGAAGGCGTAGAGATAGATAATGGAACCATGGCTATGTCTTCAGATTTAACTTATGATGTGCAGAATCTTACATTAGAAGATGTTCCTAAAATCTATGAGTCTTCGGTTAGTGAATACATCAATATTGTATCACCTAAACTGATAGGAGCAGTTAATGTAAACGATCAAAAGTCTCTGATTGTAGGAATCCAGACAAAACAAGAATTTACACAAAAACGATGGTTTACTTTGGCACTGCAAGACGGCGTGGAGGCAAGTGAAAAAGTAGGGGATTTGGCTCTACTCGATATATCAGAGGATAGTTTAATCCTTGGAGCTTCTGCGGCGCGGGCTCTCAAACTTAATGTAGGAGAAGAAGTTAGTATAAATGGTCAGATTTTTAAAGTGTTTGGGGTGCTACAGGAGTTAGGCAGTGAAGAAGATGGTTTAATTTATGCTAATCTAGGTATTGTTCAAAGTTTGCTTAATAGACCAGGTGAATTGTCTATGATTGAGGTATCTGCATATTGTAACAATTGTCCAATAGAAGAAATTGTAATGGGACTAGATGAAGCCTTACCAAATGGCCGTGCTATTGCACTTAGACAAGCGGCACTTTTCCGTGAAGAAACTATTGAACAGTTTGCTCTTTTTGGTTATGCACTTTCAGGGATGGTTCTACTTATTGCAGCACTCATGGTTTTAACGACGATGCTTTCTTCTATAAATGACAGAACAAGAGAAATCGGTATTTTTAGAGCAATTGGTTTTAGACGTTCACATATTATGAGTATTATATTTTTAGAAGCTGGAATAATTAGTATTTTTAGTGGTTTAGTTGGATTTATATCAGGTAGCCTTTTGGCAAAGTATGTAGGCCCGTACCTTGCACAAATTCAAGGGGATATCCCTGTAAGATTAGAACTTCTTTTGCCAGCAATATTACTTTCTGTAGGACTTGCAATATTAGGAAGTACTTATCCGGCCTTAAAGGCTGCGCGCATGGATCCAGCAGAAGCACTTCGTTTTATATAGTCTTAGGATACTTACTATAAAGAAACTATCTATAGTATGAAGTAACATTACAATGATGGAGGTAAATGATGTCTGAAATAATGATTTCACTTAAAAATATAACAAAAACATATCAATCTATGGGTGATAAGGTTCAAGCAATACGCTCAGTAAGCTTAGATGTTGCAAAGGGTGAATCAGTAAGTGTTATGGGTCATTCAGGATCTGGCAAAAGCACACTGCTGTCTATACTCGGAGCACTCACGCCTCCTTCGTCAGGAGTTGTAGAAATAGATGGCATTGATATTTATAAACTCACACAAGAACAGCGTACTGATTTTAGACGTGAATATCTTGGGTTCGTTTTTCAGCAGTTTCAGCTTATTCCTTATTTGACTGCACAAGAAAACGTGATGCTTCCTTTAACAACGACTAAAAGGTCTAATAAAGAAAAACGTGATATGGCGGCAGAGGTTCTTGCACGCGTTGGCTTAGAAAATAAAATGAAGCGGCTTCCCAATCAGCTCTCAGGTGGGGAGCAAGAAAGAGTGGCCATTGCAAGAGCTATTGTTAACGAGCCACCTCTTATTTTAGCGGATGAGCCTACGGGTAGCCTTGATACTAAAACAGGAGATGAAATTATGGAGCTTTTTCAGAAGCTTGGTGAAGAAGGTTTAACTATTCTTATGGTAACGCATAATCCCGAGTATACCCGTTACATGAAGCGTACGATTACTATGAAAGATGGACTTTTATTACCAGAGACGGAGGGATAAGATGCAACTTTATCATATCGTATTTAATAATCTTTACAGACGTAAGGCTAAAATGCTATTTGTCCTTTTGGGGCTCGTTATAGGCATTGCAACCATAGTATCTGTCTACGGTATAGTAGAAACTATGAAAACGCAAATGACAAAACAAGTGACTGAATTTGGAGTTAATGTTGTCATAAAACCGGATTCTGATGGATTGACACTTTCTTACGGAGGTATTACTCTTCCAGAAATAATGTATGATGTTAACCAGTTAACTACAGCAGATTTGGATAAAATAAACACACTCCCTTCTAAAGATATGATTAGAGTGATGGCACCCAAACTGCTTGGTATGGGGACGCTCACAAATGGACAAAAGATTACGGTAGTTGGGGCAAACTTGCAGGAAGAATTTAAGGTAAAGCCATGGCTTCGTATAGGAGCTGAGGCGGATGAAACGTTATCTAATGAAATACCTGATAATGAAACACTAAGTAATGAAGTATTAGATAATAAAAGAGTAGATAACACAGGAAAAAAAGAAATGGATTATGTGGCTATTGATTTAACCCGTGAAGATTTAGAACAGATAAAGCTTTTAGGTGATGAGGTTATAATTGGCTCTGTTTTAGCGAAAAACTTAAGTATAGGTAAAGGGGACACGCTAACTATAGAGGGCAGGGAACTTAGGATTTATGCCACTTTATTAGAAAGTGGAACAGTACAAGATCAGCAAATGTTTATGAATCTTTCAGATGCACAAAGTTTGCTTGGGCGTTCTAATGAAATTACTGTTATTGAAATGGCAGTTGACTATTTTGCTGGCTCAGAAGAAATATTGCTGGCACAAATAAGCGAGGAGCTGCCCGAGACCCATGTGACAAGTCTACGCCAAGAAACACTTAGACAAGATGAAATGCTTGCCAGGTTAGTACGTTTTGGTATGGCAATATCTCTATTAGTACTTTTTGTAGGAATGTTTATAGTAGGATTAACTATGTTAAGTTCAGTAAGAGAAAGAACGCGTGAAATAGGTATTTTCCGTGCCATAGGTTTTCGAAAAAAACATATTATGCAAATGATTATTATGGAAGGGACTATTATAAGTATTGTAGGTGGTGTGATTGGGTTTATAGTCGGCATGCTTATCGCACGTTATGCAGGGCCACTATTTACAGGTTCCGAAATACAAATACCGTGGCAGTTTGGGCTTTTGCTTGTTTCTATAGGCATATCAGTTATGATTGGGTTAATGGCTAGTCTTTATCCGGCTTACCAAGCGACCAAACTAGATCCTGTTGAAGCACTTCGATTTATATAACTGTGGTGAAAATATTTCCCAGGAATTAAAGAGATAATAAGTATTTAAAAAGCAAGAAAGAGGCTATTATTCAAACTTTTTAGTTTGAGATAGCCTCTTTTAGTATAAAAAGGATAAGGATAAGAATTAGAATTAAGGGAAAACTAATGATGAATAAATAAGATAGCGAATTATAATACAAATGGAGGTTTACAAATATGAAAATTTCAAAGGACATAACCATTGGTGAAGCCATTAGAAATTATCCAAATGCACTTGAGGTACTTAATCGCTTTGGACTCAATCATTTAAGTGAGACAGAGGTGCAATTAGAAAAGATTGGAGAAGCTTGCGCAGAACATGACATTCAAGTAGACGCGCTTATTGAAGCCTTAAAGGACAATGTAGAGTCAGAAATAAGATAGTAAGATAATGTAACTAGAAATAATACGCTTGAAAACAAACTATATAAGGAGAGTCAATTATGAATATGGGAATGGATAACACTAACCAGCTTCAAGCCTGTATAGATGCTTGTGCAAAGTGTGCACAGGCGTGTTATGAATGTTTTAGTGCATGCTTAAATGAGGCTGACCTTAATGCAAGGAAAGATTGTGTAAGCATACTCATTGAATGTGCGGCGATGTGTCAAATGTCAGTATCAATGATGTCAATGAATGGTAGATTTTCTACAGAGCATTGTGAGCTATGTGAAAAGGTTTGCAGTAAGTGTGCCGAGGAGTGTGCCATGTTTAAAGATGACCACTGCAAAAGGTGTGCTGATGTCTGTCTAATGTGTGCAGAGACATGTAGAAATATGACGCATAGTAGATACTCAGTGATTTAAGTTTATATAACTATGAGTAGGCAAGTTTAGTGTGCCTACTCATAGTTATGAAAGATAAAGTGAAGGTGGAGCGGATATTCACAAAAAGTGGTTTGTTAAATATCCTTTAGTTAATTGATGTACTATCTATAAGTAACAAAAAGAGATTGATAGATATCAACCTCTTTTTGTTTAATAAGTATTTCTAATTTAAAAAATGTATTAATAAAAGGTGTGTTCAAATACTTCAACCTATGGTTCTTCTTGTGATTTTTCCTAGTAAGTATCCCGCTACAGTAAATAAATAAGTTATTATAATACATATTATAACAAGCTTGATATCTGATCGAATTCTTATAAAATATCTTAATCCATATGTAGGTCCCGCAAAAATAATAGCTGTTAAAGCAAAGATAATAAATAAGTCAGCTAATTTGCTAATGATAATCAATATGATTCCTATGCCCCAATATATAGTGCAAAACCTTAGAAAACAAACAATATTATGCCTACTAGCAAAGAAAGCAAATAAAAACCATATGATAATAAAAGTTGTTGAGCATACTACATTATATATATTTGGCATTGATCCTTTAAGGTATTCATTAAAGTTTATCATACTAAATGCTATGGATAATATCAATACTATAACAGTATACTTAAACTCTGCTTTTTTCATTTTTAAACCAACCTTTTCTACTCTAGTTAGGAACAGAACTACTCACTAATCTCAAATAATTCACTTGTGTTTTTGGAGTTATTAATGGTAGGGTATGGTGACGTTGGGTCCCAACATCTCTTATTGTTACATCCCAATTAAGATCACTTCCATATACTCTAAAATAATACCATTCATAGAGATATTCAACAACTCCGTCGCATCTCATTCCAATTATTTCATCAGGCTCTATATAGGCTCCTGTAGCTGTATAATCATAATATACTTGGTAAAGTAAGTCATACACAATATTCTCTGTTCTCAATTTTCTCCCAAATGCAACAACTTTGTCTCTATCGCTTATGGTAAGATACTTCCATTTTGGCTCATAAACGCCCTTGAAAGTATTCCCCTTCCCTACATCCATAAAAGAGTCCCAACTAGCCCATCTAACCACGCCATTTCCACCAGGATGATGTAATACGGGCAGATAATCTGTAGCATGTGGCATATCCATTATACCAGCATGCCAATTGGTATCAAAAAATACGCCATCTCTATACACTGCAAGTCCTTGATTTCCCTGGGCAAATAGGTTGGTACACAGGATGACACTTAATAATGTCAATGTTAATATTTTTTTTAAAATCCGTTTAATTTTCATCATATATTCCACCTCATATTATAATTTAACCACGCCATTTTAAATTCTCTTTATGCCCATATAATCTCATGATTTCAAGTACATCTTCACATCTTTTTTCTAAATTCTTATCAGTAATAGTCTTTTTTACTTCTTCAAGTGGTTCAACTAGATCTATAATAGGTAAAATCTCCATAGCTTCCACGACAATCTTGATTTCTTCTTCAGTAGGGTTATTTAATAAAATATTTTTTAATACTATAACATTCTGATCTACTGAAAAAACTTTTAGTTGTTCATGAATAGCACTATTATCAATAATTTTAGTGATGGCTTCTTGATCCATTAAATCTGAAAGAGCAAAAATAGAAGTATCTTTTAAAATCTCATCTTGTGTAGTATTAATAACATCTAAACAAACGTTAATAAACTCAGATTTAAGCTCAGAATTTTTAGATTTATCAGATCTAAAATACTTTGCTGTAGATTTCAGTGCTGCTGATATTTTTTTTGGTGATTGATTTTTATAATTAGAAAGAATATCTTTTGATATTTTATATCCATCTTTAACATCTATTTGGCTTAACCTTTTTAAGCTAGCAAAAGCCAAATCATCTTGATCTTCTTTTATAAAATCTTTTAATATCTGCACCTCTGTTGGAGCAAAGCTTGACCTAGTGATTATTCTTAATTTCAATTCATCTTTAACATCTTCTTTGAGGAGGCGTTTAAGATCATTTTTGGCAAACTTATTTTCATTCCTTAGGGTATATAAATCTATCATAAGTTGTTGGGTTATTATAGCATTTGAGTTATTAGTTACTATTTCAACCATCTCTTCATCACTAAATTCATCGTTCCTTTCAAACAAGTTCAATGCAAAAGGAATAATTACATTAGTATTATTTTCTATATCCACCTCTTTTGATATAGAATTAATCTCATCAATAACTTGCTCTTTGCTGAGTTTTTTAAGTTCAGATTGAATTTCTTTCTCTTCCTTATTCTTATACCTTGTTAAAGCTGAACTTTCACGTAATTCATCAGAACTGTTTACCTGAGCATTAATTGCTAATGGCAATAATATTGCAATTAAAACTACAGGAATAAAATACTTTGATTTTTTTAACATTTTATACTCCTCCTTAATTAATATATAATTATACTTAAACAATAAAAAATAAAACAATTTATTCTTGCAAGAATACTCTGCTAATTATACATTAATTTGTACAAAAATGTTAAAAATTGTTCGAATAGTAGGAAATTACGTATGAATAGTTTTAAACCCACAGAATGATAACTTAAATTTAAGTTATCATTCTGTGCTATTGATTCATTAAAAGGTTGAATAGAGCGTATACTTTCATGGGCAGATTTTACATCATGAGTTGTTCCAATGCTAAGTTGTTCATTATCTTATACGTTTATTACAATTAATGATTACTGCTGTAATCCCTCTATTTTGATCAGCCATTTTATTTTCATATTGTATATATCTAGTTTGTTGAACAGTAACAAATAGTACATATAAAGTAATAAGCCCACTAATTATAGATCCAAAATAACTTCCCCAAAAACCTATCCAAGAACTTTCTATATCTAACATGATTATATTACTTATCATTATCCCACCAGTCACTATTCATAGGAGAATAACAAGCACTATTACTCCTATTACTATCTTTTCATTAATATATTTAATTTATCTTTTTTCATATTAGTATTTCTCCTTTAAAGTTCTTATTTATCATTGAAAGGTATTTTCTGGCTACTAACACTATAATTAATTTTGTATATGAACTAATACATTAATGTCATAACTGTAGACATATTTGCATGTTTGTAAAATTCTATACAATAGTTTATGAGGTTCTGAGGATGGAAAAAGAAGCGATCATTCTAAAGGTGTGGATGAACCATGAATATCCTAGTCATTAATAAGATTAGGTTAAAATAAATACAGTAGATATAAACATTCTGCGTTACTCTATGAGTGAACAATTTTACAAGCAGGTTTTACCTTTAACTTAAAGACAAACCCTGCTTGTAAAAAAGACTTTTATGGGGTGATTACGTTACTTAAAAAGCTCAATAATACTTTTTATAGTACTAGCAGCTTCTATTAGGAATCATTATTGTAAACGCTGTGCCTTCGTCTAGTTTGCTAGTTGCAGTTATTGTACCACCATGAGCCTCAATAATAGCTTTAGTGATCGTAAGGCCTACTCCAATACCACCTGTTTTATGATTTCTAGATTTATCAACACGGTAAAAACGTTCAAAGATAAGGTTTAAATCAGACTCACTTATACCTATGCCAGTATCTTTAATACTGATTTCAACTTTACCCTGGTGATCTATAACATCAATATGAAGTTCTCCACCGTCCTCATCCAAGTATTTCACAGCATTAGAGATGAGGTTATTAAATACCTGACTTATTTTATCCGGATCAGCATAAATGAAAACTTGTTTGGCAACATAAGTTACTCTCATATTTTTAGCAAAGCATTCGCTTTCATAATTATTTAAGATTCTTAAAATAAGCTTTGAAAGATCAAATTCTTCTTTATGAAGAAGTACATTTTCATTTTCAACCCCAGATAAGTCTTCAATACTTCCAATTAATCGTCTCATTCTAATAATTTCATCATAACAACTCGAGAGTCTCACGGTATTCATTTCCCAAATACCATCGATCATAGCTTCCATATGACCTTGTACAGAAGTTAAAGGGGTTCTGAGTTCATGAGCAACATCTTGGGTAAGTTGTTTTCTTAGCTTTTCTTTATTTTCTAAGGCTTCAGAGAGCTTGTTAATCGTTTTGATTAGCATTTCGATTTCTTTAGTATTAGAAATATCATCTAGTTTTTCTTTATACCGTCCCTCAGAAAGTAATAAAGCTTTTTTAACTATTTTATTTAAGGGGTTGCTTATCCTTAAAGACATAATTATGCCTAGGGCAAAAGCTAAAACAAGTGAAATAATACCAATCATAACAAAAAGTTTATTAAAGGCTTTGATAAACACTAATTCTTCATTGTTAAAGTAATAGGGACCAATATACCCTGTCGTGAGTGTTCCAATTTTTATATTATTATCAAGAATAGGATATGTCTTTTCTTCGTATTCACCATCCCAGTTAGGATGATAGCTGTACATGTTTTTTTGCATACTCAGCATCATGGCTTCACACAAACCACTGTTATGATGAGAGGCAGCCCATATAAGGCTGCCATCTACATCTAGAATTTCAATAATCATACCATTTTCTAACGCATTCATACCTAGTCTTTCTAAATAGGCTATATCAAAGACTTGATCGGCTTGGTATTGCTGCTTTATAAGGCCTATAATTTCATTTGTTTGTTTTTCTTGTCTATTCATAACATAGTCCTGAAACTCTGTTTTAATATAAGTATTTGCCACTAAGCTAATAAGCCCAACAACAATAACAACAATGAGTATATAGGAAAGGGTCAATTTAGTTCTTAATGAATAGCGCAGTTTAATCACCCCCAAATTTATAACCAATACCACGAACAGTCAAAATGTATTTGCAGTCTTTAGGGTCAGTCTCAATTTTGGCACGTAAGTTTTTGATATGAGAGTCAATGGTTCTGTCATATCCAAAGTAGTCTCCGTCAAAGGCAACACTAATGAGTTCTTCTCTTGTAAAAACTTTACTTGGACGCTTAGCTAGTGTCATTAATATCTTAAATTCACTAGGTGTTAAGCATACTGGTTCATGAGCCTTTCTAACGGTATAATCTGTTTGATTAATCAATAAGTCACTGTTATTAAAAGACAAGATATCTGAGGAAGTAGTAGTATTTTCTTCTGAAACACGCCTAAAAAGGGCCTTAACTCTAGCAACCATTTGCCTAGGACTAAAAGGTTTGGTGATGTAATCATCAGCACCTATATCAAGTCCATTAAGAATACTTTCTTCTTGTGCTTTAGCAGTTAACATAATAATGGGTACTTTAGACGTCTTTCTAAGTTCTTTACATATTTGTTCGCCGCTGATGTCTGGTAACATTAAGTCTAATAAAACAAGGTCAATAGTTTGGCTGTTAAATAGCTCAAGGGCATCGCGGCCATTAAAAGCTTTATAGACCTTATAGCCACTACTTAGTAAATAAGATTCTATAAATTCAACTATTTTTTCCTCATCTTCAACGACTAGTATTTTTTTAGAAGTATTATGCATTGTCTTTACCTCTTATTAGTTTTGATTAATTTACAACAGTCCATTCTCTCTTTTCCATAGAGCTCTTTGTTTAATAATACTACCTATTATGCCGAATTAACAAGGATAGACTTATTTGTTTTCTTTATTATAGAGAAACCACTTTAGACACATAAATATACTGTAATAAGTTAGAAAATAACTAGGCCTACTTTCATCAAATCTACCTCCTAAATCCTAGATTTAAAATAGTAATTTCTGGGATTAATTATAGACATAATAAGCTGTT
>CAKZUB010000046.1 GCA_937921505.1 uncultured Clostridia bacterium | reverse complement strand
ATTTTCGTCCATTGTGAGTAATACCTTTCTGATTATGTCCACCTCATTTCTTGTTATGAGGTTTTATTATAATATATAAACTACTATTTGGGACATAATCATTTGTGGTACAGTAAGACATTATCATAAATGAATCATACATAATAAAAACATTAATAAAACATTGACAAAACATAATAAAAAGGATAGTATATAAAAGTAAAAATGATAATCGATATCATATACAACGGCATCTCATTTACTAGCACTTATCAATAGATGCTGAAAGCGAATTAATTAGAATAAATATTAGAGGAGGAGTTTTAATGAAAAAGTTTATTTCAGGTCTAATGGTTGGAGCAGTATTAATGACAGGAGTAGCGTATGCATCTGGAACGAAAATAGAGGCATATCTTACATCAGCAAAGTATTATTTTAATGGAATAGAAAAGGCATCAGGTACAGGTGCACTTGTTTACAAGAATACTACATACGTACCATTAAGATTTGTATCAGAAAATCTTGGTAAAGAAATCGTGTGGGATGAAAAAGCTAATTCAGCATATATTAATGATATAGGCCATTTAAAAGCACCAAAGATAACAGAAGTGCCAAAGATGACTTCATATCAAGATGGTGTCTACAGAGGATCTTTCGGTGAAGGATATCAGCAAGTTGCTGTTCAGTTTGAAATAAAAGACAATATTGTAAAAAACGCTAGTTTTAGACACCTGTATTATAAAGATGTAGATTATAGAGCAGAAAAAGAAAATGCAAAAATTATAGATTTAAGAACGCAATATGAGGATTTAATTAATTATCTTGTAGGAAAAGATATTAGAGTAAGTTTAAAAGATCTTTATGAGCCAGGGAATATTGTAACAAGTAAAGTGGATGGTATGACAGGAGCCACTTTAAGATCGGGCAAAGTAATTTCAGCTGTTAATGACGGTCTTAATAGAGACGTATATAGTTATCCAAAAAAGTAATCACTAATAAGAGTTAATTAAAAGGATTTCTATCAAAAGTTGAGGAAGGTATTCACCTAGAATACCTCCCTTTTTTAGTTTGTACAAATTTAAATCTATATACGCTAAAAGATAATGAGTCATTGGGAAGTAAGCCCAATGACTCATAGATTAATAAATTATTTAGCAAGAGCTTTTTTAACTGCTTTTAAAAAACCTTCTGAGGAGTATGTAGCACCAGATACTGCATCAATGTCTAGCTTTTGCGAAGAAACAATAGTACTCGTAAGAAGTTCAAATGCATTTAGGGCAATGCTAGGAGTGTCTTCATGGGATAGGACTTCAATACTATTAATTTTCCCATCAACTACAGTTACCGCTACATCAATCATACCATCAAGCCCCATGGCAGAACCTTTGTGGATTAGAGTTTGAAATACTTTAGTTTCTGAAGACGGCTGTTGTTTAGGATCTTCTTTTACTACTTTTTCATCATCTTGTATATCTGGCTTATTAATTGTAGAAGGCTTTAGTATTTCTTGGTTCGAGGGGTTATTATTTGTTAGAGTATTATTTTGAGGTACTGGTTGATAAGCGTCCTTTGACACTATAGTATCTTTAGCAGTATCCTTTTTAGAAGCTTCTTTGTCACTAAATGTTACAGTGTTATGAAAGACTTCTGTCTCTGTGCGTTCATTATCTTGTTCCGATTCTTCAGCTTTTTCTTCAGAGTATGTATTTTCATTTTCATTCTCAGTAATTATATCGGATATTTGTATCTTATTATTGTTATCCTCTATATTATTTGACACATCTTTTTGTGAGGTGCATCCAACTAAAGGCAGAGAAATTATTGTACCTATAGCTATAAGTTTAATTAATAAATGCAAGTTCAATCCTCCTTAATAGTTTAGCTAAAATTGATTATGTTATCTAATAAACGATATTGATTATCAATATTAACAATAAAGTATTTGTGTAAGAATGTCAACGGATAATTATTGTTTTAATTAAAAATTATCTGTAGGCTAGTTGCGTTAAACCGTATCAGAGAGACATGAAGTGACAGTATCTGTTAAGTTATGTTAAAATAATAGATAGTAAGATTGAAAGATAAGATAACTTGATAGAAAGAAAAGAATCGGAGTTGATAATATGTCTTTAAACTTAGCATTATTAATCATACTGCTTTTAATTGTTTTGTATATTATTTTTATTGAAATCTTTACAGTTGTTTTTATGATTACGGGAATGTCGCATTCAAGAGCTATTTTTCAAGTTATTTCCCTTTTTACAAACAGTGGCTTTACAACCTCAGAAAGTGAGATTGTAGTTTCCTCGAGAAAAAGAAGAAAGATCGCCATTACTATTATGATTTTTGATAAGTTGGTTAAGCGAATTGCTACACGCGTAATGTTTAGTAAGGGATCTAATCCTATACTCATCTTAGATAATTTTTACGGATTTGTTATTGTTGAAGTAAAAATAAAACAAGTTCCTGAAATACTTGAAAGTAAAACACTGATAGAATCAAAAATCAGCAGAAACTATGGGATAAAAGTTCTAACGATCAAGAGAAGCGATAAAATGCTAACAGATATTCAAAAAGATGACGTAGTCCTAAATAATGATAGACTCATTGTTTATGGACCATTAAAAAGTATCATTGAAGTATTTAAACAAGAGCCATCTCATCATAGTGCTCATTAACATAGAACAATAGACTACTTATAACAAGGGAAAATTACTTATGTTATATCATAAAAACAATAGCTTTAGACGAGTTAATCGAAGGAGTAGAGATTCCAAAAGTATTGGGGGATTTACTTCAATAGCTAGCAATGGTATACTAACTATAAATTTAATATCTATGTTTTGCGGGGGGACCATTTTTGGTTGAGAAGGTTAAAACCTGACCCTTTGAACCTGTTAGTTAATACTAGCGTAGGGAGACAAGTCTTATACTTTTGTATTCGATTAGAAGTGCTTACTGTGATAGTAGGCACTTTTTTATTTCCCTTGATGAGATGTTAAGTTAAATCAATATATCTTGTAGAGGAGAGGTTTAAAATGCAATATACAACACAAATGGAAGCGGCTAGAAAAGGAATCGTTACAGAAGAATTGCGCATAGTAGCAAAAAAAGAAAATATGTCTGTTGAAGAGCTAAGAGAGTTAGTTGCACAAGGTAAGGCAGTTATTCCTGCTAATAAAAACCATAAGTCTTTAGATCCAAACGGTGTAGGTAATAAATTAAAGACTAAAATCAATGTTAATTTAGGGACCTCTAAAGACTGTCTCAATATGGAGATGGAGATGGAAAAAGTACATGGGGCAGTTGCAATGGGTGCTGAATCTATTATGGATTTAAGTTCTTTTGGAGATACCCATACCTTTAGAAAAAAACTTATTCAAGAATGTAAAGCAATGATAGGGACAGTGCCTATTTACGATGCTATCGTCTACTATAATAAAGAACTCGATAAAATTACAGCTAGGGAGTGGCTTGATATTGTTAAGATGCATGCAGAAGATGGTGTTGACTTTATGACAATACACTGTGGCATTAATAAGCAAACAGCACAAAGATTTAAAAATAATAAACGTTTAACAAATATTGTTTCAAGAGGGGGTTCATTAATTTTTGCATGGATGGAAATGACAGGTAGTGAAAATCCTTTCTATGAGTTTTATGATGAAGTCTTAGAAATCTGTAGAACTTATGATGTAACCATGAGCCTTGGGGATGCTTGCAGACCAGGTTCTATAGAGGATGCTAGTGATATTTCTCAAATTGAAGAACTTATTGCACTTGGAGAACTTACACAAAGAGCGTGGGACAAAGATGTTCAGGTTATTATTGAGGGGCCAGGTCATATGCCGATCGATCAGATAGAAGCTAATATGAAGATTCAGCAAACCCTATGTAAGGGTGCACCATTTTATGTTTTAGGCCCTCTAGTAACCGATATAGCCCCAGGTTATGATCATATTACATCAGCAATAGGGGGAGCTATTGCTGCAACTTACGGTGCATCTTTCCTTTGTTATGTGACACCGGCTGAGCATTTAAGGCTGCCGAGTCTTGAAGATATGAAAGAAGGGATTGTAGCATCTAAAATCGCAGCGCATGCAGCAGATATTGCAAAAGGGATAAAAGGTGCTAAGGCGTGGGACTACGAAATGAGTACGGCAAGGAAAAATCTTGACTGGGAAAAGATGTTTGACCTTGCGATTGACCCAGAAAAAGCAAGGAGATACAGAGAAGAATCTACACCTGAGCACTCAGATACTTGTACAATGTGCGGTAAAATGTGTGCTGTAAGAAATATGAATAAGATTTTAAACGGAGAACATGTTGATGTTATTTAGGAGGGTATAGATTTGTAGGATAACTGTCCAATAAATAAATAAGGTGGGATATAGTAGGATAGTCAGGGAAAACCCTTGATAGTATGGGATTTAAAACGACCAGAAAGGTTAAAATGAGTTTTAAAGTGGGATGAATAGGACAAAAATAATGAAAATACAATCTAAATAGCGTGTAAGCCTTGAAATATAAAGGTTTACACGCTATTTCTGTTTTTTAAGCTATCTGCCGATAATCAGCAGTGGGTTAGTTCACAGCTGAACCGGTGTTATTTGTTATAAGAGTGTTATTTAACTGTTATAAAGAAAACACTATTATGTTAAAGCCTTTGAAAATCAAATGTTATAGACAATTATATGCAATAACAGTGAGCGTTATAGACTAGATTTAAACTGCTAATTATGTGCATTTTAAAGCTCATCACAATGTAACAAAATCTCAAAAACACTATATTTGTGTTACATTGACCTATTTTCAAGGGCTTGAGGGGTTTAATAAGGTATGAAAACTAAAAAGAGCAATGTAACAACATTAAAAAGAGTTGCTTCCTTATAAATGTATTTTTTGTTTTACGAGCTGATTATAGTATTCGGACAGCTTGTCTTTTGATTTTCTTTTTACTGCATAGTGATAACATGAATCGAATAGAGCAATAAAAGAGCTAAATAATTCAAACAAAAGGTCATCATCTGGTACTACCATTGAACATGATAAAATTATTTCTACTGGATTCAGAGAGTAATTTTCAATAAAATATTTTTTCGCTCTAGTAGTTAAAGGACTATATTGGGGATGATTATAGAAAGGGTTTTCAAAATCAATATGTAATTTATGAAAAGGACCTTTACGATCTATAATATTTAAGAAAATATCACATATCCGTTTATGATCTAGGTACATCTCTTTAAAGGCAGCACATTCTTTAGTGTCTTGACAATACAGTGCTAGGGCTAATGTGTGAGTTATAGGTAAATTGGGAAGAACGAGTAGATCAATTTTCAAGACAAATTCTATAATAAACTCATTAACGGGGAATGAAAAAATAGCATGATTTATTCCACCTGCTATATCAGAGGTGTAGTAATAATCAATATTAATGTTTTTAAAAGGTTTTAAAGTAAGTTTCCTATCCAAAATATCTACTAAATAATTACAGTCTTTTTCAAAGTGTTGTAAGAGGTTTTCGGTCTTAATACTCCAATCATCAATTTGTATATCACTTAAATTGTATACTTCTCTATTAGGAATAATCTTATTGAGTTCCTCAAAAGTTTTATCAAACAGCATATTATCACCTTCCATAAATTAAATGACGTGAAAACGTATCAAAATAAATATAAAAATTAGCCAACTTTAGGTTCTAGGCTGCTTCCGCTCCCAGAGGTTGATGACAAAGCGCTATTAGTTTTATTTAAACCTGCTGACATTTCATCAGCACCAGAAACCTTTTCTTGTTCCAGTAATTGAGATAAAACAAAGCCACTGACTTCTGCTAATCTTTCATCATTAAGCTTTGAGATATTTTCAATTACTTGGAGCTGTTTGGTGGAATAAGTTGCGGTTAAAGTATTTTGGGTAAAATTATGTGTCATAGTAGCATTATCATTTATTGATATCCCCGTTAAAAGCCACTCAATAGAAACTTTTAAGACAGTAGATAGTTTATAAATAGAAGTAGTATCTGGAATACGATTGCCTGAAATATAATTACTAATAGCATTTTTTGAAAGACCTGTCATTTTAACTAAATCCTTTTGTTTTAAGTTAAGGTCTTTCATTTTAGCGTCTATGCGATTTCCGACTTCTACGCTAGAAAAGTTCTCATTCATAGTATCACTCCTATATGTATTTTAAAAAAGTTCTCATTTATACAACTAAAGCATTGACAAAGTTCTCGTTTGTGGTAAAATTAAGATGTGATAAGAAAACACTTCAAAAAAATCATATCACATCCTACTAAATATTTATACCTATCTTATTAAATTTTCTAAAAAATCCCATCTGAAAATCATATCTTAGAAGGCGTTCCTATCTTATACGCCAAATGACAAAAAAGGAGGACAATCAATGAAGCAAAATCGTAATAAGTTAAGTCCTTTTGGATTCAAAGTAAAAAGCAGACTTAATGAATTAAACATGACACAAAAAGAACTGGCGGAGAGTATTGGATTTAATGAAAACTATTTAACGGACATCATGAGAGGCAGGAGACCAGGACATAAGTATCGTGAACAAATTGAAAAGCAGTTAGGGATTGAACCAGAGAGATATCTCATAAGCGTTTAATTAGAGAGGAGAAATTAGATGAAAAAACCTTACGAATTAAATTTTGATCATTCAGGAAGTGAAGTGTTAGAGAATTGGTTAACACAGTTAGCGGGTAAAGACGTAGAAAAAAATATCCTATCTGAGGAGTTTCAACGAAATCTTTATATTAATAGAATCAGCTCTTTGGATGAACAAATTAAGGCAAATATACAAAAGCGAGATGAAATAGAAAAAGAAATTATAAGTGAAATACAGGCTATTTTGCTTACCAAAGGAGTAGAACTTCTTAACCTTATTCAGCTGATAGAAGTGCAGTGTGTAGACAAGGGAGTGTGTCACGCTAAAATTTGGGGTACAGATAAAGCAGTAAATGACTAATGACAGATGGACAGGGAGCTAAATATGAAAATGATGACAATAAAAAATGCTCTTGTGTAGGGCCACAAAAGCATTCAAAGCATTAAATAAAGATTTAATTGCTTAAATTCTATCATATACGAAGCTCCTTGTAAAGGAGAGTGATGACTTTTGACAAATACTTATATAGCGCTAGATGAAGCAGCAACATTAGAAGGCGTAACTTATAGGGCGATGCTGATGCGTATACGTAGAGATGGAGGCATCCAGACAAAGGCAGAGCCTAACCCTAATGGTGGAAAAGAAAGAGTACTTGTTTCAATGGCTTCTTTAAGCCAACAGGCAAAACGTAAATACAAAGCACAGGTAGCTGCTGATCAGAAAGTAGATGGAGAAGTGCCTTGGTATGTTTATTGCCCACTGAACTGGTACAAGCAGAAATATGAAGAACACTTTTTTGAGGCAGTAGCACTATGCAAGGATATAGAGAAGTATATGAATAAAGAGGTAGACATGAAGACAGAAGCCTTTAAAAAGCATTTAGCAGCTAAATATGGAGTATCAACTAAAACGATTCAGCGTAAGATGAGCAGCTATACTGAGGCGTGTGCATGGGCTACAAGGCATGAACTAGAAACAGGTGAAAACTATGGTCACTATAAATTAATG
>CAKZUB010000045.1 GCA_937921505.1 uncultured Clostridia bacterium | reverse complement strand
ACAGCTTATTATGTCTATAATTAATCCCAGAAATTACTATTTTAAATCTAGGATTTAGGAGGTAGATTTGATGAAAGTAGGCCTAGTTATTTTCTAACTTATTACAGTATATTTATGTGTCTAAAGTGGTTTCTCTATATAAATAGACAATAAATGTAATTAAAGTTATAATATTAAGATAAATAGTCGTTTGACATAACTTTAATTCCAGGGGGGCATACTTATGGATAATGATTTAAGTATTAAAATTAATTTTGGTGAAAATTTTAATGCAGATAACTTAAAGAGTACATTGCGATTAATTCAAGAAAAAGGGACTACATCAATAGTTGCTGACATACTAAATACATATATACAGACTGTACACATGAAAATAGAACACGGAGATATAAACATTAAAGAAATGCTTTTATATTTAAGCCAAGCTAATAATATGAGATCTATATTGCAACAAACCGCAGCAGTCTTTCAAGTAAATATTTCCGAAGATAAGTTAGAAAGAATAATAGATAAGAGCAACATAACAGCGTTATATCAAGATTCAAATCAAGAAAATATACAATATTTAGAGGATAAAGTATCACAAATAGTAAATGATATTGCACAAAGTAAAGATATACTTGAAACTATAAAAGAAATGCTTACTGAGAACGAAGAAAGGTCATTTGAAGATCAAAATAATTCAAGAGACTTCAGTATAATCTTATTTGTATTATCACTACTAATTCCTTATTTTTTCAAATCGCTAGGATAAATTGATAATGTAAAGATAATAAAAGAAATATTGTTTCAAGGATATGATTTAGGGCTTATTACTTGTTTTTTCCTGTAAAAGCGAATTTTATTATGTAGTAACCTTAGTTGCAAATAAAAATTTAAAAAATATATTTCATATTTTTATATAGGTGTTATAATTAATATATAAAATATTAAATTAATTAATGAAAAGGAATGAGTTCAATGATTACTGAAGAAGAATTTGAGCTCCTGCATAAACTAGAAAAATACTTAGACCTAGCAGAAGATTGTATTGAATGGCCGAAAAAGGGAAAGAATTTAGTAATCCCTTGCTTTTCTGACGATAATAGAGAGGCCTTTGAAATTACAGTAAATCGCGGGAAGATCGAAATCAGAAAAATTAGCTGTCAACAATTATACACACAAGACAAGTCCATCCTTTTTAGAATAGACAACATAGGACCAAGACATCAAAATCCTGATGGGAAGTATATTGACTGCCCACATATACATATTTATAAAGAGGGGTATGGAGTTAGGTGGGCTTATCCACTGGAAAAAGTAATCAAAACAGATAATGATAACCCGATTGAGCTATTTAAAGAATTCTTAAAATATATTAACGTTGTAGAATTACCTCATATTGAATATCAATTAGAGCTTACTAATTTATAAAATATTAAAATAAACATGAAAGGAGTTGGTATATATGCAAAAGTTAATAGATGGATATTATTCTTGGTTAAAAGACAATACATTAACTAAACAAGTAGGTGAATATGTAGAAATAACCACTCCTTTTGTTGACAGGCATAACGATTGTATTCAATTTTATGCAAAGCTTCAGTCAAATGGAAAATATTATATTACTGATGATGGATATACATTAAGTGATCTTCAAATGTCTGGAGTTGATATTACAACACCTAAACGCAAGAAGTTTTTAAATAATATATTGCTTTCATATGGTGTTAAAATATCAAAGGATAATGAACTTTTTATATCTGGTAGCCAAGATGATATTTATATAAAAAAGCACTTTTTTATACAAGCAATTTTAGATATAAATAATTTGTGTTTTACATCTCGTGCAACTGTAACAAGCCTATTTGCCGAGGATGTTTCAATGTATTTAGAAAAACATGATATTAGGTTTTTGCCAGATATACAATTAGTCGGGAAAAGTGGATTGCCTAGAAAAATTGATTTTGCTATTTCAAAAAGTAAAAAATCTCCAGAGAGATACTTGCAGCTAGCGAATGTAGTCAATCGACAAACAACTGATAATATAATTTTTAGTTGGGAAGATTTAAAACACGTGCGAAAAGCATCTAAGATGATAGTATTCTTAAATGATGAAAAGCAAAAAGTTAATCATGATCTTGTTCAAGCGTTTACATCATATAATATTAAACCTATGTTATGGTCAGAAAGAGAAGATAATAGAAATTTAGAGATATTGGTTGGATAAAAGAATCATTTCAAGAGAAGATAGGAAGGAAGATATTTCTATCTTCTTTTTTTCTTAAAAATCGGATATAATAAGTTGTGTATTATTTATAAACTGAATATAGGAGGTAAGCCTATGGATAAACTGCCTTGGCACTGGCGGGTGATATTTATATCATCAGAGATAATCAATAAGTATCCTGCATGTGTGCAAACTATTTTTTACTGTATCCAATTGACTTTACAGCATTTCATACTGTTTTAAGCCCGTGTCTCAAAAAGATATACAATAACTCAAATTATTGTATATCCGAGTAAGTTATAAAAATATTAAATAACTTACTGAAAAAAAACATGGATTTAAAAGAGTATGAAATGAGAATAAAGCTAAGTAAAGTATAATTTTTCTAGAGATAAGGGCTATTCTCTAGTTTTTTCTTTTTCAAAAGATTAATATTGTAACTGATTAATATATAAAAATATTAAAAAGTAGATTAAAAATAAAAAAAGTGACATGAGCGTCATATGTTTACATACATACGACCAAAGCTGTATAAACTATGTTTTGATCTAGATAATAAATATACTAAATAATATAATTAAAGAATATATTAATAAAAATATCGTTTTAAAAGAGCATGGACTAATCCGTGCTTTTTTAATGTAAATATTTAATAAATTCAATTGACGATACGTGCTATACGTGTTATAGTTAATTTATGAAAGAGAGGTGATGAAATGAGGTTTAGGGAAATAGAAAAAATAGTAAAGCAAGACGGATGGGAACTTGATGATATCAAAGGTTCACATCATCATTACAAACATAGCAGTAAAAGTGGAAAAGTTACAATCCCTAAACACACAGGAGATGTTCCACAAAGAGTAGTAAACTCAATACTTAAACAAGCAGGGCTGAAATAAGCCCTCTTGAATAAGTATTTTAAATAATAAATATATTAAATAATAAAAGAGAGGATTGATAACATGAAATTAATATATCCAGCATGTTTTTATCCAGAAGAAAACGGACAATATTCAGTTGTTTTTCCAGACTTGCAAGGCGCAGCGACATTCGGTGATACCTTAGAAGAAGCTATTGAAATGGCTATAGATTTAGCTAGTGGTTGGTTACTTACAAGTGTTGAAGATAAAGAAGAATTACCTAAGCCTTCCAATATAAAGGATGTTACATTAGAAGATGATAAAGGTTTTGTATCTCTTATCACTGTAGACCTTACTGAATACGAGAGATTACATGGAAATAAGGCGGTTAAAAAGACTCTTACAATTCCAGCGTGGATGAATACTTTAGCAGAAAAGGAAGGTGTTAATTTCTCTGCCATTTTGCAAGAGGCAATTAGAGAACATCTTCATATAAATAACTAATAAATATATTAAATATGAAAGGATAGGTTTTGGCCTATCCTTATTTTTTTATAAAAAAGTAGTAGGGGAATTTTTATAGGGGAAAAATAGTAGGGGAAAATAAATAGGGGAATTTTTTTGGTGTTTTCATGTGCTATTATGATATTGTGCAAGAGAATAAAAGGAATGCCGCCCAAATTAAAAAGCACTATACTAAGCGTACTGTTTAGCATAGTGCTTTTTCAATGCAATAAAGTAACTGATTGTTAAAGCCTTTATAAAAGGAGTGTGTATAATAATTAATCCAAAAATACTATAAGTAGCAAAAAACTATGAACTGTTATAACAGTACCTTTTTATTTTAACAAGTATTTTAGTCATAGAGTTCAGAAATAAGATTTTCAAGCATATTGAGTGTCTCAATACCCTCGGCTCTTGACCTGAAAAGGTTCTCAAGTAACCTAGCTCTTTCGACATTACTAGTTGCTGCTGATAATAATTCCAATTCAAATAATGCGTTTTTAGTATGATTAAGTGCATTTAAAAGAAGTAATACATCTCTATATTGAAAGCTAGTAGGCAGAATAGTTGTTTGATAATCTAATACATTTCTACGAAGAATGGCTGCATCACTATTAACTAAATTGAGATTTGTTTTAAAGGCAGATACATTCTGAATAGGATTATCTAGAGCAAGTTGTACGAGTAGATAGGTTCTGTTTTGTATAGTTCTTAATTGATCAATAAACTGATCAATAATTTGTTTATGTTCAGTGAGAGTCGGTGAGGCAGAAGTTGTCACAGTGCTATGAGAAGCAGGTAAAATAGTAGCAAGTGATAATGGTGAATAAGTAATCATAGCACTCGCTAATAAAATAGTTGATATAAAAGCCTTGACCTTAGTTATAGTCTTCATGAGCCACCTCAGATTATTTAATGTGTATACACTTAAATTAACTATTATTTTAAGAAGTTTGTGCTGATAAAAAAGTAAATTAAATTGAGAAAATTTATTTTTTATTATTGTACTTAAACATTAAGTGCCGAATCTTGAAAGAATACTTTCTATTATTTCAAGAGCATCAAGGGAGGCAGCTAGAGTTGTTGAATATTCCGCTGATAGAGCAAGTCTTTCTTGATCTGTTGTAGCATTTAATATTGTATTTAATGTGTATAAGTTGCTTTTTGTCAGGTTAAGGACATTGAATGTCAGGAAGATATGTCTATTTCGTTCATTTACACCTGGGACGGTAGCAAAGTAATCTTGCATAGTTACATAGAGCTTTTCTATATCAGTATTTATTGAATTTATGCGTAATTTTAATTGTCTAGTGTCTTGTGGATTTGGATTATTAAGGATACTCTGAGCTATCTCAGATATTTGAGTCTGTACTGCCTTTATTTGAGTTATGAAGTTTTCAATAGTTTGTTTATGTTCAACGTTACTTATAATGTCATGACTAGCAGCATATAAGGGAAGTGATGTAAACATAATGACAGCTAATAAAATAGCAGAAATAAATGACTTAGATTTACTTATATATTTCATAGGATTCTCCTAGTTATAGAGTCTTTTACTTAGGATAACCATGTTTAAAAAAAATATGTAGCATTTAAAGTTGAATAAAAATGAGATTTAGTTGTAATAAATTGTTTCCATTTGATCTATATTGCAGAAGCTATATCTATGGCGGATGAGATTTCGGTATTATCAAGAAGACCTGCTAAGATTAAGAAAACTTATGATATCAAACTTACTATAGAAGGTGAGAAAACCCCTCTTATAGCAAGAAAAGCCCCAGAGTTCAAAGATTACTTTGATGTTTTATGGAAGGAGCTGGATATATATGAGTAATCTAGAAAAAAGCGAAGGCTATAGAGAATTTCTTAGACAAAAGAAAAGAAAAAAATGTATCATTTTATTTTCGCAAGTTTTTTTACTTGTAGGTTTTATAGGCATGTGGGAAGCTTTAGCCAGGTACGAAATTGTCAATACTTTTTTAGTAAGCAGTCCTTCACAGATTTATAAATTATTTATCACGTATATTTCAGATGGCAGTTTATTTAAACATATTGGCATATCTGTATGGGAAACAGTGCTAGGCTTTTCCTTTGGAACCTTTTTTGGGATTATTATTGCGATTATACTATGGTGGTCAGATACTGTGGCCAAAGTATTTGATCCCACTTTAGTTGTTCTTAATGCACTGCCTAAAACTGCTTTAGCGCCTATCCTTATTGTTTGGGCAGGAGCAGGTATACAGGGGATCGTTGTAACAGCTATTACAATTTCTATCGTTACAACTATTCTCTCCGCCTATAATTATTTTGTGCATGTAGATGAAGAAAAAATTAAAATGCTAAAGAGTTTTGGAGCAAGTAAGCTGCAGATTTTAACAAAGCTTATTTTGCCTTCTAATGTGCCTAATATTATTAATATTATTAAAATAAATATTGGGTTATCTTGGGTAGGTGTTATAGTCGGAGAATTTTTAGTTTCTAGACATGGAATAGGTTATTTGATTGTTTATGGTGGCCAAGTCTTTAGATTAGACCTGGTGATGATGGGCGTAGCGGTGCTTGCAGTATGTGCTTTTTTAATGTATGTCATAGTCGATGTTATAGAAAAATATATCACACAAAAAGAGTAACCAATAAGAGGGGAAATGAGTATGCTATATCAGGGAATTGTAAATAATTAACAATCTTTGATGAGGTGAAATCTATGAAACATTTAAAAGTAACATTAGCGCTAATCACAGCATTAACGCTTAGTTTATTAAATATAGGCTGCAGCAATAATAAGGTGACGGATATTAAAGTAGCAGAAGTAACACATTCTATCTTTTATGCACCACAATACGTAGCTCTTGAAAAAGGATTTTTTAAAGAAGAAGGATTAAACGTAGAACTTATAGGGGCACAGGGAGCTGACAAAACAATGGCAGCTTTATTATCAGGGGAAGTACAAATAGGTTTTATGGGGCCAGAAGCTTCCATTTATGTTTATAACCAAGGCAGTAAAGACTATGCAGTTAACTTTGCACAAGTTACTAAGAGAGATGGCAGTTTTCTTGTGTCTCGTATCGATGAGCCAGATTTTAAATTTGATAATTTAAAAGGAAAAGAAGTTATCGGAGGCAGAAAAGGCGGCGTTCCTGAGATGACTCTTGAATATGTACTTAAAAATAATGGACTTACAATAGGTGAAACGGGTGATGCTGTTCATGTAAGGACAGATATACAGTTTGCTGCAATGGGAGGGGCATTTATAGGTGGAGAAGGGGACTATGTAACACTCTTTGAACCTGTGGCAACTTCGCTTGAAAAAGCAGGTGAAGGTTATATTGTAGCTTCAATTGGTGAAGAATCAGGAGAAATTCCTTATACGACGTACTGCGCGCTTAATGGCTATATCAATGCGCATCCTGATATTATTCAAAAATTTACTAATGCCATTTATAAAGGGCAACAATTTGTGATGAATCATTCGGCAGAAGAAATTGCACCTATTATTGCACCACAATTTAAAGAACTTAGTCAAGAAGACTTAATTACAGTCATTAACAGATATAAAGCTATTGATGCATGGTGCAGTGAACCTACTTTAAAAGAAGATAGCTTAAATCGGTTAATGGACGTTATGGAACTTGCAGGTGAGTTAGATAAAAGACCAGACTATAATCGTATTGTTAATACTGATTTTGCAAAAAATGCTATGAAATAAAGAGTAGAAAAGCTGACCTTAATCTCAATAAGGTCAGCCTTTCTGCTGTAAAATGCATTGTTGCTAGAAAAAAGGGTTTTTAATTAACGCGTAAATTTGATATAATCATGTCATTACTTCAAGATAAAGGAGTTTATATGTTTATTTTTATTGATGTTACACAGTTAATTAAGGAGTTTAAACGCCTGCAAGGAGTTTGTATAAAATGTCATCAAAAGCGAGAATTAGTGCTTACTAAAACGTATCGTTGTTTTAGGCTATTTTTTATACCCATATGGCATTGGGATGAAAAGTACTATGTTGTAGATCAGACGTGTGGCGCGACCTATCAAATTAGTGAGGAAGACGCTGTTTTAGTCAAATATGATAAAAAAGACATCAATGAATGTCAGCTCATAGAGGCATATCAAACAACAATGAGGTGTAGTGGGTGTCAAAAAAGTTTTGATCAAGATTATGATTTTTGTCCTTATTGTGGACAAAAAAGAAAGTAGGATAAAAGAATGAAGTGTAGAGCAGATTGTGCAGCGTGTTGTATTGCCCCATCAATTAGTTCACCGATTCCGGGGATGCCTCATGGCAAAAAAGCAGGAGAACGATGTATTCAATTAGACGAGAGCAATAGATGTAAGCTGTTCAACAATGAGACAAGACCTGCCGTATGTGGAGATCTTCAAGCGAGTCCAGAGATGTGTGGTGTATCTCAGCAAGAAGCTTTGGCGTATCTAACAAAGCTACAAAAAGAAACGGATCCTACTTAAAAGATAAAAATGTATTTAACCAAATAAAAATAAAAAAGAATAAACGAGATAGTAAGTCATCTCGTTTATTCTTTAAGGTACATATTATAATAGCCGAGTAATAAATCAACCATTCTGCCATAGCTTTTTGACCCGTCTGATACGCCATTTGCTTTTAGATAAGCATTATTCATTTGGCTAGACATCGCCTCCACCTTACCTTCATATTTTTTCCAAAAGGCATAGTTGCTTCTTATATCATCTACAACAAGAACTGATAAATTTTGATTAAGCTCTTGTAAAAGACTTGGATCACTTTGGGCTAGAGCTGAGGCTGTATGCGTTAAGGCGAGTAAATACCCTGAATATTTAAAGTCTATATCAGGATGCATCATACTTGTTAAAAATGCAATAAAGTTAGCCTCGTCTTCATTAGCATAACCTCTTTGATGTGCCATCTCATGCAAGGTCGTAGCAGGGATAGAGACATCGAGTACAGAAATATTAACATTTGCTTCACCAGTAAAAGGAAAATAGATGCCTGCTATACCGGTATAACTCATCGCCTCAGAGGAAAGAACGGGTTTAGGTTTTCCGTAGCTACCAGCTAAGCTAGGAAAAATTTTACCGGCTTCATCATAACCTAAGTGAGCTCTTTCAAAAACACTTCGGTAGCCATTAGGTATCATCATATAACCATCATCATCTCTTAAGGTTTGTGCACTTAAAGCGTTTGTTTCCGCGACGAGATATTCATAAAGTTCCGCAAGTTCAAGAGCACTATGTTTAGTTATATCTATCCCTATCGTTTCTCCAAAATGAGGTCTTAGATAATTAAAACCCCACATGCTCATAAATAGAAAATAGAGCACAGAAAAAGCCACTAAGCTATTGAGCACAAAATGAAGAAGTATTGTATGCCACGACTTGGTATTATTAAAAAGACGCCACAATGTATAGAGCATATAAAGGACGCAAAGTGGAATAACGCAATAGATCAAAAGTTCAGATAAAGAAAAAGGGAAGAGGCCTGTAATCTCACTTAAACTTTGGATAAATACTTTGTTAAGGTTTAAAGAATAAATAGACTCACTAGCATGTGGAAAGATTGAAAATAAATAATGTAGGAACAAAGCAAGAGGAATAAGTAATAGACATAATAATTTAAGTTTAATTTTTCTCATGTTAAACCCCCTTAAATGAGTTAATAAACTGGGTGTGATACACGCTTTACTCACATTATACACTAAAATTAATAAATAGTTAATATGTAACATAAATAAAGCAATATATAAATTATGTAAACCAGTTAGAATGCCTTTTAGTTGTATGAAAATAGCTCAATGAAGGTTAAATAACACTTGGATTTTTTGTGAGTAGAGCATTTTCTAAAAAACACCTTATTGTGAAACTTGAAAAATATGTTATAATACAAACTGTTAAAGACAATGAGATAAAAGGATGATTAAAAAATGATTACAGTTACTAATGTAAGTTTACAATTTGGTGGAACTAAGCTTTTTGATGATGTTAATCTTAAGTTTACCCCAGGAAATTGTTATGGACTAATAGGTGCAAATGGAGCGGGAAAATCTACATTTTTAAGAATACTATCTGGTGAAATAGAAAGTAGTGCTGGAGAGGTATCAATTCCTAAAAAAATGAGAATGTCTGTACTTAAGCAAGATCACTATCAATATGATGAACATGAAGTATTGCAGACTGTCATTATGGGGAATGCAAGACTTTATGAAATTATGAAAGAAAAGGATGCTTTGTACGCTAAAGAAGATTTTACAGATGAAGATGGCGTTAAAGCAGCAGAGCTTGAAGGAGAATTTGCAGAAATGAATGGGTGGGAAGCAGAATCAGAAGCTTCTCAAATATTACAAGGACTTGGTGTTACAACAGACCTTCATTATTCACTAATGAAAGATTTAAAAGGTGGAGATAAAGTAAAGGTGCTTCTTGCACAGGCGTTGTTTGGACAACCTGGTATATTATTACTAGATGAGCCTACTAACCATTTAGATATTCAATCTGTAAACTGGTTAGAAGACTTTTTGTTTGATTTTCCAGGAACAGTTATTGTTGTATCACATGATAGACATTTCTTAAATACTGTATGTACGCATATCGTAGATATCGACTTTTCAAAAATTAGAATGTATGTAGGAAATTATGATTTTTGGTATGAAGCAAGTCAAATGATGCAGCAGCTTATGAAAGCTCAGAATAAGAAAAAAGAAGATCAAATGAAAGATCTTCAAAATTTCATTACAAGGTTCTCAGCAAATAAATCAAAATCAAAACAAGCCACTTCGCGTAAAAAATTGCTGGATAAGATTTCATTAGATGACATGCCAGCGTCTACAAGAAGATATCCATTTGTTCAGTTTAAACAAGATAGAGAAGTGGGCAATGAGATTCTAACAGTAGAGGATATAAGCAAAACAATTGATGGTGTAAAAGTGCTAGATCAAGTCAGTTTTCGTATTAATAAAGAAGATAAAATTGTCTTTGTTGGAGAAAATGAGATGGCTCAAACCGCTTTATTTAAAATTTTAATTGGTGATATGGAGCCAGATTCAGGAACTGTTAAATGGGGAATTACTACTTCACAATCTTATTTTCCAAAAGATAACTCACAGTATTTTAATGAGTGTGAGCTAGATCTTATTAATTGGCTGAGACAATTTTCAGAAGAGCAATCAGAAAGTTATTTAAGGGGCTTTTTAGGAAGAATGCTTTTCTCGGGAGAAGATGCCCTAAAGCCTGCTAAGGTTTTATCAGGAGGCGAAAAAGTAAGATGCATGCTTTCGCGTATGATGCTAAGTGGAGCAAATGTTATTATATTAGATCAACCAACCAATCACTTAGATTTAGAGTCTATTACAGCTTTAAATAATGGACTTATTGATTTTAAAGGTAATATACTTTTTACAACTCATGACCATCAATTCATTCAAACTGTAGCAAATAGGATTATAGAACTTAAAGATACAGGGATAATTGATAAAATGATGACTTATGATGAATATTTAGAAACTAAAACAAAATAGTACTTAAAAAACTCTTGCCAAATATAAGATTTTTATATTTGGCAAGAGTTTTTTATATGCAATGAATAAGGCATAGAAAACACCTCTAAAACTTAGAGGAGTCTTAGAGGTGTTTTCTATACTTGGGTAGGTTTTACAGCTGTTTAAGTCACTGGAATAAAGACAGCTGAGGGTGGTAAGGTGTTTCTTAAAAATGATGGATGTAGTATATGATATTTTGGATGCCATACATCTTGATATTAATCCTAAGATGTACTTATAGTGTTGCCGTATTTTTATATTTTATACCCTTCTAATCATAGATGATTATTTTTTTATAAAGTATAGACACACGAGGGGCTACAACTAGCTGATTATACATATTAATCTAAAAATAGGGGAATAATGTATTAATACTAGGTTGTTGTTAGAGTATAAGGTTTAATAAGTGTATAAAGGCTTAGGGTGCGTAATATACTGTAATAATGACTTTGTCTAAAAAGTTAATAGGAGCAAAACAGACTGGAGAAATAAAATGATTTGGAGTAAAGGGATTATCTATGGTATAAGATTTATTTTTATAGCAAATGCAGTTTACTTACTATTTAATTTTCAATTTCTTTTGGTAGGCTTACTCTTAGGAAGTTTAGCTCTTACCTTTGCACCAGAAATTTTCACAAAGCTTAGCGGTGTTAAAATAACAATGGCCGCAAGAGTGATCTATAGTGTATTTATATTTGGAACACAGTGGCTTGGAACTTATTTGAGGTTCTATGACTCAATTGTGTGGTGGGATATTATGCTGCATTTTGTATCAGGAATCTTACTTGGATATGTAGGACTCATTTTGCTGATGTGGATAGATAGAGAAAACATGATAAAAGGACGTATTAAGTTTAGTGTTATTGTTATTTTTTCATTTTTGGTATCTGTTTCAGGCGCAGTGTTTTGGGAAATCACAGAATTTTTATCTGATACCTTTTTAGGCAGCAACACACAGCTTGGAAGTTTGAAAGATACAATGGAAGATATGATATTTGGAACACTAGGTGCCATAGTGTTTGTCATTTACCTTTGGAGAACTTCACGTAATAAAAAGAGATCAGCCATTGATCGCTTAACTCAAATCAATTTAAGGGGTAAAAAGGATGAGTAAATAGCTCATCCTTTTTATATTATACTTTTAAAGTGTAAAAATTATTGGTATAGTAGTACAGAGAAACACTATATAAACTCTAATTATTTATCACTATAAATTTTATAAATCTTTAAGTTACTATAGTAGATATTAGGAGATAAGGATATGGAGTATTTTAATATACAAATAGAAACTAATTTGCAAGTAAGAGAAATACAAAGAAACGCGGACATAGATTTATTTATTCAAACATCAGGTGTTCCGGTTCATTTAGAAATACCAGATAGTCATTATTCAAGGATTCAGTTTCCAAAGGCTAAAGCACTTCTTCTTAGAATGTCTCCAACAAGTCATGTAATCACTTGTCATATTTTAAGAGACATTGATTTATTTTCAAGTTTTGCAAACTTTGAAGTGCATAAGCCACTAGAGAAGATAGTGCTTTATCAGCAAGAAGGGTATATCGACTTAAAATTTGAGTAGAAAGGAATTAAGCATGATTTTAGTAGCTGCAAATCATATTAAAAAAGTATATGGAGAAAAAATACTATTTGAAGATATTTTTATAAGTATTGAGGACTCAGATAAGATTGGCATTATTGGTATTAATGGGACAGGCAAGAGTACGTTGTTAAAGATATTAGCAGACAAAGAAACTGTAGATCATGGAGAAGTTGTAACCTCTAATGATTTAGAGATAGAGTATTTGCCACAAAATCCTATTTTCGATGAGAATTCTAGTGTGATTGAACAAATCTTTAAAGGAGACTCTCCTATTATGAAGCTTTTAAGAGATTATGAAAGCATCGTAGAGGAGATTAATAATCAGCCTGATAATCATGATTTACAACAAAGGTTTATAAACCTCAGTGCACAAATGGATAGAGACGGGGTATGGCAATTAGAAAGTGAAGCCAAAGGGATTTTAATGAAACTTGGAATTACTGAATTTAATCAAAAGGTCATGCGCTTATCAGGGGGGCAAAGAAAGAAAATTGCACTAGCAGGAGCCCTAATAAGACCTTGCAATTTATTGATATTAGATGAGCCTACCAATCATTTAGATAATGACACAATTGATTATTTAGAAGAGCTTTTAAAGACTAAGAAGTGTGCTGTTGTGATGGTTACTCATGATAGATATTTTTTAGATAGAGTGGTAAATAGAATTGTAGAACTTGATCAGGGAAAACTCTATAAGTATGAAGGCAATTACGAGCACTTTGTAGCCTTTAAAGCGCAAAGAGAAGAAATAGAAGAAAGAATAAGAGAAAAGCAAGTATCCTCATATAAAAAAGAATTAGAGTGGATGGGAAAAGGCGTAGAAGCTAGAAGAACCAAGCAAAAAGCAAGACAGGATAGATTTTATGAACTTGAAAAAAATCTGCAAGATAATAATAAGCAACATTTAGATATTTCCCTAGGTACAAGCAGACTTGGTAAAAAAATTATTCAGATAGACCAAATAACAAAGTATTTTGGAGATCAATGCATTATTGAAGACTTTACGTATACTGTATTAAAGGGAGATAGGATTGGCATCATTGGAAACAATGGCACAGGCAAGTCTACGCTACTTAACCTTATCACAGGCAATATAGCCTGTGATAAGGGGGTGATAGAAGTTGGAGAAACTATACGGATAGGCTACTATACGCAAGAGAATAAAGAAATGGATTTATCAATTAAAGTGATTGATTATATCAAAGATAGAGCAGAGTATATTAAGCTCATAGATGGCAGTACTCTCTCAGCAAGTAAAATGTTAGAGAGATTTCTCTTTCCATCAACGCTGCAATATACAACCATTAGTAAGCTATCAGGCGGAGAGCGCAGAAGGCTTTATTTATTAGGCATCATTATGCAAGATGTTAATGTGCTCTTATTAGATGAGCCTACTAATGACTTAGATATTTATACACTGCAGGTATTAGAAGAGTATATCGATGATTTTAATGGGCCGGTTATTTCGGTATCCCATGATAGATATTTTTTAGATCGTGTTGCAGAAAAGATTTTTGTATTTGAAGGAAATGGCAAAATAACTTCTTATCCCGGTAATTATTCAGATTATCACCTAAGAAAACAAGAACAAGATAAGTCTAAACAAGATAGCATTAAGAAAGCTAAAATAGCTCAAGATGAAACAAAATCTTCTAAACATCAAACGATAGCGCCTAAATTAAAATTTACTTATAAGGAAAAATTAGAGTACGAAAAGATTGACGAAGAAATAGCAGAACTTGAAAACACATTAAAAAATATAGAAGATGACATCGCAGCATATGCAACAAGTTTTACTAAGCTGCAAGAGCTTACTGCATATAAGCAGAAAATAGAAGATCAGCTTACGGATAAGTTAAGTCGTTGGGAATATTTAAGTGAACTCGCTCAAAAGATAAGTGATCAGTCCTAAGGTAATCAAAGTATTTTTACTTAAGCTTCTATACCTAATATTAAAGCGATCATCAAAATAATGATAGTAGGCGGAATAAGCCATTTAAGTATACTATTAAATTGGTGATCAAGCATTGTAGAGGGAGTACCACCGATTTCAAGTTCTTTATTAAGATGAACATTCTTCCATACCCAACCTGCTAGAATTGCAGTTAAGACAGCAACTAGTGGAATAGTTATATTATTAGTTAGATAATCAAGCCAGTCAAAAATAGTTCTGCCACCTATTTGCACAAAAGATAAGGGACCTTCGCCAGCGATATTAATAGCACCTCCGATGGTAGTTAGAAAAACAATGACCCATGTAGATGTTTTGCGGGTCCAATTTGTTTTTTCAATAGTATAGGTGATGAGAATTTCTAACATAGAGACTAAAGAGGTAATGGCAGCTACAATAACTAATAGAAAAAAGAGTACACTAAACCATCTGCCGCCAGGCATTTTAAGAAATACTTGAGGCAAAGATATAAAGATGAGAGAAGGACCAGCCGTTGGTTCTAAATTGTAAGTAAATACTGCTGGAAATATGAGAAGTCCTGAAAATAAAGCAATAGCAGTATCTGCAAACGTTACTTGTTTAGCAATTTTGCGGATATTCTCTGTTTTAGAAATATAGCTACCATAAGTAATAAGTGCGCCCATACCTAAACTTAAAGAAAAAAACGCTTGCCCAATGGCACCTATAATAACAGCAGGCGTAACAACACTAAAATCAGGTTTAAATAAAAAAGTCATAGATTGGCTAAATCCAGGAAGTGTTGTGGAGTAACCTATAAGAATGATAAAAAGTACGAGTAGTACAGGCATCATAATTTTAGAATATTTCTCAACACCTTCTTTGATTCCAATAGAATTAATAAGCGCAGTGATATAGATGGCAATCATAGAAAAAATAAGAGGAATTCCCATAGAAGAGCTCATATGTGTAAAGACTGATTTAAAATAAGTGACGCTATCTGTAGATGGCGAGATATGGTAAAGACCTCCAGTTAAAGAATGGTAAAAGTAGTAGATGACCCAACCTGTAATCATCATATAAAATGTGGAGATAAGAAAAACTGTAAGAACAGCTAGAAATCCAACACTATTCCAAGTCTTTTTGCCACCGATAATACCAAAAGTATCTACAGCATTTGTTTTGGCCCTGCGGCCCATAGCAAATTCAGTGTAAACAAGGGGATAACCCATGAGTATAATAGCTACTAAATAAATGATAATAAAGGCACTTCCACCATTTTTGCCTGCCATATAAGGGAATCTCCATATATTACCGAGCCCTATTGCAGAACCAGCTGAGGCAGCAACAATACCTATTTGAGAAGAAAATGTATCACGATTTTTCATTTTGAACCTTCTTTCTTTAATTAATTTATTTTGTTATTAAATAATAAGGATAAAGATTTCAAGTCTATGAAATACTAATAATAGAAAATGGACTTGTTTATTATATGTATATTTCACTAATAATACAATTTAGCACTCATATTTTTTAATAGGAGATATAAATTTAGAAAATTATCTTATAAAACTTTTAAATATTACTATATTTTTATTATTATAATGTGTATAATAATAAGGGTATATTTAGAGATAATAAGGAGGAGCAGTAAAATGGATGAAAATAACATCACCATGGCAGACTTAATGGCAGAAATTGATAAATCGATGACTCGTATATATAGAGGGGACATTTTAAAAGCAAAAGTTGTTTTAATTCAAGAAGAAGGCGTAGTTGTAAATATTGGGTATCATGCAGATGGTCTCATTACTTGGAATGAGTTTTCCTATGAAGAAGTAGATAAAGAGAGTATTAAATCAGGAGATGAATTTGAAGTCACTGTTCTTAAGATAGATGATGGAGAAGGAAATGTCTTAGTTTCTAAGCGAAGAGCAGAAGCTCAAGTAGCGGTAGAAGATGTTCAAGAACTGTTTGATAAAAAGGAAAGATTTACAGTACGTATTAAAGAAGTTGTAAAAGGTGGTGTTGTAGCACCTCTTAAAGGATTGCGTGCATTTATTCCTGGGTCTCAGCTTTCAAATACATATGTAGAAGATTTGTCACAGTATGTAGGACAAGAAGTTGAAGTAGAAATTATAGAATTTATACCTAAAACCAAAAAGATTGTTTTATCAGGTAAAAAAATAGCTGCAGAGAAAGCACAAGTTGCTAAAAAACAAAGATTAGAAGAACTTGTAGAGGGTGAAAAATACACTGGAGTTATTACAAAACTTATGCCGTATGGTGTATTTGTAGACCTTGGTGGAGTAGATGGACTTATTCATAATAATGATTTATCTTGGACTAGAATTAAACATCCTTCTGATGTAGTAAAAGAAGGCCAAAAAGTTGAAGTGACATTAGCAGCAGTAGATAAAGAGACAGGCAAAGTATCTCTGCGCCTAAAAGATATTACAATGGATCCATGGTATCTTGAAACAGTTAATTTAGAAAAAGATCAAATGGTTCCCGTAAAAATAACTCGTTTTACACATTTTGGTGCTTTTGCAAGTATTAGTGAAAATGTAGAAGGACTTATTCATATTTCACAAATTTGTGAAAAGAGAATTCAAAAACCAGAAGAAGTTTTAGAAATCGGACAAGAGGTTAAGGCCAAAATCTTAAATATCGATAAGGATCTTAAGAAAATCTCTTTAAGTCTAAAAGAAATACAAGAAAAGATAGATCCAGAAATGCTTAAATATATGAGCCAAGAAGATGAAGGTGCGAAACTTGGTGATGTATTAGGAAATTTATTCTAAGAGAACCCTTTTGGGTTCTTTTTTATAGCTATAGATTTCACATCTTTAAATCTAAGTTGTTCCTGGTGATGCTGATGTGAAATCATTATGAGAAACAACTTTGCACACAAGAATAACTTAAATTTATATATTGTTTCTCTATGTTATAAAAAAAAGAAATTAAAAATGAGGGAGATTCATATGGGGATATTTCAAGCTATGTTTAAGAAAACTCAAAAAAAGCATAGCACGCCACTTGGGGCAACTACTATTGAAGAGCTATTTGAAGAACTTAATGAAGTTTTTATGAAAAAAAAGCGTATCCGCAACTATCTTAGCGACCTAGAAAATAGAGAAGAAGAGATTAAAAGATTTGAAGCATTAGATAAAGAAGATATTGAGAAGCTTAATATCTTGGCAAATAAAGCAAAAGATATTGATGATAAAAAGCAGAATCTCAGAGGTAGGCTCATTAAAAATAATAAAGCGTTATTTTTAATTTCACAGTATGAAGATGAATTACCTGAGATGATTAAGGAAATGTATGAATCAGAAAAAAGACAAAAAGAAACAGAAAGAAATATATTTTATCTAGAAGAAGAAAAGGAAGAATTATTAGAAGAAAGAGAAATACTTTTAAAAGGATATCGTTTTCTTAAGACATTTAGTATAGTATTTGTTATTATATTAGCATTATGTGTTGTTATCACATCAGCACTTATGCAAATGCTAAGAGATGAAGTATGGGTTTTTTTGAGTCTGTTTGGCATGCTGATGATTGTTTTTGTAGTGGGCATTTTATATTCAAAAGATAGAATGGATAGAGCGCTTCGTGATAATGTTATCTTGCAGCAAAAAGCTGTGAGATATCTTAATAAATCAAAGATAAGTTACTTTCATCAAACAAGATATTTAACTTTTCAATATGAAAAACTTGGAGTAGATAGTGTTGCTAAACTTGAGATGTATTATAATAGATATATTAAAAATAAAGATAATGAAAAGAAGTATTTGCAGCTCAATCAAGTCCTCACAGAAATAGAAGAAAAAATGATAGAAGTGATTAGAAATAAAAATATTCACATTGATTATATTGAAAACTTAACAGATTGGGTTGTAGCGCCTAAAAAAGTTAATGCTATTAAGGCTTTACAGGCAGACAAACAAAAGACACAAGAGCAAATTGGGGCCTTAGACACTTATGAGGAAAGTCTATGGAAAGAAGTTTTTGCCATGCAAGAAGACAAAGAAATGCAAGAAATGATTCAATATAAGATCAGTGAATATAATCGGAGAATAAACAGATATCTTGACAAAACAAGTGAAGATGCATAAAATATAAATAAATCGAATAATAGAAGATGCAATGATAAAGAGGAGTATAGTATAATTGCGGTTAGAGAGAGAGGATTGATAAGCTGAAAGTCTTCTTGCGCAAAGGATATTAGAAGGTAGCTTTTGAGCACTATTTTTGAACTTAGAGTAGAAAATAGCGGGTATGCCCGTTACAGCAATTTGAGAGCTTTACACAAGTGTAAAGAATTAAGGTGGTACCACGAGTTTTTTCGTCCTTAAAATAAGGATGAAAGGACTTTTTTTGTTTTTACCAAGCATTTAAGAAGAAATATAAAGGTAGGTGAAACCATGCAAATAGTGGGCTTTATGTTGTTTTGTATTGGGGTAATCATTACCTTTGCTGCAAAACGTATAGTCATGGCAAAAACAAAACTTGACCAACAGGATAAAGAAGAAATGCAGATGCTTTTAAGTGGCGCTGTAATTGCTGTTAAGATGGCAGGTTTTGTGGTAAGTGTAATAGGTTTTTTATTTTTGATGATTTAAGATATAACAGATACAGGAGGAATAAAAGTGAAAGATTTAGAAAAAATATATGAACCTAGTCAAGTAGAAGAAAGGCTTTATAAAAAATGGATGGATAAAGGATATTTTCATGCTGAGGTGGACTCTAAAAAAGAACCTTTTACCATAGTTATGCCCCCACCTAATATTACAGGTCAACTTCATATGGGACATGCTCTTGATAATGCCCTACAAGATATTTTAATAAGATATAAGCGCATGCAAGGCTATAATACGCTTTGGATGCCAGGTACAGATCATGCAAGTATTGCAACTGAGGTGAAGATTGTAGAGCAGCTCACTAAGGAAGGGATTTCAAAAGAAGATCTAGGCCGTGAAGCTTTTCTTGTTAAAGCATGGGAATGGAAAGAAAAGTATGGTGGACGCATTATAGAACAGCTTAAAAAGATAGGAAGCTCTTGTGATTGGGAAAGAGAACGTTTTACTATGGACGAAGGACTTTCTCATGCAGTACAGGAAGTATTTATTAAATTACATGAAAAAGGTTATATTTACCGAGGAGCTAGGATTATTAACTGGTGCCCTGTGTGTGGCACATCTATTTCTGATGCAGAAGTAGAACATACTGAAAAAGAAGGAAGCTTTTTTCACTTAAGATATCCTATTGCAAATTCAAGTGAATTTATTAACCTTGCAACAACAAGACCAGAAACATTGCTTGGCGATACTGCAGTAGCGGTAAATCCCAAAGATGAGAGATATGCACATTTAATAGGTAAGACAGTTATACTTCCTCTTATGAATAAAGAAATTCCTATTATTGCAGATGAGTATGTTGATATGGAGTTTGGAACTGGAGTTGTTAAAATTACACCTGCACATGATCCTAATGACTTTGAAGTAGGTATGCGTCATCAGTTGCCACAAATTTGTGTATTAAGTGATGATGGTACAATGAGTGAAGCGGCAGGTAAATATGCAGGACTTGATCGTTATGAGGCAAGAAAAGTGATCGTCCAAGATCTTGAGGCACAAGGTTTTCTCATTAAAGTGGAGCCTCATACTCATAATGTAGGTACTCATGATCGCTGTAAGTGTGTCATAGAACCTATGGTAAAAGCACAATGGTTTGTAAAGATGGAAGAAATGGCAAAGCCAGCTATTGCAGCACTTAAAGAAGGAGACCTTCATTTTGTACCTGAAAGGTTTGGGAAAATCTATCTTAATTGGCTTGAAAACATAAGAGACTGGTGTATTTCACGTCAGTTATGGTGGGGACACAGAATACCTGCCTACTATTGTCAAGATTGTGGCGAAATCATTATTTCAAGAGAAAAACCATCTAAGTGCAGTAAGTGCGAAGGCAGTGAACTTACTCAAGATGAAGATACACTAGATACATGGTTTAGTTCAGCACTGTGGCCTTTTTCGACACTCGGGTGGCCTGAAAACACAAAAGAATTAGAGCACTTTTATCCAACAAGTGTACTCGTTACAGGCTATGATATTATTTTCTTCTGGGTAGTTCGCATGGTATTTTCAGGACTTGAACAGATGGGAGAAGTACCGTTTAAGGATGTACTTATTCATGGACTTGTAAGAGATTCAGAGGGACGCAAGATGAGTAAGTCGCTTGGAAATGGGATAGATCCTCTTGAAGTTATCGAAAAGTATGGTGCAGATGCGTTAAGACTCACGCTTGTAACAGGCAATGCACCAGGCAATGATATGCGTTTTTACTATGAAAGAGTTGAGGCTAATCGTAATTTCGGTAATAAGTTATGGAATGCTACAAGGTTTATGTTAATGAACTTTGAGGATGACACGATCCATTTAAAAGTAGATAAAGAAAGTTTAACAGCTGCTGATAGGTGGATTCTTTCTAAAGTTAATACACTTATTCAGGAAGTTACAGAGAATATGGATAAATATGAGTTAGGAGTAGCTGTTCAAAAACTTTATGATTTTGCTTGGGAAGAATTTTGTGATTGGTATATAGAGATGGTCAAACCGCGTCTTTATAATAAAGAAGACAATTCAAGACCAGCAGCTCTATGGACACTCAAAACAGTTATGATTAATGTTTTAAAGATGCTTCATCCGTATATGCCATTTATAACAGAAGAAATATTTATGAGTCTTCAAGATCACGAAGAAAGCATTATGATTTCAGAGTGGCCAACTTTTCAAACAGCATGGCAATTCGCGTCAGATGAACAAGAAATAGAACTTATTAAAGGGGCAGTACGTAATATACGTAACCTTAGAAGTGAAATGAATGTGCCGCCATCAAGAAAGGCAAAAGTATTTGTTGTATCAGAAGATGCAAAGATACGTGATATCTTTGAAAGAGGAAGCATATTCTTTAGCGTATTGGCATCAGCTTCAGAAGTAGTTATTCAACAAGATACAAAAGGTGTAGATAGTGACGCTGTATCGACTATTATTCCAAATGCAACTTTGTATATTCCATTTGCAGATCTGGTAGATTTACAAAAAGAACTAGAAAGATTGACAAAAGAAAAAGATAAATTAGAAGCAGAGATAGAACGTGTAAATAAAAAACTTTCTAACGAAGGGTTTGTGGCAAAAGCACCTGCTAAGCTTATAGAAGAAGAAACATCAAAGCGCGAGAAATATCAAGCTATGCTCGCTGTTGTAGTAGAACGCATCACTAAACTTAGTTAGTTATAGACATTAGGAGATAGATAGGTCATAAGCCTATCTATCTCTTTTTATATTTTATAAAATAGAATAGCTATTAAATTAAAAATAAGGTTCTTTTTTGAATTTTCTATCGTAGAATAATATAGTTGAGTTTTTTATAAAAAGATAGAATAGGATTAAAATATAGGCTAGTCTGTATAAACAGTCTATAAATTAATTTGCTAAATAGATAGATACACATAAGTAAAATATCATCATTATCTTACACGTTGGGGAGTGTTATATGAATAATATTTTATATGTAGGGGTTGATGTTGGATCAACAACTATAAAATTAGTATTTTTAAATGAAAGATCAGAAATAATTTTCTCTAGATATGAAAGACATTATTCAGATGTTAAAAATACCCTTATTAAATTTCTAAGAGAAAGCTACACAATATTAGAAGATCGCCCCATAAAGCCTGTTATTACGGGTTCAGGAGCTATTGGCATTGCGGGTATCATTGGCGTGAAATTTGTGCAGGAAGTGATATGCTGTACTGAAGCCGTTGAAACCTATACAAACGATGTGGATGTGGCGATAGAACTTGGGGGAGAAGATGCCAAGATTACCTTTTTTAAGGGAGGGCTTGAGCAACGAATGAATGGTACTTGTGCAGGAGGAACGGGTGCATTCATAGATCAAATGGCTACATTATTACAGACAGATGCAATAGGACTTAATGAGCTTGCCAAAGGGTATAAAGTGATTTACCCTATTGCAGCAAGATGTGGCGTATTTGCAAAAACAGATATTCAGCCTTTAATCAATGAGGGAGTTGCTAAAGAAGATATTGCTGTGTCTATCTTTCAAGCCGTTGTCAATCAAACGATCAGCGTACTTGCCTGTGGTAAGTTAATTACAGGTAAAGTTAGCTTTTTAGGAGGGCCTCTTTACTTTTTATCCGAGCTTAGGAAGAGATTTATTGAAACTTTAAAGCTGGCAGAAGATGAGGCTATCTTGCCAGAAAATCCAGAGTTATTTGTAGCATTAGGTGCAGCAGTACTTGCTAAGCAAAGTGTAGAGATGTCGTTTAAAGAACTTATCAAAAGACTTGAAGACATTACGGATGAATTATCTACTCAAAATACATTGCAGCCATTATTTGAAAGTGACCAAGATATACAAATTTTTAAAGAGCGGCATAAGCGTCATAAGGTTCCACGACAAAATCTAGAGGAGTATAAAGGTAAAGCTTTTTTAGGTATAGATGCAGGATCAACAACAACAAAAATAGCGCTTGTAAGTGAAACAGGAAGCTTACTTTATTCTTTTTACGGAAGCAACAAAGGAGATCCTTTAAAACTCATATCCAACGAGCTACTGAAACTGTACAATGAGCTTCCAAGTGATGTACACATAGCTTATTCATGTGTCACTGGATATGGAGAAGGATTAATAAAAAATACTTATCAAATGGATATTGGAGAAGTTGAGACAATAGCTCATTATACTGCGGCTGAAAACTTTTTAAAGGGCGTAGACTTTATTTTGGATATTGGTGGACAGGACATGAAGTGCATAAAGACAAAAAATGGAGTCATTCAGTCAGTTGTTTTGAATGAAGCATGCTCTTCGGGATGTGGTTCTTTTGTTGAAATGTTTAGTAATTCTTTAGGAATGGCTATAGAAGACTTTGCATGCGAAGCACTTAAAGCTAAAAATCCTGTTGATCTCGGAAGCAGATGTACTGTTTTTATGAATTCAAAAGTTAAGGAAGCCCAAAAGGAAGGCGCAACAATAGGTGATATTTCACCAGGGCTGTCTTATTCGGTTATTAAAAATGCTTTTTATAAAGTGATTAAGCTAAGAAATACGAGTGAAATAGGTGATAAAATTATTGTGCAAGGAGGCACTTTTTATAATGACGCTATTCTAAGAGCTATTGAAATCATGCTTGGAAAAGAAGTTGTAAGGCCGGATATAGCAGGGATTATGGGGGCTTATGGTGCCGCTTTATTAGCCAGAAAGAGAGCTGGAAATACAAAAAGTACTTTGATGATGGAAGAACAAATTAAGCAGCTTAAGATTGTTAAAAAACCTTTGAGGTGTAAGGGCTGTGAAAATAAATGTTTATTAACTGTTAATGAACTAAGTGATGGCAGACGTTTTACTTATGGCAATAAATGTGAAAAAATGAACCAAGACTGGGTTGTTACTGATGCAATGCCTAATTTGTATGAATACAAGTATGACAAAACCTTTGCGTATAAGAATCTAGATATTAAGCAAGCAAAAAGAGGTGTAGTTGGTATGCCAAGAGTATTAAATATTTATGAACATTATCCATTCTGGCATGCTTTTTTTACAACATTAGAATTTAGTATACAGCTCTCTTCAAGGTCAACAAAAGCTATATATGAGAAGGGAATTGCAACTATTCCATCGGAGTCTATTTGTTATCCAGCGAAAATAGTTCATGGACATATTATTGATTTAATTGAAAAAGGAATTTCATTTATATTTTATCCGTCCATTCCCTATGAGAAAAAAGAAGATCATACGAGTGATAACCACTATAATTGTCCAATTGTTACCTCTTACCCAGAAGTTATTAAAAATAACATTGATGCGCTAAGTATAAAAAATATTTGTTTTAAATACCCATTTTTAAATTTTGATTCAAAAGCATCTATGATTAAACAACTTTATGAAACCTTTAAAGAGTTTAAGATTTCTAAGGTAGAAATAAAGCATGCAGTAGAAAAGGGAGATGAAGCTTTACGGCGTTTTAAAAAAGATATTCAAAAAAAGGGAGAAGAGACCTTAGCCTATATGAGAGAAAAGGGTATTCAAGGTGTTGTTGTAAGTGGAAGACCTTATCATATAGATCCAGAAATAAACCATGAACTTACACGCATTATTACCTCAGAAGGTTTAGCAGTCTTTACCGAAGATGCTGTAGCTCATTTAGGTCAGATCGAGAGGCCACTTAGAGTACTTGATCAGTGGAGTTACCATAATAGACTTTACCGAGCAGCAAGTTTTGTGGGCGATCAAGAAGATTTAGAACTTGTACAACTTATCTCCTTTGGGTGTGGGATAGATGCAGTTACCTCAGATCAAGCTCAAGAAATACTAGAAAGAAAAGGCAAAAACTATACATTAATTAAAATTGATGAAGGAAGCAGTTTAGGTGCTATCAAAATAAGAATACGTTCACTTAAGGCGGCTATGTTAGAAAGACAAAAGGTACCAACTGAAAAGGCATTACAAAATACTGCGCCTAGAGTTTGTTTTGCAAAGAAAATGAGAAATACACATACTATTTTAGCTCCACAAATGTCACCTATACATTTTCAGTTTATAGAAGAGGCTTTTAATACATCAGGTTATCAAATAAAAATTCTTGGAAAAACAGAACTAGAAGACATAGAAGAAGGCTTAAAATATGTCAATAACGATGCATGCTATCCAGCGATTATAGTTATTGGGCAACTTATAAGAGCACTTAAAAGTGGCAAATATGATCCAAGTCATACTTCGCTTATTATGGTTCAAACAGGAGGCGGATGCAGGGCATCTAATTATATAGGGCTTTTAAAAAAAGCACTCATGGATAATGAATTTTCCAAGGTGGCTGTTATTTCTCTTAATGCAGGAGGGTTTAAAGACAACCCAGGATTAGTACTTACGCCGCCTTTGATTCATAAAGCAGTTCAAGCCGTTTTATATGGAGATTTACTGATGAGAGTACTGTATCGTGTAAGGCCTTATGAAAAAATAAAAGGATCTGCAAATCTGCTTTATGATAAATGGGTTGAAAAAGGTAAGAGCACTATAAGAACTGGTCATCAAAAAGTTTTTAGACAAAATGTAGAACAACTTATAAAGGAATTTGATGAATTAGAAATTATAGATGTTAAAAAACCAAAAATAGGACTCGTTGGTGAAATCCTTGTGAAGTTTCATCCAGAGGCTAATAATAATGCTGTAGAAATGATAGAAAATGAAGAAGCAGAAGTTGTGATGCCAGACCTTCTCGATTTCTTTCTATATTGTGCGTATAATCAAAAATTCAAATATCATTTTCTAGATAAGTCACTTAGAAGTCTAATAAGTAGTAATATTGCCATTGCTTATTTAGAACAAAAAAGAAAGTATATTAAAAAAGTGCTCGCAAATAGTGAGAGATTCACGTCGCCGCATACTATAGAGTACTTGGCGCAAATGGCTCAAAAAGTGATGTCTCTCGGTCATCAGACGGGAGAAGGCTGGTTTTTGACAGGAGAAATTATTAGTTTGCTAGAAGAAGGTATCAACAACGTTGTATGTGTGCAGCCATTTGGGTGTTTACCTAATCACTGTGCAGGAAGAGGAATGGTTAAGGAAGTGAAAAATATTTATCCAAGGGCTAATATCGTGACCGTAGATTATGATCCGGGGGCCTCTAAAGTTAATCAGCTTAATCGTATTAAGTTGATGCTGGCAACTGCTTTTAAGAAACTATAAAATAAATTTTAAAATCTCTTTAAGCATTATAGTGAGTATCTATAGTGATTAAAGAGATTTTTCAAATAATACTTGATTTGTCATATTCTTAAAACAAGCTGTATATATATGATAATAGACATACAGTATGATAAAGAAAGTAGAGGAATACTATGAGGCAGCAGTACTATAATAAAGATATGAATAGCCTTTTGAAGGAGCTAAGTGTTGATAAACACAAAGGGTTATCAAATAAAGACGCTTGTAATAGACTACAACACTATGGACCTAATACGTTTAGTAAGCTTAAAGAAAAGAGTATGGTGCAAGAAATAAAAGAAATTCTTACGGGTCAGCTCATTGTCATTTTGCTTATTGCGGCAGGAATTAGCTTTTTAATCAAAGAGTATCAAGATGGCATTGGTATATGTTTAGCCATAATAATAGGCAGTTCAATAGGATTATTAACAGAAAGCAGATCTAAGAAGGCTGCTGAGGCTTTAAATAAAATGACAGAAGATATTTCAGTTAAAGTACTTAGAAATGAGAGCAAAGTTTTGATTCATAAGAGTGAGATTATCCCAGGAGATATTGTGTTTCTTGAAAGTGGAGATCGTGTACCTGCTGATGGAAGAATTATAGAATCAGTAGATCTTAAAGTAAGAGAAGATATGCTTACGGGAGAGTCTGATGATGTAAGTAAAAAGCCTGGAATTGTGAAAGAAGAAGTTTTTATAGTAGAAGGACAGGCTATTACGCAAGATCCTGTACCACAAAAACAATATAATATGTTATTTGGAGGAACGCTTATTGCCTGTGGCAGTGCAAAAATGGTGGTTACTACAACTGGAGATCATACAGAAATGGGACATATTGCTAAAGCCTTAGGAGATAAGGAAGAAGATACTCCGCTTGAAATCAAGATGGATGGGCTTGGAAAAACTATTTCTAAAATATCAACAGGTATTGCCAGCATGCTCTTTATCTATATGTTGATGCAAATTATACAAGAAAGTTCTATCAAGATAGATTTTACAAGTTTTAAAGCAATAATACATTCATTGCAGCCACTACTTGTAAGTTTCCCAGAAATTAAAACAGCTTTTATTGTATGTGTTGCTTTAATTGTTGCAGCAGTACCAGAAGGACTTCCTACGATGATTAATATAACACTTGCCATTACAATGAAGCAGATGGCAAAAATAAATGTATTAGTTAGAAAAAAGGAAGCTTGCGAGACGATTGGAGCAGTAAGTGTGATATGCAGTGATAAAACAGGAACACTTACACAGAATAAAATGAAAGTTTGTGAAATATATGTAGAAGGAAACTATCTAAAATATAAGGATATTGATAAGTATCAAGATTTTTTGGATAATTGCATACTTAATAGCACAGCAGATATTGAAAGGTATAGAGGAGAAGAAAAATACATAGGAAGTGCAACAGAATGTGCTTTATTATCTTTATGTAAAAACCATGATTATGTAGCCTACAGACGTCAAGAAAATATTGTTAAGCAAATTCCCTTCTCTTCTGAAAATAAATATATGCTTACTGTGATCCTTAAACAAGACAACTATCAGATTCTATCAAAAGGAGCTCCAGAGGTTATCTTAAAACAATGCAGCTATGAAAATGTAAATGGAAAAGTAAGAAAATTGAGTGAAGACCGGGTAAAAGAAATTTTATATCAGATGGGATTACTGCAGTCTGATGCTATGCGTGTGCTTGCTTTTGCACATCAAAGAATACCTAAGGCAACGCATATATTACAAGAATCGAAAGTTGGCAAACAACTTACTTTTGACGGGTTTGTAGGTATTAATGATCCGTTAAGAGAAGGCGTCAAAGAAGCTATTACTACTGCTAGAACAGCTGGGATAGAAATAAAAATGCTAACAGGAGATAATATTCAAACAGCAAAAGCAATAGGAAGAGAGATAGGTCTCGTAGGTCCAAAATTAAGAGCAGTTGAAGCTACTTATATTGATACTCTTAGTGAAGAGGCACTTATTAAACAAATAAAGTATATTAGTATTGTTGCTAGATCTAAACCCGATACCAAAATGCGTATTGTACAAGCTTTGCAAAAAGCCGGGGAGGTTGTTGCTGTAACAGGAGATGGGATTAATGACGCACCAGCGCTTTCAAAAGCGGATGTAGGGATTGCAATGGGGATAGCGGGTACAGAGGTGAGTAAAAACGCAGCAGATATCATTTTAACAGATGATAGCTTTAGTACGATTGTAGAAGCAATTAAATGGGGAAGAGGGATTTATAATAATTTTCAAAGATTTATCCAATTTCAGCTAAGTGTTAATATTATAGCTTTCTTAATTGCAATTATCAGTCAGCTTCTGGGATTTGAAATGCCATTTACAACGATTCATTTATTATGGATAAATATTATTATGGATGGCCCTCCTGCCTTAGCTCTAGGACTTGAACCAGTTAGAGCAAGCGTCATGAAAAGAAAACCTATTAAGAGAGATGTTAATATTATTAATCCTTTTATGGTAAGAACAATTATTATTAATAGCTTATTTATTACAGCTTTACTTTTCGTACAGATCAAATGGAATTTCTTGGGTGCTTCTTCGCATACGCTAGAGCATATAACAGAGAAAAAAACTGTTCTTTTTAGCTTATTTGCTTTTAGTGTTTTGTTTAATGCACTTAATTGCAGAGAGTTTGGAACAGGTAGTATTCTTCCTAATTTTTTCAAAAATAAACTTGTTCTAAGAATTATTATCTTTACAGCAGCTATGCAAGTTATTATTACACAATGCTTTGGGAAATTTTTTAACACAGTTCCTTTATCAATTGCCATGTGGATTAAAATTATAGCCTGTGCTTCTTTGATTGTTATTGGCAACGAAGTTATTAAATGCTTTTTAAGAGCAGCAAAGCGATCAGCAAAAACTGCAATAAGACGTGCAAGAAAAATTTATGTACAATCTACTAAATGACAATAAATACCCTATAAAATGTACGTATGAAGTACACTTTATAGGGTATTCTTATATTATTGAGGTTTTAATGTTTGTGGTCCTTACAGTTACAAGAATCGTGACTTGTGTGTGTCTCATTAAGACTTTCTTCTAGAAGGTGACTAAGATACATAGCAGCAGTAAAACTTTGATCAGAATGAGAAGCAGAGCTAAAAGCTTGTTGTATATAAGCCTGAAAACTCTTAGAAGACATTATAAAAGGGATAGTACTTATAAAATATTGCATTCTAAGTTTTCGCTCAATCATAGGGAGCTGTAATAGATGTTCTTTAAGCTGGGCTAAGAATTTATCAAAAACTGAGATCACATCAAGAGAAGGATCAGTATTTTTTTGAATGTCAAATCCAAAAATATGACCAGCTTCAACAGATAAATAAGCATGCATTAATGTAAATAAAGGATCTAAATGCTCTTCTAGAGAAACTTTTTGATATTTAGTATGCAAGCTATTTTTAATTTCACTTACCTGATCAGGAAGCGTTGATAAAAACAATTCTTTATTTTCATCTGAAATTAAAATATCTTTTAAAGTATGATAGAAATCATAAAAACTAATATGCAAATCTGTAATAGATTTAAAGTCTACCGCTTCTAATAGCAAAAGATTACTAAGAGCACCAGTCATTTTATAAAGTGTTTTCAACACTTGAAGAGAGGTGTCTATAGTTTCTTCCAAAAGTTCAGCATTTTCATAGAAATCTTCTGTATCAAGATCTTCTTTTAATTGTGTAAGTGTCAAAGCAATATCTTCAAAGTCTTCACCAAAATAAGGGCAAAGGTGGCCGTCAAAGAGCTGCGCAAGTATAGAGGTGAGTAAGGATGCATTTTCATAATTATTTTCCACAGCAATATACTCAATACTTTTTTTAATATAATCTAAATAATTTTCTTTAGTCATTTTCATAGGAATATAAGGCAAAAGCAAAGAGGCTCTTTCTTGTTTGCTATGTATCCCAGGGGCGTCAAATATAAAGTTTATACAATCGGAAATAAGCTGATCAAAGTCTATTGATGAAGATTCTTCTTTCATTACAGAGTTTAATTCATCTGATAAACTAGACTTTTCCTTAGTAAAGTTAAAATAAGTCATTAAATGATGTAATTCTCTTTGATAAGCATTAAGTACACGATATTTTTTTTCAAGAGTTGCTCTAAAATCAAGCATTTGAGTAGCATATACTTCTTTAGAGGTAGAGTTTTTTAAGCCCATATCAGGAATCTCTAAAAATATATTTTTAAACTGATCTATGATATCTCCGGTTTCCTTATCTAAATAGTTAATAGATGAATATAAACTATTATTAAGAAGAGTTAAATAGTCACCGATATAATTAATATAGGAATAAGACAAGCTTGTAAGTAACTGATTTTCACTATTGTTCACGTTAAGACTCCTTTTACTATTTTTATATAGAGAAACAAACTATAAACTTGAGTTATTCATTTATATAAAGTTGTTTCTCAGAATGATTTTACAGTAAGTAACCTTATGAATAAGTTAAACTTATAACTGTGAAATCTATATTAAGGATATACAATTTTTTTAAAGATAGCAAGTCTATCTCATTATTTCTTGTAAAAAAATGGATATAATTATTGAAAAAAAATTAAAAATAGTATAGTATAATATAAAGAGGTGAAAAAATTATGGAATTAAATATGACTTTAGCTAATGAACAGTTATCTAGACTTGAAAAAGGGGATTGTCAAGATCCACACAGCATATTGGGGATGCATGTTATAAACGAAAATAATCGGACAAGTCTGATGGTAACAATATTTTGCCCTACAGCATGTAGTGCAACGCTAGTACATATGGGAGATAGTACAAAAAGGTATGAGCTCACCCCAAGTGGCACACAGGGTATTTTTGAAGGAGTGATTAAAAAAAGAAAAAATAAGTTTTTGTATAAGATTCAATGTAAAGATGATGCAGGAAATAGGTGGTCTTATGTAGACCCGTATCAATTTGATACAATATTCTTAGAGCATGAACTAAGTTCATTTAGTGAAGGTACAAATTATCAAATTTATAATAAGTTAGGGGCGAATTTCAACGAAATTCATGGGGTACAAGGGGTAAGTTTTGCGGTTTGGGCACCTCATGCAAAACGTGTGAGTGTAGTAGGTAATTTTAATAATTGGGATGGCAGAAGACATCCTATGCGTTTAATTGAAGGTTATGGTATATGGGAGATTTTTATTCCAGGTATTGGGGAAATGGATGTTTATAAGTATGAGATTAAAACACAAGAAGATATCATTTTATATAAGGCTGATCCTTATGCAAAATGCAGTCAAATAAGACCTGATAATGCATCAGTTGTATATAACCTTAATAAATATAAGTGGAAAGATAAAAAATGGCTGCAAAAAAGAGAGCAAAAAGCCTATTATAAAGAGCCTGTATCTATTTATGAAGTGCATATTGGATCTTGGAAAAAACATCCTGATGGATCGTTTTATACGTACAAAGAAGCTGCTGATTCATTAGTTCAATATGCCAAAGAGATGGGGTATACGCATGTTGAACTTATGGGGATTATTGAACATCCTTATGATGGTTCATGGGGATATCAAGTTACAGGGTACTTTGCTCCAACAAGCAGATATGGCACGCCTGATGATTTTAGATACTTTATAGATACGATGCATAAGCATCAAATCGGAGTTATATTAGACTGGGTTCCAGCGCACTTCCCAAAAGATGCATTTGCACTTGAAAAGTTTGACGGACAAGCTTTATATGAACATATGGATGAAAAGCAAGCGCATCATCCCCATTGGGGAACACTTATCTTTGATTATGGCAAACCACAAGTTGATCTATTTCTTATTGCTAGTGCTCTTTCATGGCTTGATCAATATCACATAGATGGCTTAAGAGTTGATGCAGTGGCATCTATGCTTTATTTAGATTATGGAAGAGAAGGGGATTATGTACCTAATCGATATGGAGGTCGAGAAAATCTAGAGGCAGTGGAGTTTTTTAAAAAACTTAATGGGGTAGCCTATAGTCAATTTTCAGGCATCATGATGATTGCAGAAGAATCAACATCTTGGCCAAAAGTTTCACATCCAATTGATGAGGGAGGATTAGGGTTTGGATTTAAATGGAATATGGGATGGATGAATGATTTCCTAGCCTATATGAAGCTAGATCCATATTTTAGAAAATATAATCATAAAAATATTACATTTAGTTTAATGTATGCTTTTAGTGAAAATTTTATTCAAGTCCTATCTCATGATGAAGTTGTACATGGTAAAAGCTCCATGATCTATAAAATGCCAGGCAGTGAGTGGGAGAAGTTTGCTAATTTAAGAGCTGCATACGGTTATATGTTTATGCATCCGGGTAAAAAAATGCTCTTTATGGGAAATGAGTTTGCACAGACGACAGAATGGAATGAAACAAAGGAATTAGATTGGGGGCTTATTGCAAATAAACCTCACGCATGTATACTGCAATATGTTAAAGATCTTAATAAACTTTATAAAAGTAACAAATGCTTGTGGGAAATAGGGAATGGCTATGATAATTTTGAGTGGATAGATTGTGATAATCAAGATCAGAGTATTATTTCTTTTATCAGAAAAGGACCTCAAACTAAAGATAAGCTTATTGTAGTCATTAATTTTACACCTGTAACGTATGAAACGTACCGTATTGGTGTGCCAGATTATGCAACCTATACAGAAGTCTTAAACAGTGATAATGTATGTTATGATGGAACAGGACTTGTAAATGGAACGATAGATTCAGAAGCTATGGCATGGCATGATAAAGACTATAATATAGCGATAAAGATTCCACCTTTAGGAATATGCGTCTTTAAAATAGAAAAGCTCCTTAAGGCACCCTCTAAAAAAATATTTTCTAAAAAAAAGAATAAAACTGTATAATAAGTTCATTTATTTTGTTTGTATAGAAGAAAATTAGGTCATACTTCTAATAAAAAAGGAAGTATGACTTATGTATCTTATGAGACAAGTATATGACCCTATAGAAAATTTAGATGATATGTATATTTATGAATCTATGGGTCAGAAATGGCAGCTTAGCCAAATTATTAAAGTAAGAGATAAAAAAAACTTAATTAAATTACTCCAACATATCAGGATTAAACCTGATTACGCAATTATAAAACTTAATCAGCCATATAGGAATACTTTGTATTATTTATATCCTGAAATTAAGATTATAATAGATAAGGAAGATGTGATTTTGGTTTTTAATACTATTATGAATACACAAATAGAGGCATATGAAGAAGCTGCTGCGTTAATCGAAAACCAAGGGAATACGCCATGCTTTAAAGGAGTATCACGTTATTTTATTTTGGACTTTTATAATATGGGATCTAAAGGCGAAGCAATTGAGCATTATGAGCTATGGCAAACTTATATGCCGCTAAATGATAAAAAAATAAGTAAGTTTATAAGAATTATGGAGTTTTATTTTGATGAAATTATAAATTATTTTGAAAGTCCTAAAATATAGAGAAGCAACCTATAAATAGGTCAATAGCCTGAATAGTAAAAAAGCTACCGCATGGTAGCTTTTTTGTTATTCAGGCATACTTAAAAATGCTTTTGCTTTATCTATATGAGCACATACAGCTTGCGTGCTGGGACCACCTTTTACTTTACGTTCATTAACACATGTTGCAAGGGAGATAGCCTCATAAATGTCCTCTTTGAAGGTAGGGTGAATAGATTGGTAAACCTCGAGGGATAATTCTTCTAGAGAGAGATTTTCAGTTACACAATGTAAAACAAGTTTTCCAATAACCTCATGAGCATCTCTAAAAGCGAGTCCTTTTTTTACAAGGTAGTCGGCAGCATCTGTAGCATTTGTAAAACCACCAGCTGCTGCTTTGTACATGTTTTTATCACAGATTCTCATTGTTTTAATCATTTCATTAAAGATAGGCAAGCACATTTTAAGGGTGTCAATACTATCAAAGATACGTTCCTTATCTTCTTGCATGTCCTTATTGTAAGCTAGAGGAAGACCTTTCATAGTCGTTAGAAGACTCATTAAATTGCCATAGACTCTTCCGGACTTACCACGCACAAGTTCTGCAATATCAGGATTTTTCTTTTGAGGCATAATAGAACTGCCTGTACTGTAAGCATCGTCTAATTCAACAAAACGAAACTCATGAGAACTCCATAAAATAATTTCTTCACTAAAACGACTAAGATGCATCATTAAAGTTGATATTGTATAGAGTAAATCCAAACAGAAGTCTCTATCAGATACCCCATCTAAACTATTTTCACAGAGACTATCAAAGTCCAAAGTTTTTGCAACAAAATCCCTATCTAGTGGATAAGTGGTTGTTGCAAGGGCACCACTTCCAAGAGGAAGTGAATTAGTCATCGTATACGTAAAACTTAATCGCTTATAGTCTCTTTTAAGCATTTCAAAATAAGCCATGAGGTGATGAGAAAAAGTAATAGGCTGTGCACGCTGCAAATGTGTATAACCTGGCATGATTGTAGCAGTATGCTTAGAAGCCAAACTTGTTAAGGTATCCATAAGATTTAAAAGCATGGCTTTAATCAGAGTAATTTCATCACGGACATACATTCTAACATCAAGAGCAACTTGATCGTTGCGGCTTCTTCCTGTATGCATTCTTTTAGCTACATCACCTATTCTGTCTATAAGTAATGATTCAATATTCATATGAATATCTTCCATTTTTTCATTAAAAGTAATAACACCTTTTTCAATATCTGATAGAAGATCTAACAGACCCTTTTCAATAAGCTGACCATCATCAGCGGGTATAATATTTTGCCTAGCAAGCATAGAAACATGAGCTATACTTCCTAGTATATCTTGTTTATAAAGCCTAGCATCAAATGATATTGAAGAATTAAAATGATCTGTTAAAGTATCCGTTTCTTTAGCAAACCGTCCACCCCATAATTTCATAGTTGTCCTCCTTATTTTTGGTCTCTAGCTTGTTGCATAAGAGCTCTTACACGTAGTGGAAGACCATACAATGTGATGAAACCACCTGCATCTTTGTGATCATACAAGTCACCGGTTGTAAAACTTGCTAAATCTTCACTGTAAAGAGAGAAAGGTGATTTAGCGCCATGTGGCATAATGTTTCCTTTATAAAGTTTAAGTTTTACCTCACCTGTTACTACTGTTTGAGTACTTTCAACAAAGGCTTGAAGTGCTTCACGAAGAGGTGTAAACCATTTGCCATTATAGATAAGATCTGCAAATTCAAGAGCTACACCTTGTTTGAAACGATAAGTTTCACGGTCTAGCGTTAAATGTTCAAGTTCGGCGTGGGCCTTATAAAGTATCGTGCCTCCAGGCGTTTCATAAACACCACGGGATTTCATACCAACCACTCTGTTTTCTACGATATCTTCTACACCTATTCCATTAGCACCACCAAGTTCATTTAATTTTTCAAGTAAGCTAGAAGGATCCATAGATGCTCCATCTAAATGAGTTGGAATACCTTTATCAAATGTTAAGCTAATAAAAGTAGGGCTATCAGGAGCTTTTTCTGGAGAAACACCAAGTTTTAATAAAGTATCATAGTTTGGAGCGTTCCAAGGATCTTCAAGTTCTAGACCTTCGTGAGAGATGTGCCACATATTACGGTCGCGGCTATAACTATCTTCCTTTTTCATCGGAACAGGAAGTCCTCTCTCTTCAAGATAGGCTATTTCTTCTTCACGGGATGAAATATCCCATATACGCCATGGAGCAATTACTTTAAGATGAGGTGCAAGAGCCGCGATGCCAAGTTCAAAGCGAATTTGATCATTTCCTTTTCCGGTACAGCCATGACAAATGGCAGAAGCGCCTTCTTTAAGTGCAACATTGACTAGTGTCTTAGCAATAATGGCACGAGCGATAGAAGTGCCAAGATAGTATTTGGATTCATAAATGGCACCAGACTGAATCATTGGAAAGACATAATCACGCATAAATTCATCTTTAACATTTTCTACATAGACTTTACTTACACCCATGGAAAGTGCTCTTTCTTCTAAGCCTACAAGTTCAACATCTTGTCCAACATTTATACATACTGCAATAACTTCAAAGTCATAGTTTTCTTTTAACCAAGGGATGATAACAGAGGTATCTAAACCTCCAGAGTACGCTAAAACAACTTTTTCTTTCATAATACAGTTCCTCCTTTGAAAAAATTAAATATATATAAGTATTTACGTATAATTATACATAAATATCTGTATAATACAATACTTATATAAAAATATTTATAAATTACATACAAATACAGTATATCTTTATTTATAAAGGTTGTATAGCTCTTTATGTAAAAATAATACAGTACTTGTTACTATTCAGCCCTCAATAGCTATTGAAAAATAATTATAGTGAAAATGCTGATTTTTTTGAGGGCTCTAAATTCACTTATCCACATCAGATTTCAATAAATGTGTCAAATGTAAATCATAAGATTTTAAGCAGTTCA
>CAKZUB010000044.1 GCA_937921505.1 uncultured Clostridia bacterium | reverse complement strand
AACTGCTTAAAATCTTATGATTTACATTTGACACATTTATTGAAATCTGATGTGGATAAGTGAATTTAGAGCCCTCAAAAAAATCAGCATTTTCACTATAATTATTTTTCAATAGCTATTGAGGGCTGAATAGTAACTATTTTTTTACTTTAAAGGTAAAAAACAATTGACAAGTTGAACTGAAAACTATAGAATGATTATAAAAAACTGGTTAAATTATACAGTGGTTAAACTGTAAATAGAGTGAACGTGTTTAAATTAGAGGTAAAAGAATAGCTATATATTTTTTACTCGTTTTCGGAATCGTTACCGGTATCGTTTTTTGGGGGTTTGGGTAATGTATTAAGGATATCTATATGCACTTATGACTATACGCATAAAGGTATATAAATATAAATTATTAAACAAAGGAAAGAGGGATAGGATGAATTTAAAAAGAAAGAAAGTAGTTGCTTGGCTATTAACAGTTGCTATGGTACTGGGTATATGCCAAAACTTAATTGCAGGTTCAGAGAATGTGCAAGCGAGTTTGTTAAGTGGATCAATTGTAAGCGCAAGTGCTATGACTACAGACTCAATTATAAGCCCACAAGTCGATGGGAAGCAGGTAACTTTTGCATACTATCAAGAAGGTCTAACAGCACCAACGGATAAGGTAAGCGTTGCAGGATCATTTAATGATTGGAATAATAGTACAGATTATATGACTCAAGAAGCTAATGGTATTTGGTCCATTACTTTAAACTTGCCTTATGGGGTGAGCCAATATAAGTTCGTTGTAAATAGCGACTGGAAAGTAGATCCAGCTAATCCTGATAAAACGGCTGGTGGTGATCCTAATAGCGTGGTTGTAGTACCAGGCATAGTCATGCCTTTCTATGAAGATGTGCAGCAAGGTTCAGAGATGGTTCTTCCAGAGCAAGTTACGGTATATAGTGGAGCGGGGGCATCGCAGGCAGCAGCGGCGTATACATTAGAGTCAAGTATAACAGGTGTTACACTATTAGGTCGTACATTACAAGTTACTTCAGAGGTCGCGGCTGGTACTCAAGTTCCAGTTAAAGTATCTGCGGGTGGCATTGAAACACTTATAAATGTGGACGTAGTAGCGCAGGTTTATACATACACCATTAATTATCTTCGTAAGGCTGGAGATTATGATAACTGGAATATGTGGATGTGGAATATAGGTGCGACAAGTACATCTTTTGGATTTAATAAAGGTCTTCAAACAGACAATTACATACAAGCACAATATAAATTCTCGAGCAATACTATTAATTTTATAACACGTAAGAGCGAAGCGGGAAATGAGTGGGTAGCACAGGAAGCAGAAGGTGTTATTACAGTCCCTGTAGGTCAAACAGCAGTAGAAGTTTGGATGGTTCAAGGAAATCCTACAGTGTTTTATACTTATCCAACAGCAGAAGACCTAGAACCACTTCCTACAAGATATGTTGTATTTGAGTATACAAGACCAGATGGCGATTATGGTACAGGTGATGATAGATGTAACATATGGGTATGGGGAACAGGTGCAACAAATGGTCAAATAGATTTTACTGAGTTTAAAGACGGTAAAGCTATTGCTTACATCGAAATGGGACCAGCTTCAGAGTCATTAGGTTATAAGGTAAGAAAAGGTACAAATTGGGATACTTGCGTAGTAGATATTGATGTAGACAGAGCAATAATAACTCCTGCAAATCAGGTGATTACTAAAGCGAAAGTTACTTATGGAGTGAATCCTACAGTCACTGTAGCACCAACGAGTGCACCTAAAATAAATCCAGCAGATGGAACTATTAAGTTCTACTACAGAGATGATACATTATTTAAAGTTTCCAAGATGCATACGCTAAAAGGTGTAAAAGTCACTATCAATGGTCAAGAATATGATATGACTTATAATGCTGCTAATGAACTCTATGAATATACATATAGCGGGTTAGCACCAGGCAAATACTATTATAACTACAGTGTAACAGATAAAGACGATGTAACAATAACTGTTCTTGATAGACTTAATAAAGTTAAAGAAGATGGCAAATCGGTTATTGAATACAAAAAAATGAATATTGCAGTAAGTGGTACAGTGGCACCAAGTACTATAAGTTACGCACAAAATGCAGTGCTTGAAATAAGTGCAGCAGGTGTAGGAGAAGACTTAGGAAAAGAAATAAGTATAAAAAGTATTACAGCGGATTTAACTGCTCTTGGCGGAAAATCTAATGTAGAGATAGATAAAGATTTAAAAGCTATCACAATAGCGGTGCCAGATACCATCCCAGCTGGGGTTAAACAAATACCTATTAGTTTAACAGATGATTCTTCAAATGTTTATGGAGGTTTAGCAACGGTTGAAGTAAGAGCTAAAACAGCAGCAGATAGAGATCATTTTGACTGGGATGAAGCGATTATTTATTTCATGCTAACAGATAGATTTAATAATGGAGATACATCAAATGATGATCCCTATGGAAATAATTACAAAAAAGAAGACAGGGGAACTTATCAAGGTGGAGACCTTAAAGGGGTTACAGCTAAACTAGACTACCTTAAAAGCCTTGGTGTTAATACCATATGGATTACACCTGTAGTAGATAATATCGCTATGAATGTACTAAGCTATGAAAATGCCTATGTTAACAGACCAAATGAGGTAGGTAATGATGTGTCTTATTATGGATACCATGGCTACTGGGCAAAAGATTTTGAAAGATTAAATCCACACCTAGGCACACTAGCAGATTTCCATGCACTTATTGATGGAGCACATAATAAAGGTATGAAAATCATGGTTGACATTGTTGTTAATCATAGTGGTTATGGATTAAAACAAACAGATACACCTAGTTCATTAGGTGCAACTGGAGATATACAAAACTTCCCAACAGAAACAGACCAAGACAGATTTGATGGCATGTTAAGGGCTGGAGGAACAGATTCAGTTCTTGGAGAGCTTGCTAATCTGCCAGACTTTATTACTGAAGATCCAGTTGTAAGGAAAAAAATTGTTGATTGGCAAGTGAACTGGGTGGATAAGCTTGGCAAAACAGCAGCGGGTAATACAATTGATTACTTCCGTATCGATACTGCAAAACACGTAGAGCCAGCGACACTTATGAGTTTGAAAAATGAACTTACAAAAGTGAAACCAAACTTTAAATACATTGTTGAGGCATGGCTATCTGCGCCAGATGTAGATAGATTCTTAAATAGTGGTACGGCAGATTCAGCCATTAACTTTGACTTTAAGCAAATTGCAAGAGACTTTATAAATGGTAATATTAACACTGCAGATACTAAACTTGATGAGATTAATAACAAATTAAATAGTGCCTACACTTATGGTAACTTCCTAAGCAGCCATGATGAAAATGGTTTCTTATGGTCATTAGAGCAAGCAGGAAAAGCAGACCCAGAAGCTTTAATGAAATTAGCGGCAAGCATTCAAATGACAGCAAAAGGTCAGCCAGTCGTTTATTATGGAGAAGAAATAGGTCAAAGCGGAGCAAACAATTGGCCTTACTATGATAACAGATACAATATGGATTGGGAATCAGCAAACGATACTAACGATATGCTAACCCATTATAAAAAGATGATTAACCTTAGAGCTAGGTATTCACAAGTATTTGCTAAAGGCTCAAGAACTAAAATAGCTGGAGGCGATACTGATAACTACCTTGCTTTTGAAAGAGCTTATGCAAATAGTAAAGTAGTAGTTGTTATTAATAATGGCGTAAGTAAAGAAATTATCTTAAATGTACCTTTTGTGGCGGGTAATAAAGTAATTGATGAGTATACTGGCAAAGAGTACGCTGTTGCAGCAGGTAACTTAGTAACACTTACATTGCCAGAACCAAAAGATGGCGGAACAATGATACTAACGCTTAAGCAAGTAAGCAGTCCGTCTTCAAGCGGTTCAACTGGCGGCGGCGGAGCGGCCCCAGTAGTTACTGAGCCTGCAAAAGAAAATGTAGTACCAGGAGTTAGTTTGTTAAGTAAAGCTGACATGGATAAACTAATAGCAGATAGTAAAGACAATACTTTAGTTTTAAAACCAGAAGCAGGAAAAAGCGGTGTGGCAGTATCAACAGAACAGTTCAAAATGTTACAAGAAAAAGGACTTGATCTTAAGATTGCTATAAATGGCATAACAATAGTGTTTAATGCAAATGCAATACCAGCTGGAGCATTAGCAGATGGGGGAACAATTTCTTTTAAACAAACAGAAGCATCTGGCGTTAAAGCAGATACAGATTCAAATATGAATGCTCTAAGTAAAGTCTTTAACTTAGAAATTCAAGCAACAAATAAAGATGGCGATTCAACTGGAATTCGTGAATTTAACGAACCTATAAGCGTAACATTGCCTTTAGATTCAAGCAAACTAAATCTTATAAAGGATAAGAGAAAAGTGGGTGTATACTATGTACAGCCTAATGGTGATTTGAAATTTATGGGAGGTAAAATAGAGAATGGGACTATTACCTTTAAGACACCTCACTTTAGTAACTATGTTGTTATGGAATACAACAAAACCTTTGAAGATCTTGGCAAAGTAGCTTGGGCTAAGAGCGATATAGAAGTGCTTGTAGCAAGACACATCACAACAGGTGCAACGGATAAAACGTTTAATCCAAGTGGTGTCGTTACAAGAGCACAGTTTGCAGTACTATTAAGTAAAGCAATAGGTATTGATCCAACAAGCAACAAAGGGAAATTCAAAGATATTATAGGCGAAGATATCTATAGCGGTTATATTACAGCGCTTAATGAAAAGGGTTTAATGAACGGGTATTCAGATGGAACCTTTAAACCAACTAAGCAAGTAACAAGGCAAGAAATCGCAACGCTTATAACAAATGCATATTTATATTTAACGAAAGAAAAAATAAGTGATATTGAAAAAAATTATAAAGCACCATTCAATGATATGGCACAGGTGCCACAATGGGCAGTAGAAGGTATTAAAGCAGCACAAGCATTAGAGATTATTGGCGGCACAGGTAATAACAACTTTAGTCCTAAAAAAGGCGTAACAAGAGCTGAAACAGCGAAGATGATTATTACATTACTAGGTAAAGCAGGACAATTCTAAAAAACAAGAGGTACATTTCCTATTAAGGAATGTACCTCTTGTTCTATTGTTAATAGAGTACAACATAACAGATTAGCGAGATGCCCAGACAAAACCACGCCTTATTATTGTCTTTACGGGGTCTGTTTCTACAATGGTTTCAGTATGTCCTAGAGAACAATAAAACACACGACCTTTGCCCCATTGTTTTGTCCAAGCTACCGGCATATCTACAGTGCCATTTGTAGTGTGAAAACCGTTTGCTACTGGAAAACGAGTAGTTGCCAGTACAGTCACTGCAGGATCTATATGCATATAATACTGTTCGCTTTTGATAGTAAAGTCCTCGATACCATCTACAATAGGATTAGATTCTTGTTTTATATGCACTTTATACTCTACATGATCATCTCCGGGATGAGAGACAAACTGACCACCTGTGAGAAATTGCCATTCAATGCATTCTCTAAATCCATCTGCCATGCCGTGTATGCCGGCTAAGCCTAAACCATTTGCTACGGCGTCTAATAGCGGGTGTATTTGTTCATGAGAAATTTTCCCAGCTGTCCAAACGGGTATAATGAGATCTAGACCTTGTAATTTATGACTATCTTCAAGAACTTTTAAGGTATCTGAAACTTCTACATCAAAGTCGCATTCTTCCATCATGCGCTTAAATAGAGCAGCGATCTCTTTAGGCCTGTGACCTTCCCAGCCACCTTGCATGATAAGTGCTTTTTTCTGCATTACTTTTCTCCCTTCTAATGCTTATGTATCTTTACTAGCGTTGTATTATAGTGTGATTTCTATACGGTTACCTTCTGGGTCTAGCACACAGCTTTCATAATACCCATCTCCAGTTACATGAGCACGACTTACAACTATATAGCCATCGTCTGCTAGTAAAGAGGTTAATGTATCTACAGCTTCTTTGCTGCCAACAGAAAAAGCAAGGTGTATATACCCCATACTTTGGTCGGTTGCTGTGTTGGTATTTTGTAATATACCAGGCATCTCCATTAATTCTAGCCTAGCGCCTGTATTAAATGAAAGAAAATAAGAATGAAAGGCTACTTCTGAATTGGTATATTTCTCACCAGCATTTCCGCCAAAGTACTTACAATAAAATGCTTTCATGTCCTCTAAATTTGTTACCCAAATTGCAATGTGTTCAATCTTCATTTTTACTCCTCCTAAAAGTTAGTCTGTGGTTAAGTTGTACAGCTTTGGTATGTTATTAATATATTATAACGGTATATCATGATCCTTATATTCTTCCATTAAGGTGCAAAGGAGAATATCTTTATCCAAAAGTGATTTTTCGTATTTGTTTTTGAGTTTGTGCAGATAGATATCATGATGAATATGTTCAGATACAATGGAAGAAAGTAGATGATTTTCTGTAAAGGTTCCTATATAATCCGAATGTCTCATGTTGCTTGCTATGAGCGTTTTTGTATAATCTACCACTAACATCAAACGGCTTGAATGGCAAACATGCTCTGTTTCTGCTGAACTATAAAGTTCGATAGGAAGATTTTCATGGTTTAGAGCAGAAAAAGAAAAGACAATAATTCGTACGCCCCTTGCGTGAATCATTTCAATTTCACTTTTAAATAGCTGCAGATCTATAGTGGTATTCATATAGATTTCAGTCTTTGCCTCTAATAGAAGCTCTTTTGTTTTTGTAATAATATTGTCATAGCCTTCAATATTAAAAAAACTTCTTTCAGATGGCTTTTCATCAAACTGTGATAATTTCTCTTTTAAAATATCAGCTGTTGCTACATAGTCACTTTTTAATTCTTCCATCAATATTTCTGGTCTTTTTGCCACATACTCATTGGCTTCTTTTGGGAGCAAATAAATATGACCTTTTTGATATAAGTTATCGAGTGCTTTATAGACTGAAGAACGCGATAAGTTAATCAGCTTTGCAATTTTATAGCCGCTTAATTGCTTATGCTTGACTAATGTTATGTAAATATCCGCCTCTGTCTTTGTAAAATCAAGTTTGCATAGAGCTTGCAGTAAATCTTCCATTTTTACTCTCCTTTGAACGAAGTAGTCTCTCGTGTACTACTAAAAACATTGTATAATCTAAAAGTACATTTGTCAACAAAGATTTTTGTATCACACTAATCTCAAACTACTTCCTAGATAAAAGCACTTATAAAAATAATGTCATATAGAGTAAAACAAAACCTTAAAAAACTGTCAATACTATGATAATATAGACCTAACATATAGAGCATGAATGTAACAAATACTTATTAAAATGAAATAGGAGTTTCCATGAGATTAGATAGAAAGCAAACCAAAGCAATCGAAGAAGTCAAGTATTTGGCCACTGAAAATACGTGGCGCTACCGCAGTATCATAAGACATATGTACCGTCAGTATGACAAGATGAAGTATTGGCTTTTTAAGGAAGAGATCTATGAGCTTCTTAAAGTTTACGAAGACTTTGAGAGTTATAAAGAGGAGCAGCTTAAGTTAGACTTAGAGCAGCTCACAAGCTGGGGTAACATTACAGCTATTGCAGATACTACCAAGGTAAAGACTGTAGAAGAGTTTAAAAATAGAGAGTTTCGCTATCAGCTAGCCCCTTATACGATCGAAATAGAACGTATGCTGATTGGGCTTGAAAATATGACGGTAGAAAATACAGCTACACTAGAGCCGGCTCTTGTAGAGAAGTTCCATGCTCTTTTAGAGCAACATCAGCAAGTCATCTATGCGGAGGATAAAAAGGTCTATGAATGGTGGAAGAGTCTAAATAGTGCTTTTAGGGATCTCAATCAAAATTATCAAGATTATATAGGTCGATTCTATTCGCCTAAAACAGAAGAAATGATGAAAACCACAGAATTTTTGATTTTCAAAGAAGCGTTTGTAGGCTATCTGAGAGATTTTATCAAAGAGCTTCAGATGACGACGCTTTCTATAAAAGACAGTTTTAGCCTGCTTTCAAAAGAAGCTATTTATGAATTACTTAACAAAGCGTTAAATTACGAAAAAACTATCGTTAATGTTGAGCTTGTCATAAGAGATGAAGAGTATATGGATATTAACCTCGGACGTTTTAAAAGTATGCAGGAGTGGTTCCTAACTTATGAGGGAAGAGATTCACTAGTAGACAAACTCATTGATAATACAAATGAGATCATTCGTAAAATTACAAGATTTGCAGCACAGATTGCAGAAAAACGTAACAATAATGTCAATCGCAAAGAAGAGTATCGCAAAATAGGGGAGCTTTTTATGAATTCCCAGAGTATTGAAGAAGCGCACAAACTCTCAGCACTTGTTTTTGGGACCCTTGGGACCATGCATGTGCATATAGATGAAATAAGAGAAACAGAAAGCATTAGCAGCAGTATTTTTGATGAAACACCTACTTGTGTGGCTACGAAACCAAGAATAAGGGCGTATAGAGAAAAGACTATTAAAAATCCTATACAAGATAAAACAAAGCTTAAGGAACAAAAAAAGCAGGAGATTTTAGCTAAGAGAATAGAAGAAGAAAAGAGCATCAAGAAGTTTATCTCAAAAGGTGAAATAGACTTTAAAACGCTTCCAAAGCTTACTCAAAAAGATAGAAACCTACTCCTAAAGTGGCTGACTAAAGGCAGAAATAGCAAAGAAACCTGGAGCAAAACCGAAGGCGGTGCACTATTTAAAGTAACAGAGGGCACAAAGGGTGAAAAAATTACAGTAGTCTCTGAAGACGGTATCTTTACCATGCCTCACTATAAGATACAGTTTGAGAGAAAGGAGTAGCAGATGGAAGAATTAAAAGCACTGCTTGAACATAACTTTATTTTAAAGGAAGAAGATAGAGAACTTTTTTATCTTATCAAAGACAACTATAGAAACTTTAAGCCTTTTATTATAGAAAAGCTTGGGTATGATCTTCTTATTAGAGGAGATTTTATTAGACTTGAAAAACTACCAGGTAAGGCCGAAGAATGGATGGGTATTGCAAGCTTTGATGATCAAAAAGAATATGCCTTTCTCATGATTTTGTTTATTTACTTAGAGGATAAAAATAAAGAAGACCAATTTTTACTCTCTCATGTAACAGAATTTATAGCAGCCAATATGATAGGAGAATCTATAGACTGGACCCAATATAAAACAAGACGTTCGCTCATCAAAGTCATTAAGTTTGCCCTTTCAGAGAAGCTCATCCGTGTTACTGATGGGGAAGAGGATAGCTTTACACAAGATGGGAGCAAAGAAGTGCTCTTTGAAAGCACGGGACTTTCGAAATATATGGTTAGAAATTTCCAAACGGATGTGATGAAGTTTAAAAGTTATCATGACTTAGAAGCAGAATACGAGAATTTTTTAACAAGTGACAGAGGAACGCTTAGAAAAAATAGAGTTTATCGCAGACTGATCCTCTCGCCTATCGTTTATCACGAAGGGGGAGTGGATGAGGATTATGCCTATATCAAAAATTACCGCAATATTATAGAAGAGGATTTTAAAAGGTATCTAGGCTGGCACTTTCATCTCCACCGTAATGGAGCGATTGTATTTCCAGATGAAAAGGACAAAGTCAGCTATGAATTTCCGACTAACAGCGGCATAAGTGATGTTATCTTGCATGTGAATGCTCATATTTGCAAACAGCTTAAAGAAGGTGTACTTCAAAGAGATCAAGGAGATACCATTCACCTATCTGAATCAGCATTTAGAGAGCTTTTAAAACAAGTAGCTGCTGAGAAAGCTCATGGCTGGAGTAAGGAATATAGGGAAAGCAGTGAGGAAAAATTATTTAAGGAAGTCGTTTATAAAATGAGTTACTTTTGTATGTTAAAGAGGGAAAAAGATAGCCTCGTTATTTTGCCTTTAGCAGGGAAGATAATAGGTGACTATCCAGAGACTTTTGAAGGAGGCACACAAGATGAATAGGTGGGTGGCTAACAGATTAGGCCTTATCAACTTTTGGTATTATGATGAAGAAGTATTTGATTTATGCGGCGGCAAGCTGCTGCTTAGAGGAAGTAATGGTTCTGGTAAATCTGTAACGATGCAAAGCTTTGTGCCGCTCCTACTAGATGGCAATAAGTCGCCAGAGAGGTTAGACCCTTTTGGTACGCGGTCAAGAAAGCTTGAGAATTATTTATTAGATGAACAAACAGACGAAAAGACAGCCTATCTCTATATGGAATTTAAACGTCAGCAAACAGAGCATTATTTAACGATAGGGATGGGTATGAAAGCAGTCAAAAACAAACCACTTCAGTCCTGGTATTTCTTAATAACAGATGGCAGAAGAATAGGGGAGGATATGCTGCTGTATAGGGAAACTGGAGAAAAGCTACCTCTTACTAAAAAGCAGCTTCAAAACGAAATAGGAGAAGGCGGCATCTACACAGAAAGTCAAAAGGAATATATGGCTAGAGTTAATGAATTTTTATTCGGCTTTGAAACAATAGATGGTTATGAAGAACTTCTTAGCCTGCTTATTAACCTAAGAAGCCCCAAGCTCTCTAAAGATTTTAAACCTACAGAAATCTATAAAATCTTAACGGAGTCCCTTAAAGTACTTTCAGAAGATGACTTAAGACCTATGTCAGAATCCATGGAAAGTATGGATACTCTTCAAAGTGCGTTAGAGGCTTATAAAAGTACACTAAGAGCCTGTAAAAATATCCAGTATCATTACGATGCATACAATAGATCTTGCCTCATTGAAAAAGCTAAAAAGGCAGCAAGCGGACATAGCAGCGTCGTAGCCACTACTAAAAAGATTACTTTGCATGAATCTTCTCTTAAAGAAAGAACGCTAGAGCTTGCCCGTATTACTAAAGAGCGAGATGAAAAAGGAGAAGAACTCACGCAGGCAGAGGCTCAGTATCAAAGCCTAAGCAGTAGAAAAGAACTCAGTATCAAAAGAGAACTGCTTGAACTTGCAGAAGAGATGCAAAATCTAAAGCAAAGCCTTTTGCAGAAAGAAACACAGCTAGAGCAAAAAAGGGACAACCAAAAAGATAATGAAAGAGGTCTCAAAAAGCAAAAGGAAGCTTTAGAAGGGGTTCAAAAAGAAGCCTTAGACCTAGTGGATGAACTCATAGATCTCGCACAGAGCTTTTTGTTTGAAGAAGGCGAACGAATAGAACCAGAAAACATTGGTTTTATCAAGGTCACACTTCAAAAGTATCTAGAGGCACTCAAAACGGCTAAGAAAGCACTTGTTGTCTACGAAAGAGTCAAAAAAGAAGAAGAGAAGATGTTAGAAGAAAAAGACCGTGCCGAAAAAGCCTATGAAGAGACAGAAAACGAGTTAACTAAGGCGTACGAGCTTTTAACACAAGCTAAGGAAGATTACAAAGTCCTCTTTGTCACCTGGCAAAAAAACACAAAACATTTTACGATGACAGAGGATCAAAGACAAGTTCTTTTTAAGAAAACAGATAAGACAGAAAAACTAGATACTTTAGTAGAGATCAGAGCCTTTTTAGGCGAATGCTATACTGAGCAAAGAGGAGAATACCTAAGCCAAAAGCAGCTCTTAGAAAAAGAGATTCAAAAAGAAAAGCTCACTATTAAAGCGCTAGAGGAAGAAATCAAGAAACTAAAGTCAGCTCAAGATATAGAACCTACACGAGAAGTGGGCGTTCTCAAAAATAGACAAAGATTAAAAGAACAAGGCATCTCCTTCATTCCTCTTTACAAAGCCATCGACTTTAATAAAGATGCCAGCAAAGAGACTCAAAAACGTATGGAAGGGGCCTTAGAAAGTATGGGGCTTATAGATGCACTTATCGTAGACGAGAGGCATCGGGAGGCTTGTTTTAACTTTGGTGAGGGAGAGCATGATAAGTACCTCTTTGCAACAGGCAATATGATGAAGTATAATCTCACGCAATACCTCCATGCATCAAAAGAGCATTTAGATGGGGTTAGTTTTGAGGCGGTAGATAATGCGCTTCTTGGTATCTTCTTAGATGAAGATCAGTTAGCTTACATTGATGAAACCGGAAAATACGGCATTGGTATCTTAAAAGGTAAAGCAGATCCTAGCTATGAGCCTAAATATATTGGGCTCTTGGCGCGTAAAAAGCACAGAGAAATGCTGATTGCAGAAAAAGAATCAGATATTGAAGGGGTAAGAGAAACGATAGCGGACCTAGAAAAAAAGGTATTAGCGCAGGATAAAAACCTTTTTGAATTGCAGCAAGAAAACGCCAGTCTGCCCTATTTAGAAGACATTAAGGCTATGTTGGAGCTTTGTGGCGGTTTAGAAAGACAAAAAGAGACATTTTATGAGAATTTGCTTGCTAAAAAAGAAGCTTACTTTGAAATTCAAAAAAGCTTAAATGAGGAGAAGGCGAGGCTTTATGAGTGCACTTTGGGTATAGCAATACAACGGTCAGAGGAAGCTTATGAAGAAGCTATTGAGGCAGCAGATGATTATAAACAAAAATTAAGAGAACTAGAAATTAGTTTTAATAAAGAAAAAAGCCTCAAAGAGCTGATAACAGCCTTAGAAGAGACCGCTTCTCGCTTTGAGGAAGACCTAGATCAGCTTTATTATGAAATCAATCAATGGACGCAAAAGCAAAAAGCAGTTAAAACCAAAATGAGTGCTTTAGAAGAAAGTTTAAAAACATCAGATATCACAGAAATAGAAGAAAAAATAAACTGGTGTCTCAGGATCAAGCAGGAGATTCCTCCAAGGCTTAGCACTTTAGATCGGGAAATAGGAACCACACAGGAAGCCATTAAAACAAACGAGCAGGTTATGATAGAGCTTAAAGAGAAACTTAAAGATGAAACGGAAAATTTAGAGAGACTTTTAGCTCTTTTTAAAGAAGAATATGACTTAGGCTATGTGGTAAAAGATACACCCAAAACGATGCTCGCGCTAAGCAAAGAGTTTTCAGCAGAGTATGATAACCAAAAAGAGAAGACAAGAGAAGGGTATGCAGCGGCTCTTTTTGAATCCCTTAATAAAAATAGTTCTGAGCTTAAAGAATATAATGTCAAAACCATACGTCTTTTTGCAGAAGAAGGAGAGCGTTTTGATATAAGATGCAGAGTGGGTGGCAAAGAAGTAGGCTTTTACCATTTATCCGAAACCATTCAAAAATATATCGAAGAAACAGACCTTTTAATTAGCACAGAAGAGCGAAGAGTCTTTGAAGAGGTCCTTCTGAATACGATTAGTACAAAGATTACAAGCAAAATATGGCTTTCTAAAAAATGGGTAGACAAGATTAACCAATTGATGGAGTCTATGGATACCTCCAGTAGTCTTTCACTTAGCCTTAAATGGGTGCCCCAAAAAGCAGAAAGTGAAGGGCAGCTAGATATTAGTGAACTTTTAGAATTACTTGAAAGAGGAGATCGGTGCTCGGATGCTGATATGAAAAAGCTGGTAGCTCATTTTGCAGCTAAGGTTAAGGCTGCCATCAGAAGCTATGAAGGCACGGGTGAAGCCAGAAATTATCATACTATTATTAAAGAAGTCCTAGACTATAGACAATGGTATGAGTTTAAACTCTTCTATATGAAGAAAAACGAAAAGAAACGCGAACTCACAAACAACGCCTTTTTCCAATTTTCAGGAGGAGAAAAAGCGATGTCCATGTATATTCCCCTCTTTTCAGCAGTTTATGCAAGGTATGAAGGCTGCAAAAACGAATGTCCTAGGATCATTTCGATGGATGAGGCCTTTGCAGGGGTTGATGAAAACAATATAAGAGATATGTTTAGGCTTCTTAAAGCACTAGACTTAGACTTTATTATCAATTCCCAAATCCTATGGGGAGATTATGATACTGTAGACGATCTTTCTATATGTGAGATTATAAGAGAAGAAAATGATACGACAGTCGTTGTTATTAGGTATAACTGGAATGGTATTCAAAAAACACTACTATAACTTAAAGTTAAATGTGTCAAATCTATAAATAGGCATGGGATGTAAAGAGGAGATGAGTAAGATCAAAGTTAAGGAAAAAGAGGCGATAGACTATTTAAAAACAAAGCCAGGGTATAAAAGAATTCTAAAATCCATTATAGATAAATATAGAAAGTTAGGTCATCTAGGGGGCTATATTATTTTAGATAAGCTAACACCAGAAGAAGAAGTTATCCTAGCTCCGCTTGATTATAGTATCTATCAGACAAAGACGTGTAAAGTAAAAGTGCAGAACTTTGTTAATCTTTTTTGTACAGGGAGATTTGAAGAGGTTGATTTTTTAGAAGTTCTAAAAGGTTATAAAGGAGAAGCAATCATTCCTCATAAAGAGCTGAAAGAGCAAGCTTGTACTGAAAGAGAAGCCTTTTTTAACAAGCTTCTTTATAGCTTAAAGAGTCCGGAAGTACAAAGATGGCTTGGGGATTCTCTTAGGGAGAAAAAATATGGTTATCAGTTAGTTGTACAGCTTTATACGCATCAAAAAAAACTTTTGCAAGAAATCGTAAAATCATTAGACAAAGCATTGGAGCATTTGGAGAATTTAAAAGAGGAGTGGCTTTCGCTGCCACTTTTAGCATCAAAAGTCACTAGAGATGCCCACTACTTTGACTTAAATACCCAAGCAGGTAAGCTTCTTTTGTATGTGCTAAGCTATAAACAAGGAACCGCTTATCCTACTGCTTTAGAATCAATGAATGAGGTACTATATATAGCAAGGATTATCAAAGATGAAGTATCTAATACCACTATTTGTTATGGTATAGAAGGATGGGTTCAAGAGGACAAGCCGTTGTGGGAAGACTTTTGGAAAAGAGGGCAACCTCTTATACTTGCCATTTCGAACCTTAAAGATATAACACATATAACTGCACCTATGAATAAAGTGTATATTATAGAAAACCCAGCTGTATTTACAGCATTGCTTCAAGGCATAAGAGCGTACAATGATCCATGCAGGCGTGTAGCTCTTATTTGCACAAGCGGTCAGCTTAATACTTCCTCCTATATGATCTTAGATAAATTGTATGCTTCAACTACTACTTTATACTATAATGGAGACTTTGACCCAGAAGGACTTCAAATAGCAGCTAAGCTCAAAAAACGCTATGGAGAAAGCCTTGTTTTGTGGCACTATGAAGTACATGATTATCTTAAAGTAAAGGGTGAAGTCAGTATTAAAGAGAGGTTATCTAAACTTCAAAGTATTGAAGAACCACAATTAAAAAATGTTATAGAATGCCTTCAAAAAGAAGGAATGGCAGGCTACCAAGAGCTCCTTGTAGAGGAGCTTATAAAAGATATGGAGCCCTTAGAATAAAATAGGATAAAGTAAGAAAAGATCCCCCTATGATGTCGGTCATAAGGGGATTTTGATTAGCAAATACGAGGCAAGAGCTCACCACTTGGCATAGAAAGCATCTTAGTAGCGCCAAGAAGTGTTTTAAGATACACTTTATTTGAGGAATCATTTATAATTTCACCTATTATTTGAGCATCTTGGCCTAGAGGATGATTTTGTATCGTTTTTAATACTTTAACACTATCTTCTTTAGATACAATACAAATGAGTTTGCCTTCATTTGCAACAGATAAAGGATCAAGACCTAAAAGGTCACAAAAGCTTTTCACCTCTTCTTTAATGGGCAATTTTTTTTCATAGACCATCATACTTTTGCTTGTATTTGAGATGATCTCGTTTAAAGAGGCTGCGAGCCCTCCACGTGTAGGATCACGCATGATCCGTACATTGCAGCTAATACTTAAGATAGCTTCTGTAATTTCATGCAAGGGTGCACAATCACTCTTAAGCAGACTATTAAAGCCTAACATCTCTCGTTTACTCATGATACATGCACCGTGATCACCTAAAGAACCACTTACAATAATTTGGTCTCCTTCTTGCAGCGTATGAGTTAGCTCATAATGCTCTATTACCCCTATGCCAGTAGTATTAATATAAACGCCATCACACTTACCTTTTTCTACCACCTTAGTATCACCAGCAATAATTTTGACACGTGCAAGCTTTGCAACTTTTGCCATAGAATACACTATTTTTTCTAGAGGGCACATATTAAAGCCTTCTTCGATAATAAAGCCTGCAGTGATATAAAGGGGCTTAGCCCCACTTACACTTAAATCATTAATAGTGCCACACACAGAAAGTTTACCAATGTCTCCACCTGGGAAAAATAATGGATTTATAACGAAACTATCTGTTGTAATGGCAAGTTTACCGTCTATAGGTTCAACTAAGCTAGCATCATTTTGCTTATATAAAATCTCATTATTAAAGTAGGACAGAAATAAGTCATTGATAAGTTTGCAAGATTCATCTCCGCCGCTTCCATGTGCCAAAGTTACTAGCTCCATATGATCACCTCAATTGTTATATTTATAAAAATTCATGCAAGTGCCCTCACTAGATACCATGCATGCTCCTATAGGAGTAGCTGGCGTACAGTTAGTTTTATATAAAGGGCATTCTATGGGCTTTTTAATCCCTTTTAAAACTTTATCACACATGCAATGAGATGTTACTTTAATATCAGGTAAAGTTAAATTAAACTTCAACTGTGCATTAAAGGAATTATATTCGGATCTTAGGGATAGTCCTGTTTTAGGAATAATACCAAGTCCTCGCCAGGAACTATCATCTTCTTCAAACACTTCTTTTAAAAGCGATAAAGCCTTTATATTGCCATGTGGCTTAACAACTCTCTTATAGAGATTTTGACAACTATAATTTTTATAATCAATCATTTTGGTAAGAGCATGGATGGCACCTACCAAGTCTACACATTCAAATCCAGCAATGACCATAGGAACACCATATTTACGGGCTAAAATGTCGAAAGGTTCAGATCCTATAATAGCGGCTACATGCCCTGGGCATATAAAACCATCTATATTAATACACTCATCAAAGATAAGATTTTCCATAGCATAAGGCATTGTCTTTAGACTAAGTAGTAGACTAAGATTACGGATAGAGCATGCAGCTGCCTCCTTAAGCAGCAGAGCAATACTAGGAGCAGTTGTTTCAAAACCTACTCCAAGAAAGACGATTTCTTTATCAGGATGCAGTTTAGCTAAAGAGATACAATCAAGAGGAGAATACACTACTTTAACATCAGCACCCTGTGCTCTAGCAATACTTAATGAAATACTGCTGCCAGGCACTCTAATCATATCACCAAAAGTGGCAATAATGACTTCTGAGGACTTAGATAACAAAATAGCCTGATCGATATAGCTTGTGTCTGTCACACATACCGGACAACCAGGCCCAGATAAAAGATTAATATAAGAAGGCAAGAGTTTATCAATACCATTTTTATAAATACTCATCGTATGACTCCCACAAACCTCCATAAGAGAGATTGGGGGACGGTTCTCCAATTTGCGTGTTGTGGCTAGTAGTTTTTTTGCTAGTATGGGATCTTTAAAGCTATTTATGGAGTTCATCAATTTCACCTACTTAAAAGTCAAGACAGAGCATTTTAAATACTTTAAGGGTATCTAAGGCTTCTTGTTCATCTATTTTAACAACACCATAACCTGCATGTACTAAAATATAATCATCTATTTTAATATCTTCTATAAGATGAGTACTCACTCGTTTTTGGACTTTTCCAAAATCCACCAAGGCCTCATAGCCATCTATTTTGATAACTTTTCCGGGAATAGCAATACACATAAAAGGTCACTTCCTTATTAGTTCTGAGGCAATAACTAACTGTCCAAGGGATAGGCCACTATCGTTACAAGGGACAAGTTTATGTGTAATTACCTCAAAATTATGTTGAATCAGTAAAGTATAAAGCCCTGAGAATAATAATTCATTTTGAAATACACCACCACTAAGTACTATTTGATTAATACCGCAGTCGTTTCTAATTTTTTTAGATATTTCTAGACCTATTAAGCATAGAGTGTTATGAAATTTCCGGGAAATAAATGTATGTAGGCAACCAATGCTTAAGTCATGTACAATGCCTTGAATAAGGATTATAGAGTCAATAGTATATAGAGTATCTCTTTCTGTAATAACAAATTTATAGTTAGAATCTGTATCAGGGCTAGATAAAGCAAGATTTTCAAGATAGATACAAGCCTCAGCCTCATAACTTATTTTATGAGTAAAGCCAAGAAGCCCAGCAACACCATCGAAGAGTCTGCCAATGCTGCAAGTTAGTGGACAAGATATATTATTTTTAAGCATAGATAAAACAGGAGCAATTTGTTTATCACTTAAATAAGAAGGTAAGACCCCTTCAAGTTCTTCACCAAAAGCTTCATACAACAGGCTAATAGCTAAGCGCCATGGATATAAAGTTGCCATATCTCCACCGGGCATTTTAAAATAATCTAAATGCCCACATCTTTTAAATTCTTTTAAATTACAAACTAAAAATTCACTGCCCCAAAGTGTCTCATCATCGCCATAGCCTACACCATCAAAGGCTATACCTATTACGTATCTATTAATATTATTTTCTGCCATACAGCTGGCAATGTGTGCATGATGATGATAGATTCCTATTTTTTCTTCCGCGTAACTTTTAACATAATCTTGATATGAAAAATTAGGATGATAATCATAGGCTATTAGCTTTGGGTTAATGTTATACATTTTCTTAAAGTGGTTAACGTTGTTGTTAAAGTGATGCATAGTTTCAAGGGTATCCATATCTCCAATATATTGACTCATAAAACAGTAATTATTATTGGAAATACAAAAAGTATTTTTAAATTCACTCCCTAAAGCAAGCACCTCATTTGAAACAAGGTGGAAATATGAAGGGGCATAACCTCTTGCATTTCGAATAACTCGCTCTTCACCTAATACTACTTTAACGACTGAATCATCAATAGGGATATAAATATCACGATCATGCATCAAAAAATAATCAGCAATATCTTTAAGTTCCTCTAAAGCTTCCAGGTTCTTAAAAATCATAGGCAGTCCAGAATGATTGGCACTCGTTGCAACTAGTACTGTTAGATCCTCATCAAATAACATATGATGTAAAGGGGTATAAGGAAGCATTACACCAAGAGAAGGATTATCGAAACAGATATTATAGGGAAGTTGCTCACTCTTCTTTTTTAAAAGTAAAATAGGTTTTTTATTACCTAATAAGACTTCCTCTTCTTGAGTATTCAAACAGCAATATTGGAGAACCGTCCCCAAGTCTTTCATCATGAGGGCGAGGGGTTTTGTGGGGCGGTTTTTGCGGTTTCGGAGTGTTTGGATGGCTTTTTGGGAGGTGGCATCACAGATAAGATGGAAACCTCCAAGGCCTTTTACAGCGAGGATAGCACCTGATTTAATAAGGGTACGTGTTTTTGTTATAGGATCTGTACCAAGTAAAGTGTTTCCCTGAAAGTCCAATAAGCTTAGAGCCGGGCCACATGCTTTGCAGCAAGTAGGCTGTGCATGAAAGCGCCTATCTAAGGGGTTTTCATATTCCTCTTTACAGCTAGGGCACATGTTGAAGTTTTGCATTGTAGTTAAAGGTCTATCATAGGGAAGTTTTTTTATAATAGAAAAACGTGGCCCACAGTTTGTGCAATTCGTAAAAGCATAATGATAACGTCTGCTGTCTTCTATATTATTGAGATCATTTAAGCAATCAGGGCAAATAGCAATATCAGGCGACAAAAGTGTAAAAGCATCCTCGCTCAGGGTACTAGTCAATATTGAAAAAGTAGTATCACCATCTACCTGTGCCGAGGTAGTCTGTATCTCTTCAATTTTAGATAAACTAGGGTTTTTATTCTGAAGATCCTCTAGAAAAGAGTCTATATGTGAAGAGGTGCCTTCTAAATGGATATAAACTCCTGTAGAGCTATTTTTAACATTTCCAGTGAGCCCATAAAGATGGGCTAATTGATAGACAAAGGGTCTAAAGCCAACTCCTTGAACGATACCTCTAACTAAAATATTAACAGAAGGCATAGGTTATAGATCCACTTTAGCTTTGACGGCGTACATTAAGAAGATGATAAAGGCATTTATATTAAATCGTTTCATCGGAGTCCCCCTCTATACTTGCAACTAATATTTCATAGCCCGTTGTAATATCATGGCTAAATTGTTTACATATAGGACAAACTTTATGTTTTAAATCAATTTTAAATATATAATTACAACTCTTACAATAGGCCTGAGCATCTTTTTTTTCAATTACAAGAACTGCCTCTTCACAAAGAGAATCTTTACTTAAATTTTTAAATGCAAAGTTGAGTGAGTCTTCTTGCAAGGCACAAAATTCACCGATATTGATAACAATTTTATTAACTCGACTTATTGCATTGTTTATGGCATGTTCCTTTGCAATTTCAAGGACATTATATATAATGGATAACTCATGCATAGGATTTCACAACTTTCTCTATAAATTGTAGAATTTCTTTACAAATACTTTGGAAATGACTTTGTAATATAGGCGATAGTTCAAGCGAAAAGTCTATTTTATTAATTTCGATACCTATAAGATAACCATCTATATGTGGATGCTCTATTCTAAGCATATTAAGCAATGTCATTTCATGAGAGGAATAAGAGGATGTTATAAACTTATCACACTCTGAAAAGGGGATATAACTTATAGCCCCAGGGTTTATGTTTAAATAAGTACTATCAATAATAATGACAAAGTCATTCTGGTTAATACAATCTAAACAAAAAAGACAATCTGTCTCACCTATAATGCCTTCTATATAAGGAGATAGATTTTTAATACTAGGAAGAAGTTTTTCTAATACCTTTACCCCTACAGCGTCATCACAAAGCAATATATTTCCTATTCCAAAAACTTTAATCATTATTATATGATATGAACTGTGAAAGGCGCATAATGATCACTTGTGACATGAGCTGCACAATTTAGGCAAGGGTCAAAACTTCTTACAATTCTTCCTATTTCAACTGGATTAAGGGGATCAGCGATAGGAGTTCCAATAAGGGCTTCTTCAGCAGCGCCACGTATATCATTATTATCCTTTGGAGACATGTTCCAGGTAGAGGGAGGAATAAGTTTATAACTCTTAATAACTGCGTTTTCGATTTCTAAAAAATGCATAAGCGTACCACGAGAAGCAGCCACTATACTCATACCACTTGCACTTTCGGGTATTAGCCAACGTCTTTGCATGGGAGGCTCGAGACTTAAAATCTCGATAAGTCCTTTCATAACTTCACAAATTCTCTGAGTCTCTAGGACTCTTGCAATATTACGATCCATTGCAGAGGTTCCACGGGTATAGAGTCCACTAATATACATACGAGCCAAAGGTCCAAGCTCCATAGCATAACCTTTATATCTTGGAGCATTTATCCAAGAGTACGCACCTGGCTTATCGGCATTAGGAATAGATAGATCACTGCCAGGTAAAATAGTATCACTTGGGGCATCAGCCCATGTATATTTAAGATCCTCTATAATTGAAGATGTATTCAAAGGCTCAAACTGACCTTCTATAAGTACACCTCCTACAGTATAAGTAACAGGGAAATTTTCTTCCGCAAAAAGACTCTCCGATAGAAAGTTTCCATAACTATTTCCAAGTTCATAGTAGTCATTATAATAAGTAGCAATAGTATACACATCAGGAATAAGTACTTCGTTAACAAAGGCTGAAATTTCATTTAAGATAGAGTTTACCTCGTTATATTGTATGATCGTAATATCAGTTGTAGTACCTCCTACAAAAATACCATGAGGATGTGGTGCCTTACCTGCTAATACAGCAATTGCTGTATGTGTCTTTCTGCTATAAGGAATAGAAGCATAATAACTAGCAGTCATTTTAGCATTTACATCTGATGGCAGTCTAAAGTCTGAGGCATTGGGATTTGTCTTTTGTAGGGGATTCACACCTTCTAAATTCACATAGTCTGGTAAAACAAATTGATAAAAGTGGCGCAAGTGATTTTGTAAAAGTTCGAAGCCGTTTGCAAGTTCTCTTACGATTATGCCATTAGCTGTAGGCGTAACCCCGAGTGCGGCTTCAAGGGCTAGTGTAGAGGCAAGTGTGTGGTGAGTTGAACATATACCACAAGTTCTCGCTGTAAGATAAGGCATATCTAAGGGCGGTCTGCCTCTAAACATCTCTTCAAATCCTCTAAATTGCATGCCACTGCTTCTAGCTTCTACAATAACGTTATTTTCAACTTCTACACTGATCTCTAAAAGGCCACTTACTCTAGAGATGGGATCGATTCTAATTTCTGTTCTTGCCATTTTCCACATCCTTTAATAGCGTATAAAAGGTTCCATCAGATCAGGAAATCCAAATCCAGCACATCCAATACAAGTAGTGTTCGCTCCGATAGGCCAATTATCACTTTCATTCCATCTTGTAAGAGGACAAGTTGTTTTGGTAACAGGTCCACGACAGCCAAGCCTAAACATACATTCAGGCTGACCAAAGTCAGTGGCAAAAACGCCATACTCAAAAAAAGATCTTCTTGGACAACGTTCATGTATGGTAATACCATAAAAAGTAATGGGTCTATTTTGAGAATCAAGTTCTGGCATTCCAAAATTTATAATATGCCCAATAGTCCCTAGTATCCATATTGGATGAACAGGACAGCCAGGTACATTTATAATAGGCCTATCAATAAGTTGATCTAAGCGGACGGCTTGAGATACATTAGGACGGGCCGCAGTGGGGCCGCCAAACGACGTACAAGTGCCAGCCGCTATAATATAACTTGCTTTTGGCGCGATTGTATTAACAGCAGCAAGCGCAGTGATGGGTTCCCCTTGATAGTTGGCAATCACTGCATAGCGCCCATTAGACCTAAGTGGGATAGAACCACTAACAATAAGTATATAAGGTTCACCGGAGTTAATAGTATCTAATATGCGCGCATACGCAGCCTCTCCGGAATCCCCCATAATACTATTAAAAAAAGTCATATTAACCATATCTGTTAAAAGGGCAACTAACCCAGGATTTTCGCCGTCCAGAAGAGCTATAATTTCTCCGAAGCATCCAGAGGTCTCAACCCAGATACAGTTAAGTTTTGGTGCAATTCCTTGCCTGATACTGTCTATAGCTTTATGAATATAATTCATTGGTATATGTGGTTTACTATCAGATAAAGGACAATTTATATCATTCACAAGACACCTTCCCTTATATTTCTCTAATCCTACCCATAGCTGGAAAAATTTTAGCTATATGACTTAGTGCATTACTATAATTAGAAGGTAATTTGTGAGTAAGATCATTACCAGGATACAATCCAAAACGATTTCTACGATGCCAAGACGAACTGTTCGTTACATCAAAAACAATGCCACAAATAGCTATATACGCAGGGCGACCATCTTCACCATTATAGTGATTTTTAAGTTCTTGTAATGTGAAAGATCGAGTGGGTATAGGAAAGTCTACGGGTATTGTAATATCAGGAGTAGGCGTTATTGGAGGCAAAGAAGGTACAGAAGATGGAGAAGTTATTGGTGGTATAAGAGGAACTGGAGTTATTGGGGGCGTCGGAGTTGTAGGAGTTATCGGAGGTGTAGGTGTTGTTGGTGTTGTCGGAGGCATAGGAGTTGTAGGAGTTATCGGAGATATCGGAGGTGTAGGTGTTGTTGGTGTTGTCGGAGGCATAGGAGTTGTAGGAAATATGGGAGTTGTTGGGGTCGTCGGAGTTGTAGGAGATATAGGAGTTGTTGGGGTCGTCGGAGTTGTAGGGGATATAGGAGATATTGGAGTTGTAGGAGTTGTCGGAAATGTAGGAGGCATAGGAGTTATAGGCGATGTAGGAGCCGTGGGAATCATTGGAGATATAGGAGGCACTAGGGTTGGCTCGGTTGGAGTAGCAGCAGGGGTTTCCAAATAACCTACAGGAGGTAAAATTCTCATTAAATCTATAGGAATATGAAAACCACAGGCCCTAGCACCAGGTGTTACATCCGTTCCGGCGAATAAACCAAAATGAGTTCCTCCACCCCAAGTAGCAATATTGCTTACATCAAAAATAACACCATTAAAGGCTACATAACTAGGATTACCATTTAGACCATTATAACTCGTTGATAACTCTGCAAGTGTGAACCCTCTATCTGGAATTATAACATCCGTAGGAATAGGTGGAAGGCTTGGAGAGGGAGTAAAAGGAGTTGGACTTGGAGGTGGTATATTACCTGTAGGCGCTATAGGCAGTTGTTGATTACTTAGGGGAAACTCCTGGCGTTTAGTAGTTCTTAACTTAGTAGTATTGCGAGTAGAAACTCGTAACTGTAAAAAAGCTTCTTCTAGTTCCATAATTTGTTGTTCATAAGATGCTATGATATCAGGATTACTAAGTGTTAAAAAGATTCTTTTAATAGTATTTATTTCTTCTTGAAGATAAGACATATTGAGGTTTCTTAAATCATTCATATATAACCCTCACCAATCTATAAAATATCTTATACATATATATTCGAAGCTTACAAACAAATATGTGTAATAAGGAGAATCAGTCACAAAAAATAGAGTTAATGATTAAAAACTCCTGTACTAATCTATTAGAACTAATATTTTAAATATTTTAAATTTGTGATATGATATACTTAAGAAAATGCACTATGGGGGGAGGCATAAACTGTGAAGGATACTCAGACAAAGAAAATTAAAAAACAAAGAATCATAGTTTTTTTAATTTCATTAGGACTAGTAGGAACGATGCTTTTTTTAAAATATGGTGGGGAAAGATGGTTTGACTTATCTTTAGCACAAAGGCAAGTCATCTATTATAAGATTCCCGAGTTAGCCAATAAAATTAATAATGAGTTATCTCAAAGTATAATTACGCATATGGCTAAAAATGATGAGGCCAATATGATTTATAATAGTGCAATTAAGCAGTATAATGAGGAGTATTCTATAGACAAGCATTATATAAAGAGGCTAGAAAATATAGGACAATTTAACGATAATACATGCTTCACAGAGGTAAATACCTTATCTACAGAAATTAGAAACAAACAGATACAAATTCTTCACGATCTAAATAGTAAAGAAAAGAGTATATTAGAAATTAACAAAATAGTAGCGGATCTAAGAAATCTAAATGAGACATACAGTAATTTGATTATTCAAGTATTACAATATGAAGGTGAAAACTATGAAGACATTTTAGAATGTATCACACTAGAGGAGTAATATTTTCTTATTAAACCATAGTTAATTATGTTATAATTAGCTTAAACGAAGGATAAATAAAGGGGGTTATCATGTTAATTTTATGTGATTTACCAGTAGAGACAGAACCAGTAAAGGGTAAAGGCGAATTAGATCCTAATAGTAAGAAAAAATTAATAGCTATTATTATAGTTATAGTAGGCCTTATTGTTGCTATTGCTGTTTGTATAGGGCTTATAGTAAAGCTAAATACATCAAAAAATATTTCACCATATTGTATGCTTATGAAAAGTGAGGACAAGGTGTGCAAGATTCATGATAAAAAGCATGATGGTAAAGACTTATCTGAACTCATTGTATCCGAACAAGAAATGGCGTTTCATCAACAATTATTTGATGAGATCTCAGTAGGTGCGTACTTTGATGGCAGCCGACTTTACAAAAAAGAGGATGCAAAAGAGCTATTAGCTATAAAAGAGAGCTTAAATAAAGAAAAAGCTTCTTTATTTGAAAGATATTTAGCAAGTACTCTTAAAGATGAGGAAAAAGAAAGATATAACTTTGTAATAGAGGAACTAGGTACAATAGAAGAAGTTATAATCAAGTTAAATATACAAGAAGCAGATAAAGATGCTCCCACTAAAGAAGATCTTATAAAAGAAGTGATTAGTCTCAAAAAAGAGCTTGATGAAGTAAAATCATCACAAATAGTACATATACCACCAGTAATAAAAATTGAACAAGATGCAACACTTATGGGACAAGAAGAAGTACAGCCTGAAATAAAAGGGGAGCTCATACAAGCAACGCACAATACCCCGAAAAGTAACTTGCAAGTAGAAGATAAACTTATTTATGTTTCTCAACCTTATAGAGAAATTAATATTCCAAAAGACATAGAAAGCGCTGCAACTATTAAGAAAAGCTCATTATTTAAAGACAGATAGACTTCTGTAAGAGATTATTTGTAAAATAGTAAAAAATGGGGGAAAATAGTTTGAATAAAACAGGTTTAAAAAAGTGGACGGCATTAAATTTAATTCTAATGTTATTTGTAAGTATAGTTAGTCCAATAAGTGCTGCAAGCCGTTCAACAGAGTGGAATAGAATTTTAAAAAGTATGACAGTAACACAAAAGAATTTGCAAAAAGCGAGTGAAAAAGATCAATCAGTAACCTCTAAGCTTATGAGTGACATATTACAAGGTCCATATAGTTTAAATACTAATGGCGAACTTATATTTATTCTAAGTGACTTTAGTAGTCCCTTTTTAAAAGGAGCAGGAGTGCAACTTATACAAAAGAAGGATAACAACACCGGAACCTACTTAGTAGAAGGAAACCTTAATAAAAATAAAGAGGCTATTATAAGTGGGGGTGTTTTTAGCAGCGATTCACTCATTGCTTTAAATTTAAAAGAGTTATGGGGAGATCTTTACCTAGGTATTAACCCAATAACCTTAGATAAAGATATTAGGCAAAGTACTTGGGCAGATAAGGAGCTCAGAGAATCTATCGAACAAGGACTAGATATCTCGTCAATGTTTAAAGCTCAAGATTCTAAGCTTCAAAACAAACAAATAAAAGACCTATTATTAAAATATATGAGCCTTGGGAAAGATATATCAACAAAAAATAAAGCTCAAAAAACAGGCAGCACAACGCTTGAACTAGAAAATGGTAAGATAAAATGTGATGAATATACTATTACGCTTAATAAAGAATGGATACATAACTATATTGATAAAATAAGTTTAAGCGTTAAAAATGATAAAGATTTAGAGCGTTTTATTATGGGCCAAACGGGTTATCAAAAGGTGCTTATATCTGAAATTGATATACCTGAACTAATAAGTGAAGTTGAGAGCGTTGCTGAAGAATTAAAAAATATTATTTCAAAAGATATTATATTTAAGTGCTACATAAGTGAAAAAGATGAAATAATAAAAGTGATTTTCGAGACAGTACTAGGTAATGCAGAGACAGGGGAAGAGTACTATAACCATTTAGTAGATACTCAAGCAGAAATAACATTAGGAGATGGAAAAAATATTGCTAGTGGTATTAAAGGGAAACTTAAAATGGTGGATGATAGCGAGTCATTTATTGTTAATTATAATATGAAAAAAGTCCATATAGATAATGAAAGAACAATTTTATATGATTTGCGCTTTAATGACTCTAAAACTGATGTTTTTAAGTTCATAGTTAGAGCGAATTATGATGAAAGTAAAACAACAGATAATATTGATTTGAATGCTACGGTGCAAATGGACTATGCAACTATTAATGCGAGCGCTAAAGGAAATCTTCACTCAGATGTTAAAACATCAAGTATAAAAGCACAATTTAATGATATTGAAATAACTTCGGAAAATATTGTAAAAACATATGATGAAACATTACAATTTAACGAAGACAGTGTACCTGATACATTATTACGATTTAAAGGAGATATTGTACTTAGTAAAATAGATGTAAAAGATATTCATATTAATAAAGATAATGTGAAAATGGTTCTTAAAATGTCAGAGAAGGAAATGGATGCCTTAAATAAACAAATAGAAATAAATTATGAAAAGCTCATGGAAAAAGTAGAAGGACTTTTTTTTACAAGCTATTAAAAGAAATAAATAATAAAATAGGCTATTTCCCACAAGTTGGGGAATAGCCTATTTTATTACCGAATCTTATGAAGATCGCGATCTGGAAATACATGATGCGCTACATATTTATGGAAGAACCATTCTGCGATACCTACTAAGGCACCTGCAATAATAGCAGTCGTAAAAGTTATTAGACTATTAACCCAGGCAAAATTGTAGAGATAAATGATAAATGCTGCAAGACCAGCATCAGCAAGTGTTGCTACTGTATTATTAGAGAGAGGAAGGATTAAAAGATCTCCAACAACATAAGCGACGAGTGTCACAGTTAAAGCTACATACAGAATTTCTATGAAATTTAAATTAGTTAAGAACAACATAGTAAATTCTAAAACAATAGCAATTACGGCAAATTTAATGAGTAGTGCATAAACGTGTTTCATTTTTTCACCTTCTTATGAAATAGATTATCATACAAGATATAGTATGCCTCAAATAAAACAAATAATACGAGGGAGTAAAAGTCATAAAAAGCAATAACTCTATTAAATTATAGTAAGAAGCCACTTTGCTAGAAAACGGATTTCTACACATTAATAAAAAATAGAGGATAGGCTATTTTGACTTGAAATTTTTGAGGTATTCAGCTGCTGACCTATTCATTTCAAGAGCAAAGTCTGACATATACTTACGCTTGCAAAAGGCTTTAAGATCTTCAGATGTGTTTTCGTTATTTGCAGCATGCATTGCTAGGTGTTTTTCCTTAGAGAGTCTATGATATTTATTTTCAAAGACTATATAGTGTTCTTCGAAGCGAGTGGGCTTTACTCTATTTTTCTGAGCTTCTGCGGGATACCCATAAACTAACATAGCAGCAGGCAAAACATAATCTGGAAGATCTAATAGCACTCTAAGTGCTTCGCAGTTTTCAATAATATCACCAATATAGCAAGAACCAATGCCTAAAGACTCAGCAGCCACTACTGTATTTTGCGCAGCTATTATTGCATCCGCACAGGCTAGAAGAATATCGCCTTCACCAGGTGTTCTAGGATCACAACCACCAAAGTTAAAAGAGTCATACCATCTTTGATAATCAGCAAGGAATATAAGAACTAAAGGAGCTTTTTGGATAAAAGGTTGATCATCGCATATTACGGAGAGCTTTTCCTTTAATGCTTGATCGGTAATGTCAATAATGCTATAAAGCATCATTGCACCTGCTGTTGGAGCTTCAAATGCAGCGTTTAATATTTCTTTTTTTATTTCATCTGTAATAGGCTTATTTTCAAATACTCGCATTGATTTTCTGTTCTTTATTTGTTTTAAAACATCATTCATAGTATTCCCCTTTTCTATTAGTTAAGTAATTATAATTAATATAGCATACTTCTTTTTATCAGAAACAAAAAAATTAAAATTTTGGTATAATAAGAGAAGGAATTATGAAAGGGGGCAAAAAGATATGTTGGTAGAATTATCTCAGAATCTATTTAATAAGTTAGGCATTATTGTCTTAGCAGCTTTTATGCTTTCAAAGTCTGATTTTTTTAAGCACTATCTTTTAAAAGAAAAATTAACACTAAAAGATAAGCTGCTTTTTTCATTAATCTTTGGAAGTGTGGGTATTATAGGGACTTATTGGGGTGTTCCTGTTAACGATGCCATTGCAAATTCTCGGTCCATAGGGGTTGTTGTAGCAGGGCTTTTTGGTGGACCAGCTGTGGGTATTGGAGCCGGACTTATTGCAGGGATTCATCGTATGGTTATACCCGTAGGCAGATTTACAGCAGTAGCATGTGGCATCTCTACTATAATGGGGGGAGTCATTGCAGGATATTTTAAAAGGTATGTAGATACAAAGCCTAATAAGTGGCTGTGGGGTTTTATTGCAGCAGCCTGGATTGAAACGCTACAAATGATTATTATCTTAATTATTTCAAGGCCTTTTGAACAAGCACTTAGCTTAGTACAGCTTATTTTTCTGCCAATGACCTTGATTAACGCTTTAGGAACAGCCACCTTTATTTTACTCATTCAGCAAATCTATGAAGAAAATGAAAGAGCTGGGGCGGTTAAAGCACAGCTTGCCCTTAGTATAGCAACCAAAACTTTACCTATTTTAAGAAATGGTCTAAATAAGAAATCCTGTGAAGCGGCAGCAAAAATCATTTATGATGCAACTGGGGTAGATGCTGTTGCCTTTACAGATACAGAGTCCATACTTTCTCATATTGGTGTGGGAGATGATCATCATAAAAGTGGTAGTGTTATTCGTACAAGCATTACCCAAAAAGCCATAGACAACAAACAGTATATGATTGCACAAGATCAGATTGGTATTGAGTGTAAAAATCCATCATGCAAGTTAAAAGCTGCTATTGTCGTACCACTACTTATGAAAGAAAATATTGTAGGCACTTTAAAACTTTATAAATGTATTGAAAACAGTATTACTTCTTTGGATATAGAGCTTGCAAAAGGACTTGGACATCTTTTTTCTACGCAGTTAGAGCTTAGTCAGATTTTTTATCAAAAGGAGCTACTAAATAAAGCAGAGCTCAAGGCACTACAAGCACAAATTCAACCCCATTTTCTGTTTAATGCGCTCAATACCATCGTTTCTTTTTGCAGAACAGATGCACTGAAGGCAAGGGAACTATTGATGCAGCTTAGCTATTATTTAAGAACAAGTTTTAAAACAACGGGCGAATTTATTCCACTTGCACAAGAGTTTAAACATATTGAAAGTTACCTAAGTATTGAACAGGCTAGGTTTTCAGAAAGATTAGAAGTAGTTTATGATGTAGAAGAAAATATAGAGTGCCAAGTACCCCCACTTATTTTGCAGCCTATAGTAGAAAATGCACTTAAACATGGACTCATGACTACCCAAAAAGGTGGTAGGCTAGAAATACATGCTCATAAAGAAGATAATGCTGTTTATATTCAAATTAAAGATAATGGTATAGGTATGACTGAAGAAAAAATACAGAGCATATTAAAAGGGAATGACTTAGACTCAGGTATTGGTATTAGAAATGTTAACAATCGTCTTAAAAGTATTTATGGCACATCCCTTGTCATTGAGAGTTGGCCAGATAGTGGAACGTGTGTTACGATAATCTTTCCTCAAGGGGTGAAAACAGATGATTAAAATCATAGTAGTAGATGATGAGAAACCGGCGGTAGATGAACTAGCCTATATGCTTAAGTCTTATGAAGAAGTACAAGTGGTTGATATTTTTACAGACCCTGTATTGGCACTAGAAGCTATTTCTAAGACATCTGTAGATGTAGTGTTTTTAGATATTTCTATGCCAGAGATGGATGGATTTGTACTTGCCCAAATGTTAATGAAGCTAACTAAGCCACCCCTTATTGTATTTGCTACAGCTTATGATGAGTATGCAGTACAAGCTTTTGAAATACATGCTATTGATTATGTTTTAAAACCTCTTACAGAAGAACGCTTATCAACAACCATAAAGCGTATAGAAGAACATCTTCAGCAAAAACAACAAAGCCTTATACCTATTCGCGACATGCTAAGTGTAGTGCGAAATCCTAAAAAGCATGATCGCTTACCGGTATGGAAAAATGATCGTATTTATCTGATTCATAAGAATGATATTTTGTTTTGTACAACAAATGAGAACGAAACAACTATAATTACACATAAAGAACGCTTTATGACATCAGATACATTGACAGAACTTGAAAGTCAATTAGATGAACAGATTTTCTTTAGATGTCATAGAAGTTACATCATTAGACTAGATGCTGTTTCAGAGGTTATCCCTTGGTTTAATAATACGTATGCTGTTAAATTTCAAGGATGTAGCGAAGAAGTCCCTATCAGCAGAAGAAATACTAAGGTGTTTAAAGCATTAATGTATATTAAATAGTAACAAATATTTAGGAGTAGGGCGTAACCGTTTGGTGATAAATGACAACCTTTCACCTCTTGGTTTTTGCATTTTAGCCTTAAAATCCCCCAAATCTTTAGTATTAGTATAAGATATAACCATATTAACACTAAAACGCTTGAGGAGGGGTATTATGATTTCTTTTGTACTTTCTATTGTTGCTCTTATATTGGGGTATATGTTTTATGGTAAGCTAGTAGAAAAAATATTTGGTATGGATGATAGCAGGGAAACACCTGCTACTACGATGGCAGATGGCGTAGATTTTGTTCCTGTTAAAACTGGAAAGGCATTTCTCATTCAGTTTCTTAATATTGCGGGACTTGGTCCAATTTTTGGGGCTGTAGCTGGAGCCTATTGGGGACCATCGGCTTTCCTATGGATTGTACTTGGTTCAATTTTTGCAGGTGCAACACATGATTATTTTGCTGGGATGCTTTCAGTTCGCCACAGTGGTGAAACAGTTGGAGAGATTGTGGGACATTATCTTGGCACATCAGCTAAAAATGTGATGCGTATATTCTCAGTTGTTTTACTTATTCTAGTAGGTGTTGTTTTTGTAAATGGACCTGCAGGATTACTTGAAAATATGACAGGGATACCAAGGCTTGCATGGGTTGGCGTAATTATTGTCTACTATTTATTAGCAACAGTACTACCTATAGATAAGATTATTACTAAGATTTATCCAGTATTTGGAGCCTCTTTACTTATTATGGCAGTAGGTATTATTTTAGGAATCATTTTTAAAGGTTATGCTATTCCAGAAATTCAATTTACTAACTTACATCCAACAGGAAAAGGTATTTTCCCTTACCTCTTTATTACTATTGCTTGTGGAGCTATTAGCGGATTCCACGCCACACAATCACCTATTATGGCACGATGTATTTCTAAAGAAAGTCAAGGGCGTAAAGTATTCTATGGAGCTATGATTACAGAAGGCGTTATCGCTTTAATATGGGCAGCAGCAGCGATGGCGTTCTTTGGTACTACTAAAGCCTTATCAGAAGCTGGAGCAGCAGCAGTTGTAGTTAATACGATTTCAGTATCACTTCTTGGTGGGTTCGGAGGGATCTTAGCACTTCTTGGAGTAGTTGCTTGTCCAATCACATCTGGTGATACCGCATTTAGAAGTGCACGACTCGCTATTGCAGATGCACTCAAATTTAAACAAGCAAAAATCAGCAGTCGTTTCATTATTGCTATACCACTCTTTGTAATAGGGATTGCACTATGCTTTATCGATTTTGCGATCATCTGGAGGTACTTTGCTTGGGCGAATCAAACACTTGCAATGGTTATGCTCTGGGCAGCAGCAAGTTATTTAGTACACAATAAACGTTTTCATTATATTTGTTCTTTGCCAGCAGCTTTTATGACAGCTGTAACTGTAACTTATATCATTGTTGCTCCAGAAGGCTTGAAATTAGCTGAGAGCATCGGTTATCCAGTAGGTATTATAGCAGCAGTTGGGGCATTCTTATGGTTTATGTATAAAGCGTCTGTAACAAATAAAACAATTACTCATGATACAGGTAAAAATATTTAAGACATCAAAAAAGGCTATTTTCCTTAAGGGGAGGATAGCCTTTTTTGATGTTCTAACATTAGTAAATTTGTCTTGCTTAATATATAATATATGTAATAATTTGAAGAAATTTTAACAGATAAGGGATGATGTATTATGAAAAATAAGATACATAGTATGAGATTTAAATATTTTAGGGCATTCATATTGATATTAGTTATACCTATTATTAGTATTAATTTAATAACAAGTAAAATATTTAAAGATATTTTATTAAGAAATGCATCCTATAACCTTAATCAGCTTGTACTACAAGTGGCAGACAACCTAGAGTCTGATATCAAACGAGCCTCTCTTGCTGCATCTACTTTATATAATGATAATATAATCAATGATCTTGTAAATAAGTGGGGAAGTACACAGGATATGAACGAAAAATTTCAGATTTCCAAGCAAATAGATTATAGTCTTAATTATCTATTTAATTTTAATAATGAAGTTGCCTCTGTAGTATTTTTTTTAAAAGATGGAGGGGCTTACATTTATAAGAATACCTTGATAATAGAGGAGATACATATACGTAAAATGGATTGGTATCAAAATGTAAAGAAGCAACCTAATATTCTAGCTGTTCTCAATATGGCACCAGGGATTTTAAACAGTAATAGTTACAAGAATATTATTTCTATAGCTCTAGCCCCTAAGACTTTTACAAAAAATAGTAAGATAGAAGTTATTTTCGTAGCATTCAAGAGTAATATCCCGAATGTTTATTATACTAATGAACCTTTTAAGAATAAAGGAGATATTCTTATCACAGATGAAGATAATAAGATTGTAATGGCTAATGATAAAGAAATGATAAATCAAAAATTACAGGTTAATGCGGATAAGCTTATTACAACTGCCCCCATTCAAAAAGTAAACTGGAAGGTAGTAAGTTTAGTGGAATATAATTATATAACGAGAGATGTAAAGGTAATTAATAGATATCTCAATTTAATGTTTCTTAGCTTAATATTTCTATTTATAGGCTTTTCTATCTTTTACTTTAAAGATATTTTAAATCCTATTAAAAAACTAATGGATAAGATGGGACAAGTAGAAAAGGGCGATTTTACCACTACTATCATCTTAAATACCAATAAGGAAATTAGTAAATTAGGAAAGGCTTTTAATAAGATGGTTTATGAAATTAATAATTTAATTATTGAGAAAGGTAAGAAAGAAAGAGAAAGAAATAAAGCTGAAATAGAAGTTTTGCAATCTCAGATTAATCCCCATTTTTTATCTAATACCTTAAATGCTATTCGCTTTATGGCTATGATTGCCAAGGTAGATAATATAAGTCATATGACAGAAGCTCTTATTAAATTATTAAACGCGTCATTTGGAAAAAAGGGAAAGTACATTCAAATAAAAGAAGAATTAGACAATTTAAAGAGTTATGTTGATATCATGAAAATTAGGTATGCAGGTGAATTTGATGTGAGTTTTGACATAGAGCCAGAATTAGAAGAATCATATATTTTGCATTTGCTTTTACAACCTATTGTAGAAAATGCAATATTACATGGTGTTTGCAACAGCGAAACTAAAGGTTACATAGCGGTTAAAGGTAGGATTTGCAATAAAGAAGTTATTTTTGAAATTAAAGATATTGGTAGTGGTATGACATTAGAACAAATTCATAAAGCATTAAGTGAAAATTGTAAAAATGAAAAGGGATTTACTAGCATGGGAGTTGGTAATGTCAATAAACGTATTCAGCTTAATCATGGTGAGCAATACGGGATAACCATACAGAGCAAAATAGGAGAGTATACAAAGGTTAGCATGCGGTTACCGTTATTACAAAATAACAAGGAGGATGCAGTATGTATAGAGTTATGATTATAGATGATGAACCTTTAGTAAGGATTGCAATAAAGTCACTAGTAAATTGGGATACACATGGATTTGATATACAACTAGAAGCGTCTCATGGTAAACAAGCATTGAAATTACTAGCAGAAACACCAGACATAGATTTGATTGTGACGGATATTAATATGCCTATAATGGATGGGATTGAACTCTTAACTGAACTTAAAGAGATGAATGAAACTATACCTGTAATAGCTTTAAGTGGGTACAATGATTATAAACTTGTAAGGCAAGCTTTTAAACTAGGTGTAGAGGATTATATTTTGAAGTCAGAAATGACCCCAGATAGCCTTATAAACACGTTTAATCAGGTGGTTAGTAAGCGTCAAAAACATAGTATTTTAGATAAAAAGAGTAAAAGAGCAAATGAAGATTTTGAAATCATGAAAGAAAGGTACTTGAAGGATCTCCTTTTAGTAGGAGAGATAGAGGATCAAAGGTACTCTTTTGAGGAGTTAGGGATCAAACTCCTACTACAGGGTAATATAGTGGTTTGTCAAGTATTAGTAGATGATTATAAACACATTGTAGATAAATATACAGAGCACTCGCTTGGTATGTTCATGAATTCTATGAACCATTCTTTACAGCAAGGGCTTAAAAATAGAGCGAAAAGTGAAGTAGTAAGTATAGCAGCAGATGAATATTTTCTCATAGTATGCTTTGAAGAGGTAAGTATAGCACATATTAAGCGTGAGTTAAATGAGCTATTAGAGAGTATACGATATGTTGTGAGAAATTATATTAACACCAGTATAACAGTAGGTGTTAGTAATATTTATCCAGGTATAGGTAAAATTAAATGTTGTGCGGATGAGGCAAAAGCATATGCCAATTTAAGATTTATATTAGGCAAGGGCAGAAATATTTTTGCTGAAGATGCCAGGGATTATAACCAAGTACATAACTTAGCAAGAATAGATAAGGAAGATAAGATTACAAAGGCTTTGAAAATTATGGATAAGGAAAAGTTAGAGCAAGAACTTGAACAGATTTTTAAATATATTTACCATTTAAAATTAGAACATATTAATCAAGCCTATCCTTTTTATATGGAGCTTATATTTATTATAGGAAGGTATCTTAATGAAATAGGAGAAGAAGAATTAAGAGGGTATATTGATGATTCAGATTTTTACGAAAAAGTCATCACACTTGAAACATTAGAGGAAATAAGTAACTATGTTAAGCAAATAGTATTTCATTTATTTGATAAGCTAAGCCGGACAATAGCTACGAAAAAGAATAGAACAATTATTAAAGCTTTAAAGTTTATCAATACACATTACTCCAATAAAAAGTTGAGTTTAGTTCAAGTAAGTGATTATGTAGAAGTGAGTACTACTCATTTAAGCACTTTATTTTCTAAGGAAGTACATATGAACTTTAAAGAATATTTAACGAAGGTAAGGATAGAAAAGGCAAAAGATCTTATACATCATACTAATCTCAAAATGTATGAAATAAGTGAACAAGTAGGTTATGCAAATGTTGAACATTTTAGCAGAGTGTTTAAAAAGATAACTGGCAGTTCGCCAAATCATTTTTAAAAGCACTGTTAATAAAATATCAACAATTCGAAAGAAATATCATTTCAAGTGTTTTGTGCAAAAGATATAATTATATTAAGTAAAAGTAAAGTAATTAGTGTATAAATTATATTTAAAATGGAGGGTTTGAAATGAAAAAAACAAAATTAATTAAAGGCTTAAGCTTGATTTGTTCTATTGCTGTCTTGACAGCTAGCTTCGTAGGTTGTGGTAAAAAAGCAGAAGTCGCGAATACAACCTCGAATATTAACCAAAAAACAGCCCAAGTTTCAACAGCTGAAGCTTCAACAGATGAAGAAATCACATTAACTTTATTTCAATGGGATAACATTTTTACCAAAAATGGTTATGATGTAGTAGCAGAGTATAAGAGGGTTAAACCTAATGTGACACTTGAGATTGAAAATACTAAAGACCCAGATGAGTTAAGGCAAGCTTTAAAAATAAGAAAAACTGCTGATGAAATGCCAGATATTATTCCATTAAAACCTTATATGTTAGCTGAACTAGGTTCTATTCTAGCTGATGTATCTGACTTGCCAGCTACAAAAGATAATATTTATGCTGAAGCATTTAAAATTGATGGTAAAATAGTAGCACTTCCAGCTCAAGCCTTTAATGAGTTTGTATGGTACAACAAAGAGATATTTGCAGAGTACAATCTAGATATACCTAAAACATGGGATGAATTTATAAAAGTAGCAGAGACCATAAAAGCAGGAGGCAAATACATACCGATCCTTATGGGGGGAAAAGACGCTTGGCCAACTTACCCTTTTAATGAATTTATGCCATCTTTAATAGCTAATGACGGTGCATTATGGAACACAATGGCAGGAGATCCACAACCTTTTACAGCAGATAAACCATTTTATAAGTCTTATGAAATGATTGATCAGCTTTATCGTGCGGAGGTATTTGGACCAGACCCATTAGGGGTGGGATTTGATCAAGTAAAGGTAATGTTTGGTACAAAAGGTGCAATGCTTTGTGCAGGACAATGGTTTTTAGCAGATGCACAAAAGGCTATGGGAGATAATAGTGATAGCATAGGGACTTTCTTATTACCTGTAAGAAAAGATGCTAATGAAAAATTAAATACAGTAACTATGATAGATACATTTTTAGGAACACCAAAGGGTGGTGAGAATGAAGCCGCAGCTAAAGAATTTATCAATTGGTTTTTAACAGATCCTATTAATTATCAAGCATATACTAAGGCAACAAATGTCAATTCTACAATGAAATCTATTGAGGCGGGTAGTGAAGCTTGTATAGTAGAAGCATTTAAAGGTATTGATGTAAATCCAGTAATTTATGATGGTGGTAATGAAAAATTCCAGACCATACAAGCAGCAACACAATTTGATGTTAAAAGAATTGGTCAAGATATGTTGGCAGGTAAAAACTTAGACGAGATAATGAAAAATCTAAATAAATCATGGCAGGAAGCACAAAGTACAACAAAATAGATGCTATTTAAATAAGTGAGGTAGCTTATTAGAGGCTAACCTCATTTATTTTGAAATAGGAAAGTTTGTCTTGCTGGCAAGGGATCAAACTTTCTTGTTTAGCTGTCATTAAATAAATTAAGAGCAAGGAGGAAGAACAATGAATGATTTAAAGCTGCAAAAAAAAATACTCCTAATCACTTTTTTATTTATTCCAGTATTGTTACTATTGGTTTTTGTAGTTTATCCAACGATTAAACTTTTACAAACAAGTTTTACTAGCTGGGATGGATTTAGTGAAGTGCAGCAATTTATAGGACTTAAAAATTATAAAAACCTTATATTTAATTCTAAAGAAACATGGGTATCTTTAAAAAACAACTTGTTATATTTCAGTATCCACCTAGTATTTATTCCACTAGAAGTTATTATAGCGGTTATGCTTAATAGCAAGCTAAGAGGAATGAAGTTTTTTAAATCAGTTGTTTTTATGCCCTATATTATTAATGGAGTAGCCGTAGCCTATATTTTTAGCTTTTTCTTTAGCCCTATAAACGGTGCGCTAAATGAAGTTTTAAGAGTACTTAGCCTAGAAGGTTTAATACAAAACTGGTTAAGTAACACACGTATTGTTAATTATTCCTTAGTAAGCGTATCACTCTGGAGATTTTCAGGTTTTCATATCATTTTATTTCTAGCTGCCTTACAGTCCATTCCAGAGGATATCATTGAAGCAGCAGTCGTAGATGGAGCTGGTGCTTTTAAGCGTCTAATTTATATTATTTTGCCAAGCATCAAGATTGTTATGGAGCTTATGCTGTTCCTTAATCTAAGAGGAGCCTTGCAAGTGTTTGATATACCTTTTGTTATAACACAAGGAGGTCCAGGGACGGCAAGCAGCACTTTTGCACTTAGTACGATTCACATGGCTTTTAAATATAAAAATTTTGGAATGGCTTCAACAATGGGTATTATATTGATTATGATGATTGTTGTTTTTAACTGGGTACAAAAAAATATTTTTGGCTTAAAGGGGGATCGATAATATGCAGACAAGTCTTCTTATTAAGCCAGAGCATAGAAAGGGATTCAAAACACTTCAGTTGAAACTAGATCAATGCCTTATTTATATGATTATGATAGGCGTTATGGTCATTGTATTTTTACCAATGTTGGTTGTTGTATTTGCATCTTTTAAAACAGCACCACAAATAGGTAATGATTTTCCGCTTAAAGCCCCTTCACTGGTAAATGTATACTTAGAAAATTATAAAATTGTATTTACTGAAGGGAAGATATTATTAGGGTTTAAAAACTCATTTTTCTTAGTTGCAATTAGTGTTTTAGTAAATAGTATTGTGGGGACTATGACTACTTATTGTTTAAGCCGCTTTGATTTCAAGTTTAAAAAAGTACTCATTGCATTATTTGCATTAGGGATGGTCATTCCTGGACAAATTTGTGAAATAGCACGTTTTTCTATTATAAGCGGTATAGGAGCATATAATACAATATGGGCCCCCATTATTATTTATGCGGCTACTGATTTAATGCAGCTTTATATTTATATGCAGTTTATAGATAAGATACCTGTGTCTGTAGATGAAAGTGCCATGATAGATGGGGCATCATACTTTCAAATATTTTATAAAATTATATTTCCGCTATTAAAACCAGCTACAGCAACCCTTGCTATTATAAAAGCGGTAGAAGTTATGAATGATATGTATATTCCTTATTTATATATGCCGTCTTCTAAGCTTCGTACAGTGACGACCACTTTAATGGCTTTTAGTAGCTCACAGTTTGGTGCATGGGAATATTTAAGTGCCGCTATAGTCGTTGTTATGATTCCAACAATTCTTATTTATATCATATTTCAAAAATATATATTTGCAGGCATAGTAGCAGGGGCGGTTAAAGAATAAGTATTAGAGAAGGAGGCTACAAGATGAGAATAGCTTTTGATGAAAAAAGATGGGAACATATAAAAGAAGTATACGGAAAATGGTGGAAGGGAGAGCTTGAGCGACCTATTATACCTATTATCATAAGAAAAGAAGGGGGTAAGGGAGAAAAGCCTAAAGTGCCGCTTTTATCCCAACAAACCTGTTTGGATTTATCTATTCCTATATCTGATCTTATTGAGGCCATAGACTATGAGTTATCAAAAAATGAATATTTTGGAGATGCTTTTCCATACTTTAACATGGATTGTTTTGGGCCAGGGGTGTTAGCTGCATTTTTGGGTGCTAAGCCAGATAATTCAACAGGGCATATTTGGTTTGCTTGTGATGAAATAAAAGAGCTTAAGGATTTGCACTTTACATACGATGAAAACAATATATGGTTTAAACGCATTAAAGAAATTTACAAAGCTGCTAATGAGTATTTTAAGGGGCAAGTTATAATGGGGATGGTGGATCTAGGGGGGATACTTGATGTACTTGCCATATTTAGATCAACAGATAACTTGCTGATGGATTTATATGATGAACCTGAAGAGGTTAAAAGACTTATATGGGAAATACATGATTTATGGATAAGATACTATAATGAAATTAATGCTGTGTTAAAACCATATGCCAAAGGCTATTCAGATTGGTCTAAAATATATAGTGAAATACCATCTTATGTTATCCAATGTGATTTTGCATTTATGATTAGTAATGAAATGTTTGTTGAATTTGCGAAAGATGAATTAATTGCACAAACAGAAAAAATCCCAAATACTATTTATCATTTAGATGGACCAGGTCAGCTTAACCATCTAGATGATATACTGGCAATAAAGAAATTAAATGCAGTACAATGGGTGCCTGGAGCGGGGGCTGCGCCTCAATCAGAATGGCCAGAAGTATATCAAAAAATTCATAGCGCTAATAAAGGGATACAATTATGGGATGGTCCCCATTGTATAGAAGTCGTTAAAGAACAAATAGGGACAACGCAAGGGATTTTACACTGGGACATAATTATAAAAGAAGAAGACAGAGAAGAAATAATAAAACAACTTAATAAATATAATATTTTATAAGAATTTAAATTCTTATTTGCCCTACTATGTTTAGGCCAATGGCTTAATGGTGGGGCAATTTTCCTATTATGAGAGCTACCTATTTATAGTTATATATGTAATAATTAAAGTAATTTAAAATAATAGCAAGGTGAAAAAGGGGCTTACAATATGACTAAATTTAAAAAGTGGGTTAATAAACTATCTATTTTTAAAAAAATATGGTATGCAAACACGGTGGTTATTATCATTCCTCTATTAGTACTCACTGTTTTAGGGAATATTATTTCATCTCGGCTAATAGTAGACAAAACTATAAAAGATACTCAAGCAAACTTAAACCTGATGGCATATTCCCTTGAGAATTTGGTGGTGTATAGTGAGCAAATAACAAAACTAGTTGTAATTAATAGTGATGTCCAACAAACTTTAAAAAAATATAAGAACAGTTATTCTACTAAATGGCATGAAGACTCAAGGCTTACACAGACCTATTTAGATTATGTAGTGGATCTTAATGAAGTCATTAGCTCTATTACTTTACGTACTGTAGATGGCAAAATGATATCTTCTACTAGTGTGGATAGCAATAAGATAAACAAAGAGTCTGATTTTTATAAGACTTTTAATCAAGACCTCTGGAATAAGCATGGACAAGTCATATGGAAAAATATTCACAAAGTAGATTATTATATTAACATGCCTGAAATAGATTCTTTTTCGCTCTTTAGGGCAGTTATAGACGGAGGCACAGCAGAGATAATAGGGACAGTTCAAATGAATATTAGTCAAACAGAACTTGCTAAGTTATTTATTACATCTAATAATTTAAGCGATAGGGAACAACAATTCATAGTAGATGAGAAAGGAATTGTTATTGCTTCAAATGATTATGATATGCTCTATCAAGATATAACACAAAAGCCGTACTATAAGTACATAGCTACCTCGACTGATAATCAAGGAGAGATTTATACTATAGACGGAACCAAAGTACTGGTAGTACCTAATCAGTTTAAGAAACTAAACTGGCAAGTGGTAGGGCTTTATCCTATTAAAGAATTAACAGCAGATAAAAATAAGAATACATTACTTATCTTATATACGGGTTTAGGCTGTATGATTATATCAGTGGTTATAGCTACACTTATTGCGAAGTCTATATCAAGGCCTATTAGTATATTAGCGGATACCATGCAGAGTGTATCAGAAGGAGACCTGGAAGTAGCTGTTGAGATCAGCTCCCAAGATGAAGTAGGTTACTTATCAAAAACATTTAACGAGATGGTTACTAAGATGTCTTATATGATGCAACAAATATATGTTGAACAAAAAAATAAGAGAAATTTAGAGCTTGGGGCTTTACAATCTCAAATAAATCCTCACTTTTTATATAATACACTAGATAGTGTCTGTGCACTGAGTCAACTAGGAAGAAATGAAGATATTTTTTTAATGGCTAAATCAATAGCGATGTTCTATAGAAAAGTTTTAAGTCAAGGGAAAAACATTGTGACCATAAAAGAAGAGCTTGAAATGATTCAAAACTATATGTATATTCAAGGGATTAGATACTCGGGTAAGTTTGAGTTTATAATAGACGTAGACGAAGCTATTTATGATTATCCTATTGTTAAGCTATCCATACAGCCACTCGTGGAAAATGCTATATACCATGGACTAAAACATCGTAAGACAAATGGCCTATTGAAAATTAAAGGAAGTATTCAAAAGAACTTTATTATTATATCAGTTATAGATAACGGGATAGGTATGGCATATGAGCAGTTAAAGAGTGCGATGTGCCTGGGTTCAAATAAAAAGAGTTATGGGCTATGGAGTGTTAATGAGAGAATTAAACTGTATTTTGGAAAAGATTATGGACTTAGCATTGATAGTAAAGAAGATGAAGGAACAACAGTTGATATTACTTTGCCTAAATGTATACAGCGTGAGAGTGAGAACGATGAAGCATAAGATAAAAAGGGTATAGGGGGAGATCATGTTTAAATTAGTTATTGTCGATGATGAATATTTAATTAGAGAATTAATCAGCAATTCTGTTGACTGGCAAGCAATCAATATAGAAATTGTAGCACAAGCAGAAGATGGACAAGAGGCAATAGAGGTAGTAGAAAAATTTAAGCCAGATATTATACTCATCGACATCAATATTCCTTTTATTAATGGCATTGATTTGGCTCAGGGTTTGAGAGATAAATATCCTAAACTAAGAATTGTCATACTAACGGGATATGGAGAATTTGCATATGCGCAAAAAGCTATTGGAATAGGGGTTTATGCCTATCTTTTAAAGCCGATAGATGCGGGCGAACTTACTCAGGTGATGACTAATATAACTGATGAACTCACAAGGCTCATGGCGCAAGATATATATATAAATGAGTTAAAAGTAAGTGCATATCACTATAGATTGAGTAAGAAAAATGAGTTTTTAAACAGTCTTATTTACTCTAAAGCATTGCATCATGAAAATAAAATATTAAAGCTTGCTGAAAAAAATAAAGTCTCTTTTAGCAAAAATGAAAAGTATATTATTACAATGGAAATAAGTAAGTTATCTACGTTGTTTCCTGAAAAAACAGAACAGTACTTATGGGCTTATGCTGCTTGTAATATCGCGCAAGAGATTTTAATGACACATGACACTTGTATAGTATTTGTTACGGATGACTATCATGTGGTAAGCATTATATCGCGTGATAATCAAAGTATTGATAGCATTTGTAACGCGTGTAATAGAGTCATAGAAGCAGTTAGAAAATATGTTAATTTAGATAGCACTATAGCCATATCCAATGCTTTTACAAAACTTAATATGATTTATACAGAATATAGGCATACTATACAAGCTCTAGGTGAAAAATTCTATACGGGGATGAGTGTTGTAAATTGGGAGAAAGCATCAAAAAAGAGTATGGCTTATCCGCACTTAAGCGTAGATCAAGAGAAAATTTTGCTTGCTTGTAAAACAGGTGATATTACATTATTGAATAATGTAATAGATAGCTTGGTTGAGAGGGTAATGACTTATAAAATAGACCGGGAAATAGTCAATATAAAGTTTATTGAATTTATAACATATGTTGTAAATGCTATCCCGCAAGATGAAGAACTAAAGGAAAATATTATACAGCTTTATGAACAAGCAAAAAATGAAATCATTCAAAGTGAAACAGTCTCTGAGCTGCAAGATAAAGTCAAATTTTACTGTACAAGCTTATTAGCTTTAAGTAATGCAAAAACAGAATCTAAAGCGGCGAGGATGGTAGGAGATGCACAAGAATATATAAAAAATAATTACGCAAGATATGCATTAGCGCTAGATGAGATTGCTTCAAATATCTATATTTCCCCAAACTACTTAAGCAAGATTTTTAAAAAAGAATGTAATCAAACAGTGGTTGAGTATATTACAGAATACCGCATGCAAAAAGCAGTTGAACTAGTTGAAAAATATCCAAACATTCAAGTAAATATACTTGCGCAAAAGATAGGTTTTAGTGATCCTTTTTATTTTAGCAGATTATTTAAAAAAAGATTTGGAACTTCTCCATCCAAATATATAGAATATAAGACTAATCAATAAAAATAACTATAAATAGATAAAAGTAGCTGGGGGATTTATGCATAATGGATAAAATTATACATGTTAAGACCTTTTTATCCATTCAATAAGTCAAGCACAAAGATATAAAATGGAGTTGTAAGAGAGCAAATATTTTATAAAACCAGGGGGTCGAATGAAAATGAGTAAACTATTAAAAAAGATCACACATACTACACTAGCAACTCTAATGGTAACAGCGCTAGCGCTTACAGGATGTCAAGGGAAGGCACAAACAAGTAATCAGGCAGCAGAAAACAAACCACAGGCAAGTAGCAAAGAGGAGAAGAAAGATACAACTGATGAAAAAGTAGAAATTAGAATTATGACAAGGTGGTCTGGAACAGATGGGGCAGCACCATTCCAAAAAGAAGTCATAGAAGAATTTATGAAGCGTAATCCAAATATTATAGTTGTAGATGAATCCATTAACGAAGAAGCAGCTTATATGAATAAATTAAAGGCAGACGTTGCTACAGGGTCAGCACCACATATTTTTCAGGCAAATACTTTTCAAGAATATGCAAAAAACGGATTGTTACTTGATTTAACGGAAGTTATACAAGCAGATAAAGAGTGGTCAGATGGTTTCATTGGAGGCGTATTTGAAGATGGAACAGATCCAAGTGTACCAGGCAAATATTTCTTGCCAGTAGGTGTTAACTATGAAGTATTTTATTATAATACAGAATTATTTGAAAAAGCAGGTATCCAACAAGAACCAAAAACTTACGGAGAACTTTTAGAAGTTATTAAAAAATTAAGAGACGCTAATATTGTACCTATTGGAGCAGGAGCCAAAGATACTTGGCGTATAGGACATATACATAATCCACTGCTTTATAAAACAGCGGGCGTACAAAAAGCCAAAGACTTGGCTGCAAGAACAGCAAAGTGGACAGATGCTGATGTAGTGAAGTCAATACAAATGTTAAAAGACCTTAAAGATATGGGAGCTTTTGAAGCAAATTTAGAAGGCTTAGACTATAATAGTGAAAAAGCTAACTTCTTTGCTGGAAAAACGGCTATGGTTTTTAATGGTTCATGGCTTATTAGTGAAATTGCTGGAACACCAGTAGATGGGAAAATAAAAACTTTCTTATTTCCTGTAGTAGAAGGGTATGAGCAATTTGAAGGTGATAATATCATATTCCAAGATAATTTAGTTTTAAATGGAAAAGTTGAAGGAGCTGAAAAAGAAGCAATGATTGCCTTTGCGAAGTTCCTTACTTCTAAAGAAATGCAAGAAAAATTTGTATATAATGTAAAAAGAGCATCTTCAAGAGCTGATGTAGAGATTGATGGTGCGCAGTTAGATCCTTTATTTGTTGAAGTTATTAGTTATGCAACCCAGATTAAAGTACCTGGAAAAGATGCTTTTGCGTATGATAGCTTAGCCTCTATGCAAGATAGGACGAGAAATTCCTTAGTAGGCGTGCTTCTAGGAAATTCACCAGAAGAGGGTGCGAAGGAAATACAAGATGAAATAGATAGAAATACAAATTAAATAGCAAAATATAGATTATACGATCTTTAAAGCATATAAAACATAGAGATCGTATAATCTTTTAAAAAGTTAGGAGATTAAGTATGGAAAAGTATAGAAAGAATTATAAGGCTATCCTATTATTTTTACTACCTGCTTTTTTAATTTATACAACTTTAGCAATTATACCTATTGTTCAGTCCTTCTATTTTTCCTTTTTTGAATGGCCAGGAATTGCAGGGGTTCCCCTTAAGTATGTAGGATTAAAGAATTATGAGTTTCTTTTTGGATATAAGGATTTTATTATTTCCATAAAGAATGTCATCTGGTTTGTCATTTTAAGTTTATGTACTCAAATACCAGTGGGGCTTATAGTGGCACTAACGCTAGCTACTTATTGTAAAGGATTTAAAATTTTTAAAGTAATCTTTTTTATTCCCATCGTGCTTTCTATGACATCCGTTGGACTCATGTGGTACTTTATTCTTTTACCTAATAATGGCGTGTTAACTAATTTGTTATTAAACTTAGGATTAGAAAACTTAACAAGAAACTGGTTAATAGACAAATCTACAGCTCTTAATAGTGTCATTTTGATTACAGCCTGGGTAAGTATAGGTTATTATATGATTATATTTTTTGCAGCCATTACATCTATTAGTGAAGATGTCTTAGAATCAGCAAAGTTAGATGGTTCAGTAGGTGTACATAGAGCGTTCCATATTGTTTTACCGATGATATGGCCTGTAATGAGTGCATCAATAGTTCTTGTCATAACAGGTATTCTTAAGATCTTTGATATTATCTTTATTATGACAAAAGGTGGACCCAATGGACTTACAAATGTACCAGCTACCTTATTGTATAATGAAGCCTTTGGATATAATAATTATGGGATAGGAAGTGCCATCTCTACTGTTATATTTGTTATGAGCATTATATTTACATTAGTAAGTTTAAGGCTTATGCAGCGTAAATCAGATTAATGTATGTATGGAGGCGAGAAAATGTTGCAAAGAAACAGTAATATAAAAAATAAAACTATTTCCGTATCAAAACAAAATAAAGGAAATACATATGCCTATATTAAAAAAATAGGAAATAAGGTGTTTCTGTATAGCTTTTTAATTTTTTGGGCGATTATTTCGATTTACCCTTTAGTATTTTCGCTTATTTCTTCCTTTAAAACAGACCAAGCTATTTTTATGACACCTTTTAGTTGGCCAGAGTCTATTAGTTTTGAAAATTATTATAGAGCTTGGGAAGTAGCTAATATGGGAACTTACTTTAAGAATAGTGTATTTTTAACTTTTACAACTTGTATTGTATTGATTTTTATATGTACAATGGCATCTTATATATTCGCTAAATTTACATTTAAGTTTAAAAATATTATATATATATTTTTTGTCTTAGGGATGATGATCCCCATCCATTCTACAATTATTCCGTTAGCATATATGGTTGGTAAATTTGGGCTCAAAGATAATTATGCTTTTATTATTGCCTTATTTACGGCATTTCAAATTCCTATATCTATTCTTATTATTACAAGCTTTATGAAGAGCATTCCTGAAGAGTTAGAAGAAGCAGCGATCATAGATGGGTGCAATTTTTGGCAGGTCTATACTAAAGTGATCTTACCGTTATCCACTCCGGCAATTGTTACAGTGACTATATTGAATTTTTTAAGTGTGTGGAATAATCTCATTATACCACTTCTGTTTATTGGCAAAAATGAACTTAAACCTTTGTCTATTGGATTATTAACCTTCTTTGCAGAAAGAACATCTGATTACAGTGGGGTTATGGCAGCTATAGTTATTACAACTGTTATTCCTCTAATAATGTATATCATACTTCAAGAAAAGGTTGAAAGAGGATTAACAGCAGGGGCTGTAAAAGGATAGGAGGATGTAGCATGAAAACAAATTCATATGAGGCTATTTGGGATAGAACAAAGTGGTTTAGAGAAGCTAGATTCGGAGCATTTATTCATTTTGGTATTTATGCGATTGCAGGAAGAGGAGAATGGGTTCAGTCTGCTGAAAAGATAAGTAAAGAAAAGTACAGACAATACTTTGATGAATTTAACCCTGATAGCTATGATGCAGATGAATGGGCTAAGGTGATAAAAGAAGCCGGGATGAAATATGCTGTATTAACAGCAAAGCATCATGATGGGTTCTGCCTTTTTGATAGTCAACTGACAGATTTTAAATCAACCAACACCTCATGTAAAAGAGATTTAATAAAGGAATATATAGAAGCTCTAAGACGAGCTGATCTAAAGGTAGGCATCTATTACTCCCTTCTAGACTGGGATCATCCAGATTACCCAGCTTATGGGGACCGTCAGCATCCAATGCGTTATAATGAAGATTTTAAGAATAAATCCCATGACTTTGATAAATACATCGCCTATTTTCACGGACAGGTAAAAGAGCTTTGTACAAATTATGGGAAAATAGATATTATGTGGTTTGATTTTTCTTATTGGGAGATGAAAGGAGAAGCATGGAAGGCCACTGAGCTCGTAAAAATGATTAGGGAGCTGCAGCCAGATATTATCATTGATAATAGACTAGGAGGCAACATGGAGTTAAGCCATCCGGAGATTTATGCTGGAGATTTTGATGGCCCAGAGCAGTGTATTCCTAGAGATATGGTGGTAAATGAACAGGGGCAGTCTTTACCATGGGAAGTATGTATGACACTTAATAACAGCTGGGGATATTGTGGCATGGATAAAGCCTATAAGCTGCCGAGCTTTGTCATCAAATGCCTTGTAGACTGCGTAAGTAAAAATGGCAATCTTCTTGTTAATATTGGACCGGATGCAAGAGGGAGAATTCCAAAACAGTCTAAGACCATACTAAGTGAAGTAGGAGATTGGTTAAGAGATAATGGAGAAAGCATTTATGGATGTGGCGCTTCAGAAATCGAAAATCCACAATGGGGCAGGTTTACACAAAAAGAAAATACACTTTATGCACATCTCTTTAACCCTGTACTCGGACATATTAATATGAAAGGTATGCGAGATAAAATTCAAAAGGCAAGAGTCGTTGCAGATGGCTCAGAAGTGATTGTTACAGACTTTTGGAATTTAGACAATGGTGTATCTAAAATGGATAGCCCAGAAGATGTGTATTTAGCCTTTGGATATCCGGTTGCTAATACTTATGACCTGCCAGATCCTAGAGGAACGGTTATTAAACTGGAGTTAAAGGTGAATAGATGAATAGTCAGACTCATATAACACTAAAAAACAATAGGCTTAAAGTAGACATACATATTCCAGGGAGTCACTATAAAGGGGCACGTTTTGATTGGTGTGGCATGATTGAACAAGTCCTATTAGATAATACCTATAGTTTTTGTACAAAGGAATCATTAGATCCCCATAGGGGGTCTAATGGTTTTGGTCTATGTAATGAGTTTGGATTAGAAAAAGCTATAGGATATGAAGAGATTGATAGACAAGCGTATTTTCCTAAAATAGGTATTGGAGCTTTGCAAAAGGATACTGGGGAAGAGTATAAGTTTTTCTATCCTTATAAAATTTTAGAAAATAAGATAGACTATATAGAAGAAATGCAGACTATAAAGTTTAAAATGAAACAAAGAGAGTTAAATGGGTATGGATACATTTATGAAAAACAAATAACAATTAAAGAAAATAATGTGATAGTAGCCTATTATTTAAATAATATAGGAACTAAGCCCATCTATACAACAGAGTATTGTCATAATTTTATAGCACTTAACGGACTTCTCGTTGATGAAAAGTATGAATTAGAGCTTAGTCATGAAATAGCATTTGAAAATAATAATGATATACTTGAATGTAAAAACAGTAAAATTGGTTGGAGAGACCCCGTAAAGCAAGTATTTTACTTAGCGACTAATAGTTGTTATGATTTAAACAGCTGGTGTTTAACCCATAAAGAAACAGGAGTAAGTATTAAGGAATCGGTTAACCAAGAGGTATGCAGATTTGCGTTGTGGGGAGATACACATGTTGTAAGTCCAGAAATGTTTGTTGCTATTTCGTTAGAGCCTGGTGAAACACAAAGGTGGCATAGAACTTATGAATTTAATTCATTATTATGAGGGAGCAGGATTTGGTAATTATCTTTCATATTTCTAAACGCATGAGGAGAAATCTCCATAGCTTTTTTAAAGGTATGCGTAAAATGCTGACGACTATTAAAGCCTGATTCTATTGATATGTCGATGATGGATGCGTTTGTATGTTTTAAAAGCATAATCGCTTTATCAATTCTTTTTTTAATAATATAATCAATAATAGACATGCCAAGCTGCTTAGAAAATAATCTTTGAAGATACGAACTAGAGATGCCTACGTATGCTGTAATTTCTTTGATAGAAAGTGGGTTGTCAAAGTGCTCATCAATATAACTCTTAGCTTTTTTTATATAGTGTAGTCCGATCAGATTATCATTTTGTGTCTTATACTTGTGTGCAATCAAAGTTAGTAGTTTTAAAATTTCTAAATCTACTAATAAATGATCACCTAATAGACTAGAGTGATAATCCTTTTTGTTTTCAGCATAAAGATGAATAGTATGCAGTGCTTCTTGAATTTTATCACTTTCACTTAGATCTCTACAAACAATAATAGGTTCTTTATGCTCTAAAAAATGCAAAATAGAAGAGGATGTTTTGAGAATAGACGTAACACTAGCAGCTGACGCTGTAGTTTCTAAAAGTTCTACTTCAAGGTTCAACATTCTGCAAGGAGCACTCGGATCTACAATAAGTTTATGTGTTGTATGACTATCAATAAAAATCCATTCGCCCGGCTTAAGACAAGTTTGGTATTCTTGACCTTTTAGAATATAGAATATATTGCATATCCCTTTGGCTACATACATGATTTCAAAACTTGTGTGGGTATGAAAGGCCATTTCAAAGAAAGTAAAGTTTTGAGCATAGTAGGCTGAAACAGAAAAGAGACAATCTTTATGTGCCAAGTCATAGAGTGAGGTTAGCTTATTGTTCATGATGTACCTCCTGAAGTGATAATACTCATTATAGTATAATTGTTTTTATTGCATAAAGAAAGATATTATGTACTTATTTTTAGAAAATGTCATAATATCTTTCTTTTGCGCTGTTTTAATAGAGGATGTTTTACGCTAGACGGTTGGTTATTTGTTAAAGTATTGATAGTAAGTTCATTATCTTTAATAGGGAGGTTTTTAGTGATGCGTTTTAAAATGGCAGTTATTGGAGCAGGAAGTATAGGTTTTACACGTCAGTTATTTACAGATTTAATGTCTGTCCCGGTATTTCATAATATTGAAGTAGCGTTTACAGATATTAATAAAGACAACTTAGATAGGGTAGTACAGCTTTGTCAAAGGGACCTAGATGAAAATGGGATTAATATTAAAATTAAGTCTACTTTAGACAGAAGAGAAGCTTTTAAGGATGCAAAATATATTATTAACTGTGTGAGAGTTGGAGGGCTGGAAGCTTTTGAAACAGATGTCAATATTCCTTTGAAATATGGCGTTGACCAATGCGTTGGAGATACGCTTTGTACAGGCGGGATTATGTATGGGCAACGTGTTATTGCAGCTATGCTTGATTTTTGTAAAGATATGAGAGAGGTTGCAAGTCCAGATGTACTTCACCTTAATTATTCAAATCCTAATGCTATGGTGACATGGGCTTGCAATAAATATGGTAAGGTTAATACAATCGGTTTATGCCACGGGGTGATCCATGGACAGGAGCAAATCGCAGAAGTTTTAGGCTTGAAGTATGAAGATTTAGATATTATTTGTGCAGGGCTTAATCATCAAACGTGGTATCTTTCTCTTAAACATAATGGCATCGAATTAAAAGATAAAATTTTAGAAGGCTTTCTAAAGCATGAGAAATTTTCTAAACAAGAGAAAGTAAGGATAGATATGCTTAAACGATTCGGTTACTATTCTACAGAGTCTAATGGACATCTTTCAGAGTACCTTGCATGGTATAGAAAACGTCCAGAAGAAATTAAAGACTGGATTGATCTTGGTGACTGGATTAATGGAGAGACAGGTGGATACCTAAGAGTCTGCACTGAGGGAAGAACGTGGTTTGAAACAGATTTCCCTAATTGGCTCAAAGAGCCTGCAAAAAAATATGATGGCAGTGATAGGGGCAAAGAACATGGTTCTTACATTATAGAATCACTTGAAACAGGTAAAAGGTATAGAGGACACTTTAATATTGTTAATAATAACTGTATTACAAACTTACCAAATGACTGTGTTGTTGAAGTGCCTTGCTATGTAGATGGCAATGGTGTTTCAGTTCCACAGGTGGGAGATTTGCCATTAGGTGCAGCTGCTATTTGTTCACAAAGTGCTTGGGTACAAAGAATAGCAGTAGAAGCAGCTGTTACAGGAAATGCACAGCTTCTTAAACAAGCAGCACTTCTAGACCCGCTTACAGGAGCTGTATGTAATCCACCGGAAGTATGGCAAATGATAGATGAAATGCTTATTGCACAGGAGGAGTGGCTACCACAATATAAACAAGCTATTGAGGAGGCAAAAGGAAGATGGAAGACATCTGACCTATTACCAATCAAAGAAACTGAAGGAGCAGCCAGATTAAAGACAAAAACAATAGAAGAAATGTCACTAGAAAAAGATAAGATGAGAAAACTTGCTTCATCTGCAGCAAAAGAAAATATAAAATAAGAGCACCCTCGGGTGCTTTTATTTTATCATTTTCCTAAAACCTGCTTTTGATACTCAGAGGGTAAAACGCCAATCACCTTAAAAAACATTTTTGTAAAATGTCGGGTACTATAGTAGCCAACCTTTATTGAGAGATCCTTAATACTGCAATTAGGATTTTCAGATAAAATTCTTTTGGCGTTAATAATACGGACTTCTGTAAGGTAATCTATGAACTTTTTACCTACCTTTTGGTGGAAAATTTTACTAAGATAGTTGGGGGTAATATCATATATCTCTGCGATACAGTTAATACCAATTTCGTTCATGTAGTTCTCTTTTATGTACCTTTCAATTTGAGACATGATATCTATATTAGATCTTTGAGGCAGATTAAGATATATAGCATTACTGTGTTTAAGAAGTCCATCTAAGAGAGACGTATAGTCAGTAAAGGACAACTTCAGATTAATGACTGCTTTCAAGTACTTCTCTATATTTTTTGCATGAGTAGATGAGAAAAACTTATGAAACGACTGATTTCTATACATATCTTTAATGATATGCTTATACTCTATCTCGTCACCTTGGATGAAAGCAAGACACAATTTTTCTAATGCGTTGGCAATTAAAACTATAATATCTAAATTAGTATTTTGCATGAGTTCATTGTAATTTATAATCGTACCGAGTTTATGGATGAGACGTACATTAGAGATTTCGGAAATATTTTGGCAGTCACAGCAAAACTGTTGTACGGATAATTGCATAGAATAAAACACAGTTATAGGATCATTTGCATGATTGATAAAGTCAGTTAAAAACGCATATAGGCTTATGGCCTTTTTACATGCATTCATTACAAGACAAAGTTCACCACTATTCAGATAGAATAGGGCATAGCGCCCATCATTATCCATTGTATTTGAAAAAAGTTGTCTTAATTTCTCACTTAGTTCTGTAAGCAAATGATATCTAATCGTTCTATCCAAATTATCGATATAGAACATATAGGTTTCAAAGGTATTACAAGAAGAACTTGGGACTAAAATAGAATCACTTGAAGTACATACTTGAGACAAATTATAAGCTGAAATAATTTCTAAGGCAAAGCTATGATTAAGTTTATCCAGCGCTCCGTTTATCTCCTTTTCTGTTTTTGTCATAACAAGTGAAAGTTCTTGTATACTGATGGGTTTAAGTAAGTAGTCAGATACACCAAGTTTTATAGCCGCTCTAGCATATCCAAAATCTGCATAACCTGTAAGCATAATCCAGTGGGTCAAGAGGGTCTGATCTTTGCATTGTTCAATAGCAGCTAAGCCGTTTAGTAAAGGCATATTGATATCTACAAAAGCAATATGAGGTTTATATTCGAAGACAAGGCTTACCAGCTCTTTGCCATTTTTAGCTTCTATATAGGTGTACGTATTAGGATAGAGTTCGTCTAACATGCTTTTAAGCCCCAGTCTAACCATACGTTCATCGTCAGCGAGTAGAATGATCATATTATTACACTCCTTCTATTGGAATTATGATATGGCACGAAGTACCTTTGCCCACAGTACTTTGTATTTCAAAAAATGCATTTGGATTAAAGAATGCAATACGTTCTTCAATATTTTTGATGCCAACACGGTTCTTTTGTCTCAGTGAAGAGACATTAAATCCTATGCCATTATCTTTCATAATAATGATAACACAATGGCCGATGTAGGCAATGTCCTCAACATAAGCATAAACATCAATAAGTATAGGCTGATCACTTGGCTCCATGCCATGAATGATTGCATTTTCAATAAGAGGTTGTACAAGTAATTTGGGAATAGGGACACTCTTTGCAATTACATCACTATCTATATGATAATCTAATCTATCATCAAATCGTAGTTTCTGTAGCGAGAGATACCTATCAAGAAATGAAAATTCCTCTTGTACAGTACTAAGATAAGAATTGCTGCAAGTATACCTAAATAGTCCTGTAAGCTGAATGATTGAATCTTCAAGAGTTTGTTTGTCCCCCATTCTATTAAGCGTGATAAAGCCATTCAAAGTATTGTAGAGGAAATGTGGATTGATTTGTGTTTGGAGTGCAATATATTCAGCATTACGTTGACATAGGACAGCACGGTATTCATTATCAATATGGTTGCTTAGTTTAACAGTCATGTTATTAAGTGCGTTCGAAATGATAGCAAACTCGTCATCAGCTTTAGTAGTAATAGCAACCTTTGCAGAGAGGTCCCCTTTTTCTAACTTTTTCATAGTAGCAAGAATGTTCTTAACAGGTAGAGTGACCCTTTTAGAAGTAATTTCAAATATAATAAAGGCTATTGCAAAACAAATACTACCTAAAATCACCGCAAAATAATAGATTGTGCTTGTCTGCTTGAGAACATCTTTCTTTGAAGAAAGATAGACAAGTTCCCAAGGCGTTGAAGGGACAGGTTCTATAGAGGTATAGAATGTATCAGTATCTGATTTAATGGTCTTTTTATTTTGAGATATACTACCTAGAAGTTCTTGTGAGATTTTACGAGTTGAATAAATAATATTTTTATTTTGATCTAGAAGTACTAAAACAGAGTGTGGGCTTGTGGAGATATTATCAAATATATCTTTAATAATATTTTCAGAGGCATCCACTTTAATAATCCCTACAGAACGTTTGCTATCAGTATCTTTAATAAGGCGGACAATTGAAAAAACATGTATGGGATTTTCAGATTTATAGTAAGGCACTTCATGTACTGCAGAGAAGATTGCACTCCCATTTTGTTTAATGGCCTCATTATACCAACTTTCATCTTTATAGTTGTAATCATTAATCTGTTCAAGCCCTTCTTCCGTACGCTTAATAACATAGCATGTGTTACCAGTATTGTTAATGGGTATAAATAAAACACCGGTTACATCATTTCTTGATAAGTATAAAACCTTTTGCATACTTTGAGTATAATTTCTTGTCATTGTAAAATTTTCAAATTGGTTTGCACCTTTAGTATATTTACCTTGATTAATATAAATTAAAGAATTCATAACTTCATCATAGACATGAGGCGATAAGGAAAGACGTTTCAGCTCATCAAGATACAATTGAAGGTTTTTAGAAACTGAATAGAGCGTATTAGAAAAAAGTTGGTTAGACTGAGTGATAAAAAGATTATTAAAGTAAAGTGAAAGTAAAGAAGACATAAGTATTAAAGGAATAGTAATCCATATAAAGAACAAACCTAATAGTCTGAATTTAAAGGTATAAGTTGTTTTCAATCTAGTTGCCACCACCTTTGTCAAAAACGTTATGTTTTGTTATAATTATAGCATAGCAAGAGGAATCTACAACAAATTTTATGCAAAGTGTAGGAAAGAACGCTCTGAGTGTAGTAATATAGCCTATACATAAGACATGGATTTAGATAGAATTTAGTTACAAAATAAAAAGGGGGATAAATTTTATGAAAAAGTTTACAAGTATTATTTTAAGTATTATTTTAAGTATGACAATGTTTGCTGGATGTTCAAAAGCACCAGGTGAAGCTGCACCAGCTAAAGAAACAGGTTCAACAGAGGCTAAGACGGAAACGGAAAATGCACCAAAGTCAGATGTTAAATTGACATTTATGTCAAATCTGACAGGGATGGGAAGTGAAGCGCTCGAACAAGCTTGCAAAGATTTTACTACTGAAACAGGCATTCAAGTTGAATACTCCGCACCAGGTGCACACTATGAAGAACTTATGAAAACAAAAATGGCTGCACAAGATTTGCCGGACCTTTTTACTACACATGGCTGGTCAGTTGCGAGATATAGTGAATACCTAAGACCTATTAATGATCAACCCTTTGCAAAGGATATTGTTGATTCGATTAAACCCATTATTACAGATAAAGATGGACAAATGTACGTTTTGCCATCAGATGTTGATCTTGCTGGTATTGTTTACAACATAGATGTAATGGACAAATCAGGCGTTAAAGTTGATGATATTAAAACATGGACGGATTTTGAAGCAGCTTGTGAAAAGATTAAAGCAGCAGGCTTTACACCGATTTATATTGGTGGAAAAGATAGCTGGACAATAGGAATGCTTTTTAACTGGATAGCTCCTTCACTTTACATAACCAATGAAAGCAAAAATTTTAGGGATGCATTTAAAGATGGAACCTTCGATTGGAAAAACTGGGAAGAGATTGGCAGTATGCTTGATAAATGGAATAAGGCAGGCTACTTTAATGTTAACGCTTTAACCTCGGATTATATGACAATGGCAAAAGCACTTGGAGAAGGAAAAGTAGGCTTTGAATTTAATGGTAATGGTACTATTACAGATGCACTCAATGCCTTCCCAGATGCTAAGCTTGGTATGATGACTATCCCAACAAAAGATGCTTCAGACCAGCCTACACTTGTAAGTGGAGAGCGTCTTGCAACGGGTGTATGGAAAGACTCACCACATGTGGATGAAGCACTTCAATTACTTAATTATCTCGCAAGACCAGAAGTATGTGCAAAGCTTGCAACAGCAAATGGTGTACCAGCAGGGCTTAAAGGGGTTGAGAGTGATACTGGTATTCTTAAGCCTTTCTACGAAAAATATGAAAGTGTAAAAACTATCCCTTACTTTGACAGAGAGTATTTACCAAGTGGTATGTGGGATGACCTGTGCATCACAGGAGCCTATATTATTGCAGAACAAGAGAATGCTATAGCTGATGCAATTAAACAGATGGAAACAAGTTTTAAAGACAAATTCTCACAAAAATAAGACACCAATAAAATGTAGCGGCAGGCCTCCGTGCCTGCCCTTTTTTTCTAAAAGTTAACGATGTAAAGGAGACTATAGTTATGAAAGTAAAAACAAAACACACCATGAATTTATTTTACATACCTGCACTGCTTTTGTTTGTAGCTTTGGTAGTATATCCTTTTACACAAGGGATAAGAATATCTTTCACGAACTGGAATGGATATTCACAAAACTATAAATACATTGGACTAGATAATTATATAAGATTTTTTAAAGATAAAAATATTTTACTAGCCGTCATTAATACGCTTATTTATGGATTTGGCAGTACGCTTATTCAGAATATATTAGGGCTTGCCTATGCACTCTTTTTAAATACTAAGTTTAAAGGCCATTCAGTAGTAAGAACTGTTATATACATGCCTGTTATGATTGCATCCCTTATTATGGGTTATATCATGTACTTTTTAGTACAGTATGATGGCGGAGCCATTAATGATATGTTAGCCATGTTTGGGAAAGCACCAGTAGACTGGATGGCACAAGGGCCTAGAGCGATTCTTATTATGACACTTATTAACATCTTACAGTTTGTAGGCATCTCAATGGTTATCTATCTTGCAGGACTTCAAAATATATCGGAGATGTATTATGAAGCAGCATCAATAGATGGGGTTAATGCATGGGGTAAGTTTAAATATATTACTCTGCCACTTCTTGTACCAGCCATTTCCTCAGCTGTTATAATCAATCTTATTGGAGGTCTTAAACTCTTTGATATTATTATGGCGCTTACAGCAGGAGGTCCAGGGTATGCGACGCACTCTTTATCAACGATGGTTACCAATGTGTACTTTAAAGGACAACACGCAGGTTACTCAGCTACAATAGGTATCTTTACCTTTATATTTATTATAATAATCAGTAATATTATTGTACGCTACTTTGATAAAAAGGAGGTAGAGATGTAATGGTAAAAAATAATAAAAGAGCCGCAATTTGGAGAACACCACTCTCTATTTTTATTGTTTTCATTCATATTGCACCTATGTACGTTCTGATCGGCATGGCCCTAAAGTCACCAAGGGATGTGACTTCAAGGTGGATATTGCCGGGGTATATTTATAAACAAAACTTCGAAATTGCAATAAATAGAGGAAATATGCTGGCAGGACTTTATAATACAGCAATTATTACAGCAAGTTGCATCGTACTCATTACTATTTTAGGGGCTTTAGCTGCCTACCCATTAGCTAGAAATCGTACTAAGTTTAATGGTGGCATTAAAGCCTTTATACTTGGTATTATGATGGTGCCACCACTTAGTATCCTTGTTCCACTTTACACTATTATGGCAGGGTTAAAAGCAACTTCTACTTATTGGGGAATTATTGTCATTATTACAACCTTTCAGCTCCCTATGAGTATATTCTTATATACAAACTTTATTTCAGCAATTCCTGATACACTTGATGAAGCGGCGTCAATAGATGGTTGTGGGCCTTTTAAAACATTTTTTCTTGTTGTCTTGCCACAGCTTAAACCGATTACAGCATCAGTCGTTATTCTTACAGGAATCAGTTGCTGGAACGACTACCAATTTTCACTTTATATGTTGCAGTCACCAAAAATTAAAACCATCACGCTAACGATAGCGAGTTTCTTCGCGCAAAACTCCAGTAATGTTAATGCGGCAGCAGCAGCAGCACTTATGGGAATATTGCCTGTTATTATACTGTTCTTATCTCTGCAAAAGTATTTTATTCAGGGTATGGTTGATAGCGCTATTAAATAGTATTAAACTTAAGATAGCTAGGCAACAATATTGGTGGTTTTGCAAACTTTAGCTCCCTATTACTTTGCGGTTGTATAGGAGAAGAACCCTACGAACTCAATATTAATGCTTCAGATTATGCGATGGAGTTACTTGGGATGCCTTTTATTATGAAATCAGCGAAGAAAACATGATTCTTAAACTGAAAAAAATGAGAGAAAAGAAAGTTCCTATTCGATGGACAATTATTGACTGTGGCTGGTCTGATGCCGAAGACTATGCACTCAGCTCCTTTGATGCAGACAAGGTGCGTTTTCCTAACGGGTTAAAAGGATGCGTAGAAAAAATTAAAAAGATTAATATGCTGAGAAATAACTTTTCAATAGGCTGGGCTGCAAAAGAGATATATACTGGTCTAGAAGCTTCGATTACTATAAACTTTAATGGAAATATGATTTTTTCCCCTTAAAAGAACACTTATAACTGATATAATAAAGCCATAAGTGAAAAGTGAACAATTCACGAAATGAAAGGGCGAAGGTATATGAAAATATCAGTATGTGTAGATGCATTATATAGTGGACAAAATCTTAGCGAATCGTTAAAAAAAATAAAAGAAAGTGGGCATAGCAATATTGAATTTTGGACATGGTGGGATAAAGATTTAGAAGAACTACAAAAAGTAAAAGAAGAGCTAAAGATAACTATTGCGGCTTTTTGCACAAAGTTTATTAGCTTGACAGATCCAGTGCAAAGAAATGAGTACATAAAAGGTCTAGAAGAATCTATAGTAGTAGCCAAAAAATTAGGGTGCAAACAACTTATTACCCAGACGGGAAATGATTCAGGAGAAGGTAGGTTGCTTCAGCATCAATCTTTAGTAGATGGATTAAAATCTTGTGTATCCATACTTGAAGCTAATGATATTACTTTATTAGTAGAACCCCTTAATACGCGAATTGATCATATAGGATATTATCTAGACAGCTCTGATGAAGCGTTTGATATTGTTGAGGAAGTAAATAGTAAGCATGTAAAAGTATTATTTGATATCTATCACCAACAAATTATGGAAGGGGACCTTATCAGAAGAATTACAAGCAATATAGATAAAATAGGACACTTTCATGCAGCAGGCAATCCAGGAAGACATGAGTTATATAATGGAGAATTAAATTATGATTCAATCTTTAAAGCTATAGAGGGTACAGGATATGATGGTTATATTGGGCTAGAGTATTTTCCGTTAGAAGAGCCAGAAAAAGGTTTAAAAATATTAACAGACTAAAGATATAGGAAGAATTGTTATAGTCTAGGAAAGAATAACTTTCCTAGACCATTTTCAGTTATAATGGAACCCAGAATTCAGACAGCAAAAGGATAGTAATTGACAGCATTGACCGGATAGTTATTTGCCTTCTATTAAAACTTCGATTTTCTTATCAAAATAATGATATTCACTCTCAACCTCAAGATTTTCAGTGACACGGATAAGGACATCTTCAGATAATGCCATAACATTATGCCATATTCCCTTATATAGACAAACAGGTTTATCTAGCAAAAACACGCTAAAATTATTTGGGGTATTTTTTTCTGCTACAATGAGAAGTGAAATCCCCTTTGTTGGTTCAAAACTTTCCATGGAGTCAGGGTGATTTTCTAAAAAATCACAATCTCTTGAATGAGGTCTATAAACTGCCATTCTCCAGGGGCTTTCACTTTCTTTTACAATAATTTCAAATTCATCTGTAGTATTATCAGAAAAGTCTAAGACATAGCCATAAGGAGAAAAATTATTTTTAGTTATGTTTTGAATTAATTTTGACATATAAAGGAGCTGTGATGTTGTATATATATTTCATCTGTATAGAAAAACACAGCTCAAGCCCTCCCTTCAAATGAGTTATTAATATTAAAGTGCACCATATTTATCATATACTTCGCGCAAGGACTTTCCAGCCATCAATTCGATTCTTGATGAATCTTCAAGATCTACTTTTTCTTTTGCTAATTGGAACACTTTTTCTTCTAATGATTGGGGAATAACTACTACTCCATCAAAGTCACAAAAAACAATATCCCCTGGATTTACTAAAATATCACCACATTTTATAGGGACATCATACGCCATAACTCGGCCTCTACCGTTACTATCAAGTGGTCGTATGCCAGTATAAAATACTGGAAATTGAAGCTGTTTAATTTTAACACAGTCTCTGATTTGACTGTCACAGATACAACCCGCAACGCCTTTCCTCTTTGAAATGGTGGACATTAATTCCCCCCATGGCGCATTTGAGCCAGCGTAGTCGGTGGAATGCACGGCAACATCCCCCTCGCCTAGTGAATCTATTGCTTCGATTTCCATGCCATAAGGATTATCTTCTACAATATAATCAATTTTCATCCAGTGTAAGGTTCTTGCTCTTCCAACAATTGAGCAGCAGTTTTCATCAAGAGGGCGTAAGCGGTGGTGCATTGCTTGATTTCTGTATCCAAGTGAGTCTAAAATATCACATACTGCGGCTGTATACAAATTTTGTTTTATCCAATCAAAAAGTTTTTTATCTGCTTCTTGCATTTTAATAGCCTCCTTAAATTAAAAAATAAATGTTTTATTTACATCAAGTATTTTGCATTTTTCTTCTATGCCCATTGTCTGACATATATAAGAGAACGTTTTTGGATTTTCGCTGTTGAGTGCCATTACATCATAATGGTTTGGCATTACATATTTAACATCAAGAATTTTGGCAAGCTGTGCAGCCTCTTGTGCATTCATATTGCCATATTTTCCATTAATACATGCCAGCATAACATCAGCATAAATTGCAGATTCTTCCAATAATTTACACCAAGAAGTATCAGAGGTATGATAAATAGATTTTCCATTATTAAATTTTATATGGTAACCCGTTGTATCAATTACATCCTTTGAAGTTCCAAGTGCAAAAATACCTGTAATCTCAATGCCATCAATGTTTTTTGTTTCCCCACAATCAATTCTTTGGATATTGCAGCTCTTTATTCCTAGCCGGAGCAAATGGGGGATAGTCAAATGAGGTGCAATAAATAGCGTCTCTTTATTTGTGCCATATCTTTCTATTGTTTCTGGATCTAAGTGGTCTAAGTGATTATGAGTAACGATAAAAATATCTACACTTAATTTTTGAGGATCGACAGGTATGGGTGTTATCCTTGAGAAACGAGGATCAAGCTTTCCTACACTATCACTTAGATAGGGATCAATCAATACGGTTTTACCACATGATTTTATGTAATAACCAGCCTGACCTAGAAACCAAATTGCTACTTTATCATAAGGGATATCAATGTTATATATCATATTCAATACCTGCTATTCTCTTAATTTATTCTGAATTTCTTAACAGCAGCTTCATCTATATCTATTCCTAAACCGGGTAGTTGTGGTACAGACATCATTCCGTTTTTATCTATTTCGATGGGGTTTTTGATTATTTCCCTAAGCATAGGGCTACTGCTTACGTTGTACTCCAAAAACAGGCTGCGTGGAAGTGCTGCATTTACATGCAGACTTGCAGCAGTTAAGAGGTCAGTCAGCCATGCATGAGGACAAACATCTACACCTGCTACCTCTGCTTCCCACATAATCTTACGTATTTGCGTAAAGCCACCGCATCTGGATATATCTGGTTGCACTACATCGATTTTTCCCTTTTGAATAAGTTCTCTAAATCCCCAGCCAGTACATTCTTGTTCGCCAGCGGCAAGCCTTGTGGACACCCTTGCTTCTTTTACCTTTTGGTAGCCTTCATAACATTCAGGATGTAAAAAGTCTTCTAACCAGAATATGCGGTATTCGTCTAATTGCTTTAGTAATTCAATAGCATCATAGGCGCTTCTGTTACACTTCCAGCCCGCATCCACTAATATTTCAATGTCATTGCCGACAGCTTCTCTTGCTGCCTTTACAAGAGCTATATCATTTTTTCGATCTTGACCGAATACCCCCCAACCAAATTTTATAGCAGTAAATCCTTTTGCTAGATAGTATTCACAGGCTTTTTTCATATCATCAGGGGTAGGTCTAAATAGAGTAGAGGCATAGGCACGAACCTTGTCTCTATAGCCAGCGCCCAAAATTTTATAGATAGGTCTCTGTGTTACTTTACCAATAATGTCATGGCAAGCAATGTCAAAGCCAGATAATACTTGCAAAGCTACTCCGCGCCTTCCGTAATAGATTGTCCCGCGGTATACCTTATCCCAAAGTCTTTCAGTTTCAAATGGATCTTCCCCAACTACAAGACTTTTAAGTCCATCAATCATCTGACAGCCAGTTTCAGGGGATGAAATAACGGAGGCAGCAACATGGGGTGCTGTTTCGACATCAGACCAACCGGTTATGCCCTCATCTGTACTGACCTTAATTAAAAAACAATAAGCAACACCGCTAGCTTCTTCACTAGCTTCAGGATTTAAATATTCTGTTGGGGATTTTAGTATAATCCCTTCTACATCTGTTATGCGCAAATTAATCACTTCCTCATTTTAATTTAAAAACATAAGGTTATTTTGAGTGCATCTGATTTACTATAAGTTGCCATTCTAAATGCTGTTTGATATTCATCAAATGGAAATTCATGTGTAATGATACCATCAGCATCTCCATTTGAAAGGGATAAAAGTGCATCATCCAAATAATCCATATCATTACAGCTACCACACAGATTAAGCTCTTTTACCTGAACTCTAAACATATCAATGGATGCTTTTCCATGAATGCCAGAGAATATTGACAATGTCCCTCTAGAACGTAAGCACTCAACAGCAGTATCAAGCGCCACATTTGTTCCTACACATAAGACAGCACTATCAACGCCTTTTCCATCTGTAATTTCCATGATTTTTTTATAGACATCTGGATACGCGTTACCATTAACTTTGATAGCATTTTTGGCATGATTCATTCTAAATTCATGTCTGCCCAAGAGAATAACTTGAGTATCATTGATGGTACTGCAGATATTGCTTATCATAATGCCAAACGGACCATCACCTATGACTAAAACGCGATGACCAGGCTGAACATTTGCACGCTTAACTGCTTCGATGCATACGCACATTGGCTCCATAAGTGTTGCTTGAGGAAAACTCATGTTATCGGGTTTTTTTCTAACTCTGTCCTTACGTATAGTAAAATATTCTGCAAAAGTGCCACCATGATTTAAACCGAGATGCTCCATGCAATCGCATAAATGCGAAAGACCTCTAAGGCATGATTCGCATTCACCACATGCAATAACAGGATGTGCAGTAATTTCATCGCCTAACTTAAATTCAGTTACTTCATCTCCCATGGCCACAACAATTCCCGCCCCTTCGTGTCCTATAATCATCGGAAATTCAATACCGAAGGGGTTGTGCTGGATATCAATAATATCTGAGGTGCATATGGTTGAGGCTTTGGTCTTAATAAGTAATTCATCACTCTTGGGTATAGGTTTTGGGACATCTTTCATAACAAGTTTTTCTTTATCTTCTAATACTAGTGCTTTCATATACTAAACACCAATCCTTTCTTTAAAATAATTGTTTATGAGTAGGATAAATTAAATCTAGTGTATTGCGGCCTATGATGCCCTCTATCAAATCAGTAGGAATAAGAGGTAAGTTGGCTTTGATTGCCAAATTATTTAAGTTTCTAATTCCAGCAATTGAGCTCTCGGTGGTAGTTGCGGGAAAGTCAGATCCAAATAATATTTTATTGCAACAACCATACTCGACAGCTAATCGCATAGCATTATAAAATTGCCAAGGTCTATAGTAAAGTGCAGAAAGATCGGCATAAACATTTTCCTGTCTGCGGATAATCGCCAGTGTCTCTGACTCCCATGGATGCCCTAAATGTGCTAAAATGAGTTTCAAGTGAGGGAAATCACACGCTACCTGATCCATATGGAATGGTCTGGCATAATCAAGAGGAACACCACTCGAAAAAGTGGCTGCCATATGTGTTATAATCGGAAGATTATTTTTCTCACAATAATCATATATTTCATAATATCTTTTGTCACAAGGGTGAACGCCTTGATAAATAGCCCCTAGCTTTACACCTTGACATTTAAGCTGTTTGTGATTATACACCAAATCTAGCATGAAATCTGGTTGATAGGGGTCTATAGATGCAAAATAAATATATTTTTCACTATGACGACTTACGAAATCAGCTACATATTCATTTTTCACATCCCATCCGGTTTTAGTAGCCTTTAATCCAAACACAATGACTTTGTCTGCTGCTTTTGTTCCGTTTAAATAATCCTCTTCAGAATAAGTCCATTGCTTTTCTTCTATATTACATCTTTTCATGTCTTGACGTAGTTGATTACCGCAATGTTGTTCAAAGTTTAAAAAGTGAGTATGTATATCTACTATCATTTTTTTACGCTCCTTAATAACGGCATTAGTAATGCATTTTAATACGTTATAAATTTTCTAGATTAAAAACATGCAAGTATTTCGTATAATTATAATTTGAATATTAGCATAGAAATTTTTAACAATCAATAGGAAAAATCAATAAAAGTAAATTTTTATTGATTTTAGAAAATATAAGTATAAAAAAATTACTTTCGAGTAAATTTTTATTGAATTTTTATTTGTTTTTGTTATAATTAAAAGTAGCTTATTAAGAAACTTAAATGGTATGTGAAAGTAGTATAGGAATGTTGTATAAAATAATAGAGTATAAGAGGTAAAACTATGAGTACATTCGGAAAACAAAGTGTTTATAACACTAACAGAAAAGTTATATTTGATTTAATCAGAAAGAACGCACCCATTTTAAGAACAGAAATCAAAAAAATCTCAAACATCCGTCTGGCAACAATTACTGAGATTACTAAGAAACTTTTAGATGAGGGATTGATTGTGGAAGTCTCTAAATCAGACAACAATACGCATAAAACTAAATTGTTAGCATTAAATAGTAGCCAATTTTATGCAATGAGTGCAGATATACAGGCAAAACGTGTTCTGATTCTTCTTACGGATACCGCTTTTAATATTATATATCAAATAGAAAAATCAATAAAAAAAACTGATACTCCCAATCAAATTATTGATATGATGTTTGAAGGAATTGATGAAATATTTAATCTTTTCAAAGAAAAACATATTATAGGCATTGGTATTTCTTTTACAGGAATGATTGATAGAGAAAAATGTGTTATTTTAGCATCTTCACAGTTACAGGGTTGGGTCAATATTCCCATAAAAGAAATAGTTCAAAGCAGATATCAACTTCCCGTATTTATTGATGATTCAACACCGTTAAATTTACTAGCTGAAAGATTAGATGAAGACATTGCTAAATGCAATGACATTATTTATGTGCAAATTGGAGCTGGTATTGGAACAGCGATTATGTCTGACGGCAGGTTTGTAAGAGGTCACTTAGGTTTGGCAGGAGAACTTGGACATAGTGTTGTGAGCCAGGGTGGGAAGCCTTGTCCATGCGGCAATTATGGCTGCTTACGTACTATTGCCACTTCAGAAGAAATAGTAAATCGTGTGATAGAGTCTCTCGAAAGTGGGACCTATTCGATCATTTATGAAATGGTTGACGGAGATTTATCTAAAGTAGATATTCACAGCATTTTAAGTGCTGCTGAACAAAATGATAAGATTGCGCTAAACATTACAGATGAAATCTCACATTATCTTGGTATTGCATTAGCCAACTGTATAAATATTTTGAATCCTAAAATGCTAATTTTTGGAGGAGAGATGTTTGAACGTAGTGATTATATGTTAGAACCTATACAGCATGTAATCGCTAAAAATATTTTACCACAGTTTGCTCCGGAAATTGTATATCGTAAAGCTCACTTTGCAGAAATTGGAGGGGCTATTGGAGCAGCTGCTTTAGTGTTTGAAGAATATTTTTTGCAAATAGTATGATGAAGGGTAAATATGCCAGTTGAGGACTAAATTCTTAGGTGGAAATGTAGTTTCTAAGACATGTTAAAGTTATCGGTTATCCACAAGCATTTCATTGTTTTGAAAGTATGACTGAACAGTTACAATATTTTAGTAAATAACTAAAATATTTATACTTAATCTAAAACGAGTTAGGTGATAAATACAGATTGCTTATGTGATAATAATTATAGAACCAAATATATACAAAAAACAAATTAATGAATGGGGGAATTTATATGAGAAAAAAATTAAAGTGGTATCGAAGGGACTCACTATACTAGAGTAGATGGCAAAGAATGATGAAGAATTTGAAAAGATTTATAATACTTATTATTTTCAAGGATGTATTGAAAAGGTTTACTAGTAAATTATAATGAGGTGAGGTATGTTACAAATAAAAAACAAAAACATTATGTTAACTTGCGAAGATAAGGGTAATGAATTTATAGTGGTTGATCTAAAAAGAGGGACTAGATGGATAATAGATGAAAAAACCATAGTTTATGGGACTGAAATGTACAATGATATGTATAACGGTGAGCTTAAATTTAATTCACTCATACCTATAAATGCAGAGATTGAGAGAAGTGACTCTTTAGTTTTGACTTTTAAAGCAGGGGACGCTGTAGTTAAAACGATATACATACTTAAAGAAGACTATATAGAAGTTAGAATTCCTGTGCCTGAAGTTGTAAATTTTATAGGTTCAGTTTCTATGCCAGGATCATTTAATCCCAAAGGAGAAAATCTTAAAGTGCTTTTGCCAATTATGCAGGGCATGCTCTGGGATGGAAGTGGAAAACCCTTTGAAAATTTAAGACCAGAGTCTGCTCACGTTGGTTTTACAATGCCTTTTATAGGTTATATGAGTGAAACAGGAGGGCTTCTATTTACATCAGAAACCTATGATGACTTATGGTGGTGGATTGGAAAGGAAGAATCAGGAAGGTACTGGGCTTCCAATATACAAATTAGTTCTATAGGAACAATGAGATATGAAAGAGTAGGGAGAATCTACCTCACAGATTCTGATATCACTAAAATAGCAAAGGCTTACCGTAATAAAATTATAGAACAGGGTAGATTTAAATGCTGGGAAGAAAAGATTGCTGAGCGCCCAGCTTTGGAAAACCTATTTGGTTCTTTGATGTGCTATATAGGTTATTGTCAGGATGATATTGATTACGTTGATAACTGTAAAAAACTTAAAGACTATGGATTTGACAGAGCACTGCTATATCCTGGAAGATTTAATATTTATAGTCAAGGGATTCACATGGGAGGCAAATCAACCATTAACTTAAGTGAAAAAGAAGTTGATGAAATAAAAACGCTTGGATATGGCATGGCGCCATGGACATGGCTTAATGAAGCATTAAATGACAATGAAGAACAAACACAAAAAATGTTTATGAAAAACCATCGGGGAGAAATGGTACCAAATTGGGCAATCGATGATCAAAAATGGTATTGGGTATGTAATAGTTTTATAGAAGAATTTCAAAAAAATGCTTTAAAAACGGATATAGCTGACATGACATGGGATCACTTTGATGTTTTAAGCTGCGCTGCTCTTAGGGAATGCTATGCAGAAGACCATCCATCACACCTAAGAAGACCTATGACAAGAACAGAATCTAGAGATCATTTGAAAAAGGTATTTAGAGCAGGACAGTCTAAAGGTATGGCAATTAGTTCTGAAGGATTTAGTGATGCGTTTTCAAATGAATTAGATTTTGGTTCCGTAAAAGCATGGCCACAGTATGGATATTTCCCATTTTGGCCAATACCTCTCACAATGCTTATATATCATGACAGTATGATTCACTCCTGGTGGGAACTTCACAGTTATAATGTGCCGTGGCGTTCAAAAACAAGATGGCTTGAGAATTTTGAATACGGAGGAGGCAAACCAAGACTGATGGCGGCCATGGATGCCTTATATGGTTGTCCCCCAGACGTATTTCCATTTGGAGCACAATACGGGTACACCGGAAGAGGAACGGAAACCTACATTTATAAGTATAGATTTGAAGATCCAGAAGTTCAGGTTGCACTAAAAGAAGCTCTTCCAGTAGCAAACCTTCATAGAAAAATTGGAAAGCTTGAAATGATAAATTTTAGATTCCTCTCTGATGATGGTTGCGTTCAGGAAACAACGTTTTCAGATGGAACAAAAATAATTGCAAATTTTGGTAAAGATGTTTATGGCAATGAAAAGGGAATAGACCATATTGTAATCGATGAAGTTGATTCAATCCTCCCTGAAAGTTGGAGGATTGTAGAGGGATAATTTTTTCATAGTATTATAGATTTCCTTTATCAACTAAAATATATTATACAAGGAGAAGTCATATGAATAGATTATTTAAAATAGAGAATAACAAATTGCTATGGGAATATGATAGTGAAAAGGTACGTATAGAAGTTTGGGGAGAAAATAGTTTAAGAGTGAGAGTGACTAAGAATATGGCCTTTGATGATACTCAAAACTGGGCACTATTAAACCCGGACCAAAGTTTAAGCAATCCTAAGATACATATTTATGACTCTAATGCAGTCATAAGTAATGGGAAGATAAACGCTGTTATGTCTAATAGTGGAAAAATCAAATTTTTCAACCAAAAAAATGAGATCATTCTTGAAGAATACGTGCGTACACGGGGTATTGAAGAGTTTAAGGAAGAAACGACTATAGGAGAAAATTTAAATTCAGAGTTTTGCAGTGCTCTTATGGTTACGGCAAGAGAATTCAAACCTATTTTAGGGGGAGACTATACCCTGACTATGCGCTTTGAATCGAATAAAGATGAAAAACTCTATGGCATGGGGCAATACCAACAAGACTTTTTAAATCTAAAAGGCTGTACACTTGAACTAGCACAGCGTAATTCACAGGCAAGTGTACCCTTTTTAATGTCAAATACAGGTTATGGTTTCTTATGGAATAACCCAGCTATAGGAGAAGTTAACTTTTCAAAAAATATAACACAGTGGAAAGCCCATGCAACTAAAGAATTAGATTATTGGATTACAGTAGGGGATACCCCAAATGAAATAGAACAAGCTTATGCAAATGCTACAGGTAAAGTTCCGATGATGCCAGATTATGCCATGGGCTTTTGGCAATGCAAACTGCGTTATCGCACACAAGAGGAACTTTTGAATGTCGCAAGAGAATATAAACGAAGAAAATTACCGATATCTGTAATTGTAATAGATTTTTTTCATTGGACCAATCAAGGAGATTGGCAATTCGACGAACAATACTGGCCAGATGTAGAAGGAATGGTTAAAGAACTTAAGGAAATGGGCATAGAACTTATGATTTCAATCTGGCCAACAGTTGAAGGAAGGTCTAAGAACTATCAGGAGATGATTGAAAAAGGGATGTTGATTAGAACTGAACGTGGTGTGCGTCCTCAATTTTTATATAAGGGCAATAGTGCTATTATTGATGCAACTAATCCGCATACAAGAGAATTTGTTTGGAGTAAGATTAAGAAAAATTATTATGATAAGGGGATCAAAACCTTCTGGTTGGATGAAGCCGAACCAGAATATGAGGCTTATGATTTTGATAATTATAGATATTATCTTGGACCGAATGTACAGGTTGGAAACATTTATCCAGCTATGTATGCGCAGATGCTTTATGAAGGAATGGAGAAAGAAGGACAGGAAAACATTATTAATTTATTAAGGTGTGCATGGGCGGGGAGTCAGCGTTATGGTGCACTCGTATGGTCAGGAGATATACACTCAAGCTTTCGCTCAATGCGTAATCAGCTTGTAGCAGGCCTTAACATGGGCATTGCAGGCATTCCGTGGTGGACTACAGATATTGGAGGTTTCCATGGAGGGGATCCGGATGATGCAAGCTTTAGAGAGTGCTTTATCAGATGGTTCCAGTATGCAACATTTTGTCCGGTTATGAGATTACATGGTTTTAGAGAACCTGTTGCTCCACCGGTGACACCGAACAAACTGGGTGGAGGCATATGTGAAACAGGGGCAGCAAATGAGGTATGGAGTTATGGGGAAGAGGCTTATCCCATTCTTACAAAGTTTTTAACTTTACGTGAAAGCATGAAATTATATATCAAAGAACAAATGCAGAAAGCTCATGAAAAAGGGATACCACCTATGAGACCGTTATTTTATGATTTTCCAGAAGATAGCAAAGCATGGGAAATTGAAGATGAATATTTATTTGGACCAGACATTCTAGTGGCTCCTATTTTATATGAAGGAATAAGTTCAAGGAAAGTATACTTACCAAGGGGGGCTAAATGGACGCATGCCTTTACAAAAGAGACATTTGAAGGTGGGAGCAGTGTAGAATGTAAGACAACGCTAGAAACTATACCAGTATTTATAAAAGATGATAAAGATATTTTAAAGATTTTTTAAATCCTTTAGTGTGGATAGTAAAGCATTTTTTGCCTTTTTAGGTGAGTCATAATACTGTATCAATAGGGGATGCACCTTTCTTATCTGGATTCATAAATGTTTTGTCATAATTACATTTTAACAGATTAAGGTGCATTTTTGTTTCAATAAATGTATTTGTGGTGGGAAAGTTGCGTAAGTAAGAAATAAGAATTACGTAAAAATAGGGAAAAATAAAAAGCAAGTAAAAGTAAAAGTAAAAGTAAAAAATAAGAAACTAGAATATAGGAGGTACAAGTATGCAGCAGATCTTAAATAAATTAGAAGCATTTGGAATTGTTCCGGTTATTAAAATTGACAGGGTAGAAGATACACTCCCGCTTGCAAAGGCGTTATGTAAGGGAGGTCTTCCAATAGCAGAGATTACTTTTAGAACCGCATGTGCTAAAGAAGCTATCAAAACAATTACTACTCATTTGCCAGAAATGTTAGTTGGAGCAGGTACTATACTTACAACAGAGCAGGTCGATCAAGCAGTAGAGGCGGGAGCCAGCTTTATAGTAAGCCCTGGATTTAATCCTAAAGTGGTTAAATACTGCGTGGATAAAGGCATACCTATTATACCAGGGTGTATCAATCCTTCTGATATAGAACGAGCTATTGAGCTTGGATTAGAACTTGTTAAGTTCTTCCCAGCGGAAGCTTCGGGTGGGGTTGAAATGATTAAGGAGATGGCAGCACCGTATACAACTATGAAGTTTATGCCTACTGGAGGTATAACTGTTAAAAATCTTAATGAGTACTTATCCTTTGATAAAGTCATCGCATGCGGCGGAGTCTGGATGGTAGATACAGGCCTTATTAACAGTGGACAATTTGATAAAATCACAGAACTGACACGTGAAGCCGTATCAGAAATGTTAGGGTTTGAACTTGCTCATATAGGCATTAATACAGCATCAGCAGATGAGGCAAAAAAAGTAGCAGACGATATTGCGAGTTTATTTAATCAGCCTATTAATGATGGCAACAGTTCACTCTTTGTAGGTAATGGAGTTGAAGTGCTTAAGGCACCTTATTTAGGTGCAAATGGGCATGTAGCCTACAAAACAAATTACTTACAGAGAGCTATCAATTATTTGAAAGCTAGGAACGTAGAGTTTGATGAAGACTCAGCTAAGTATGATGATAAAGGCAATAGGGTTGCCATTTATATAAAAGGTGATAAGGGTGGTTTTGCATTTCACTTACTACAAAAAAAATAGCCAACTTTGAAGCAACTTATGGTGGCGGCGAAGCAAACGTTGCCGTATCACTTTCAAACTTTGGGTTAGATGCTAGATTTGAAACTAAACTTCCAAAACACAATATAGGGCAAGCAGCAGTCAATGCCCTTTTCAAAGAGCTTCATCAGTTATTTATAATAGAGCACATTTAGCTATTTCAGAGGCAATCCCAGCTAATTTAGCAGGTCTCTCTTTTATCTTGGTATAGGTAATATTTTGATGTCATTCATTACGTGATACCAGCCTATATCTATAATAATATAGTATAATTATGGTAGGTCAAACTTAATAAAAATAAAATACAGTTAATCCTATGCTCCATCGCTTAAACTTAGAATGGCAGTTTCATAAAGCTATATTTTGACGCACTACATTATATGGAAAACAGAGGAGGTTAAGCTATGGGAATATTATCTAGCATAAAATCTAGCATAATAAAAAAGCTTACGCTATCTTACTTCACTATAATAATGATTCTATTAATAGTTGGAGGTTTAACTATAAATTTTTATATTCAACAAAGCATAAAAAAAGATTTTTTTTGGCTAATAGAAAACCAAGTCAAGCAAATGGAACAAAATATTTTGGAGAAAATAGACTCCTGCAAACAATCTACTAATACCATAAGGTGGGATAAAAACTTGATTAACATCCTCCAATCTGTTGATAATACCGACCAGAGTAGAGTAGATACACTTATAAACAATATTATCCCCCAGTTGGAATCCATCAAAGTACATAATAGGAATATTTATAAGATTACAGTGGTACATAGTAATACACAACTTCAAAATGCTGCTGGCCTTGTCATCTATGATCCGGGATTTCAGGATGGTACTTGGGAAAAAAAATTTAAGGATCTTAGACCAGGCAGTCAAGGCATATACGAAGATATGTATATTGAAAGCATACATATTGAAAAATCTTATTTATCTTCAAATGCATTAGGTAAGTACAAAATACTTAGCTTATACCGTCCAATCTACGGTTCTCTTAATAAAATGATTGGTGTAATAAAGATTGATATGCTTGAATCAATCTTATTGGACACTTTAATTAATAATGAAAAAATGCAATTTTCAATAAATAGTTTAGTAACAAACGAGGCTTCTGAACTATATAGTAGTAAGCCTGGTTTTAAAGGAGTAACAAAGCAAGAGTTACACAATTCTGAGAGCTTTTTCTCTTTTACTTCAGATAGTAATAAGTATTATGTAGCAAAGGCGTATGTTGAAGAAATTAGCAATTGGATTGTTTTGTATACTCCTGAAAAATTGTTTAATTTAAGTAACAGCTATAAGCTGACAATTATTGGTGTTATTTTAGGAACTGCTATTATGCTGTATTTTTTAGAATTTTTCTTAATTAGGGGTATTCTTGGGAAACTAACAAACCTTACAACCGCAATGGATAGGGTTAAGAGAGGGGACCTTGATACTATTTGTAAAATTTCCGGATCTGATGAGGTTGATAATCTTTCGCAAAATTTCAATGAAATGGTAAAACGGATTAAAGGTCTTCTAGACAAACTAAAAGAAGCTAATATTTTAGAACAAGAAGCTATTTATAATTCCTTGGCAAATCAAATGAATCCTCATTTTATGTGTAATGCACTTGACATGGTAAGGCTTACTTCTGAAATAAATAATAAACCTGAGATATCCCAAATGATTGTAAAAATCATGAATTTGTTTGTATATAATGTTTCAATTAAACAGAAATATGTAACACTGGTAGATGAATTAAAGAATGCCACAGGATATTTAGAAATCTATAATTTAATGACAAAAGCTAGAATAGATTTAGACATTAACGTATGCAGTGAATTAAGTGGAATACTTGATCAATATCTTATTATAAAATTTACTTTGCAACCTTTGGTTGAAAATTGTATAAATCATGCGTTTGAAAAAACCACTAATAACTGTTTTATTTTTATTGATATAAGGCGTAAAGGTGATTACATTTATATAATGATTGAAGATAATGGCTTAGGTATTTCAGAACTTAGAATGAATGAACTTAAGGAATATCTAGATTTAAATAAAAGGGATTATAGATTAGAAACCAAAGGGAATGGTATTGGTTTGAGAAATATTATTGAAAGAATTTATATGAATTATGGGTTTACTAATGGTTTGGAGATTGAAAGTTCTTATGGTATTGGTAGTTGTGTGACACTTAAAATACCTGTAATTAAGAAATAAAATAAAAGTGTACATAAAAGACTACAAATTATTGAAAGAGGTGAAACTTATGATTGATATTCTGGTGGTTGATGATCAAGATCTTGTAAGAATGGATATAAAAAAAATGATTCTAGAAATGCAAATTGATGTAAACCATATATTTGAGGCTAGTGATGGTTTTGGGGCATTGGATATAGCTAGAAAAAACAAACCAGATGTCATTCTTGTGGATATAGTTATGCCTAGATTAGGTGGTTTAGATTTTATAAGTAAAGTAAGAGAAGAAAATTTGGAAAGTCATGTAATTATTATTTCAGCGTATAATGACTTTCAATACGCTCAAATGGCAATCAAATACAAAGTAGATGATTATATATTAAAGCCGGTATTAAAAAGTGAATTATTCTCTAAGCTTTTAGCTATTACAAACTCAATCATGAAAGATAAAAATATTTTAATAAATAACCATGAATTGAAAAATCAATATATATATATTCTCTTATTTGAGTATTTGAACGGAAAAGATGTATTTATAAATATAGAGGAGATTTTTGATGGATTATGTATAGGTTCTAATATGTCTACTTTTATGGTAGCAGTGTTTAATACAAGTGGAATGAGTCAAGAACAGGCAATAAATAACAAAGTATTTATAGACGTTCTCCTGAAATCAGAAGAATATACTTTTGTTTCATTTTGTAATGGAATTGATAAGATAATATATATATTTAGTTTTATTACTTCAAAAATAGATATATTGACAAATAACATTTATAATAATATAAAAAATTCTAATAAATTCATCCAAAATTGTGGGATAAGTGAAACAAGGATTGGTTTACATTCTTTAAGAGAGTTATATAGGCAAGCGGATATGGCATTAAAGGAAAGTATTTTTAAAGATAGTAATATTTATCTATTTTCCCAAATAAAAAAATGTTCGTCATCGCTAGTCGAAATTAATATGTGTGCAGAAATACTCGGACTTATGAACAATGGAATGAAAGGAGAGCTTGACAAAATGTTATCAAGGTTATTTGTTAAATTAACAAAGGAACTATTTAGCATTTGTGATGTTGAAGAATCCTTTTTAAATTTAATTGACTATTTATATATAAATACAGTAGAAGAGTACCCTGGAATTTATGATATAAACACTGCAAGAAATATGATTCGGAATTCTAATAAGACATTTAATATAAAAGTTTCCGTAAAAAGCATTATTGATAGTATGTATAATTTTATGCAACAGTACAAGATAAAAGACAGTGATAATAATGATATTGATTATATTCTTAAATATGTAAAGCATAATTATAATAAATGTATCAATCTTGCTCAAGTTTCTAATGAATTATCAATGAACTATTCCTATATTAGTAATTTATTTAGTTTGAAAGTAGGTAAAACTTTCACACAGTATATTGTTCAAGTTAGAATGGAAAAAGCCAAAAATATGTTAATTAGTACAAACAACAAAATAAATGACATTGCAGAAAATTGCGGATATTCAAACTCTAAATATTTCTATAGGGTTTTCAAGGGGTATGTCGGCATCACTCCAAACGAATATAGGGATAAGTATACAAAATTTTAGTAAATACCTAAAATATTTATACTTAATCTAAAATGAGTTAGGTGATAAATACAGATGCTTATGTGATAATAAGTATAGAATCAAATACATACCAAAAACAAATTAATGAATGGGGGAAGTTTATATGAGAAAAAAATTAAAACAGAGTTTTTCATTATTTTTTGCGCTGGTGTTAACGTTTACGGTTATTTTGACAGGTTGCTCAAAAGAAGGGGTTAAAACAGAGGAGGTTAAACAAGTCGATAGTTTAGGAACTGAAAAAAGCGATACAAAAGAGTTATATACTATTCAAGTTTTAACAAGAAGTCAAGTAGCAAATGTTGTTCAAAATAGTAGTGAAACACCAATATTCAAAATAATAAAAGAAAAGTTTAATATTGAATTTGAGCTAATTCCAACAAGTGAAAATATTAAGGAACAATTGAATATGATGTTGGCAGGGGGTAATTATCCTGAAATTATACGACTTGAAGATCAGGATACTGTAGACAAGTATATAACTGCAGGAGCATTGTTACCTTTAGATCCTTATCTTGATAACTCTCCCAATTTTAAAGAGTTTTATAAGGATAGTATTGATTTATGGAGGCTCAGTGGTGGTGATGGAAAGCTTTATAATTGGAACATTTATATGCCACAGGATTTAGCTAACTTTCCTGAGAATAATGACATCCTTGTACGTAGGGATGTATTGGAGGAAGCCGGTTGGCCCAATATATTATCCGCTGACGATTATGTGAAATTATTAGGAGACTTTATAAAGAAACATCCAGAAACAGATGGTCAGAAAAATGTTGGTATGACTGCTCCTTTTGGTGAATCATGGGGAATGGCAGGAATTGCACCCATTATGTATGAAAAAGGTGGGTATCTTCAACTGGCTAATGGAGCAGTTATATGGAATGACCCTGATAAAAAATTTGAGGATATGATTAAAAATGATTATACTAAAGAAAGTTTCCAATTCTTTAATAAATTATACAGAGCAGGTGCATTAGATCTAGAATCCTTTACCGATAAATTGGATCAGGTAGGTGAAAAGATTAATAGTGGTAGAGCTTTGGCAAGTTGGTATTGTCGTTGGCTTGCTTCAGGTGCTAATCAAGGATTTGAAAAATCTGGAAAAACAGATTTACAATATATACTTCTTCCTATTAAATCACCAAAGCAAATAGCCAATAATGAGAAACGTACGGTTAGGCTTGCTACAAATAGACCTTTTGACACGGTTGCGATAACTAAAAATGCGAAATACCCTGAAAGAATTATGGAACTGGTGGATTGGATAGCTTCTGATGAGGGGCAAATATTAGTTCAAAGTGGTATCGAAGGGATTCACTATACTAGAGTAAATGGTAAGAGAGTTCCTACTGAAGAATTTAAAAATTCAGTAGCAAGCGATCCTGACTACTGGTATAAGCAGGGATTTTCAATTGTTGACATGTTAGGATATGCTGCAGCTTCATCTAAAGTAGATGGGCAACCTTATGATTTGCTAAAGGATGTTAATACTACTGATGAACTGCTTCCCCAGGGTGTAACAGATGCATATAAAGCAATGGGCTGGGAAAATAGTATGCAATGGTGGACGGATAATGCTGAAGGAGTAACTGTAGGCGTAGCAGCATCTGTATCTGTAAATCCTAGTACAGAACTTGGGGCTTTAGAGGCTAGGATTACAGATCTTCGTATAAAATATTCGTCTCAATTAATGATGGCAAAAAGTGATGAAGAATTTGAAACAATTTATAATACTTTACTTGAAGAGCATGGAAAACTGCAACCCGAGAAAGTGGTAGATGAATATAATAGACTTTATGCTGAAGGTATGGAAGAGCTAGCGAAGATGACTAAATAGAAAATAGTAAATAAATAGCGTATTAATAAATAATGATTAGCAGTACGAAGGGAGTATTAAACCTCGGAGTGTTTAATACTCTTTTTTAATATATTATAGGAAGGACCTGGATAATGAATCAAGTAGAAGTTACAAGCAAACACAATATAAAATTTTTATTTAAACAATTATATAAACAAAAATATCTCTTTCTTATGGTATCACCTGCGGTTTTATTTGTATTAGTTTTCAATTATAGTACGTTGGGAGGATGGATTATAGCCTTTAAAGACTATAAAATAGGATTAGACATAAGGGAGTCAGCGTGGGTGGGGTTGCATAATTTCAAGTCATTTCTCTTTACAAATGATGACTATATTTACTTAATTAGAAATACACTGATGATGAATTTTGGGATACTCATTGTCAGTCTGGGGGGGGCAATGTTATTTGCCATTTTGCTTAATGAATTGAAGTCACGTCACTTTACTAAGTTTGTACAAACAGCATCTTTTTTCCCCTTTTTTATTTCTTGGGTTATTGTATATTCTATAAGTTCATCTTTATTGTCTGTAAGCAATGGAGTATTCAATGAGACATTGATAAGGTGGGGAATATTAGAAAATGGTATAAATCTTCTTGGAGACCCAAAATATGCCTGGGGACTTGCTATATTTATAAATCTTTGGAAAACATTAGGATATAATGGCGTTATTTTTATTGCGGCAATTGCTTCAATTTCTCCAGAATTATATGAAGCAGCAGAAATTGATGGCGCCAATCGTTGGCATAAAATAAAATATGTAACTATCCCAGGGCTGATGACAACCCTTGTTGTATTGTTAATCTTAAATAGTGGGTGGATCTTAAATTCTAATTGGGACATGTACTTTTTATTTACTAATTCAATGAATTGGGAAAAAATGGAAGTTCTTGATATGTATATTTATAAATATGGTCTTAAACTGACTAATTATCCCTATGCTACAGCTGTAGGTATTCTAAAAAGCATAGTAAGTATTTTACTCATCTTTTCTGTTAACAAATTATCGAAGAAAACTACTGGAAAAAGTATTATGTAAGAAAGGAGAATAGTATGAAAAGAAGAGATATAAGCAGTATTATATTTGACATTTTAAATTATTTTGTAATGGGAGTATTACTAATTATATTTATATATCCAATCGTATATATTATTAGTTATTCCCTTAGTGATGCATCTCGAATATCTGGAGGACTGCTCCTTTTACCCAAGGGCTTCAACCTAGATTCATATAAACTTGCGTTTGCTAATCCAGCTATCCTAAGAGGATTGTTTATTTCCATAGCAAGAACGGTGGCTGGCCCAATCATTATGGTGTTTTTTACCTCTATGGCTGCATATTGCATGACCCGTGATGATATGTTGGGAATCAAGTTTTTGAGGAGATTTTTTGTATTAACACTGTATTTCTCAAGTGGGCTTATACCTATGTACTTACTAATGAATAAGCTACGTTTACCCGGTACTTTTTTTGTTTATATCATTCCAACAGCCTTTTCTGTATTTAATATGATATTGATTAAAACTTTTATTGAAGGTCTACCTAAGGAATTAGAAGAATCAGCATCTATAGATGGAGCAGATGATATAATAATTTTCTGGAAAGTTATTTTCCCCATATGTACACCTGTTATTGCAGCAGTTATTCTATTTGATGCTGTAGCACAGTGGAATGCTTTCATGGATACCCAGCTTTACAATAGCATGAATCGTGAGTTATATACACTCCAATATGTGCTTTATCAAGCTATGTCAGCGACGGTATCTAGTATGCAGAGCAATACTACTAGTAATTTTGCAAGAATGGCAACACCGCAGAGTTTTAAAATGGCTATAACATTAATTACAATTTTACCTATAATGTTTGTTTATCCTTTCCTTCAGAAACATTTTGCTAAAGGGCTTCTAGTGGGTTCAGTTAAAGGGTAATGTCTTAGAAACTAATATATTGAAGAGAAGAATATTTTATTGGCAACAAACCAGAGCTTGTTCAGATCAATTAAATTTTATAAAAAGTTAGGATATAAAGCGGAATCAATAAAAGTTTATAGTTATTCAAAAATCACGAGAGATGTTTAGGGGAGGAAATAATTTGTTATCCATAAAAAATTCAAATTTAGGATTATATTGTAGAGAGAATGGCACTGGACTATCGATTAGCGACTATGTTACTGGTGAAACATGGACTATTGATGAAAACACCCTTGTGTATGGAGCGGTAGATAATGAAGGTGGACATAAATCAGAACTAAAAGTACTTATTGCAGTTAAAGGTGAGTTGGTAGGTGATGATAAGCTACGTTTAACATATATGGCAGGTAAAGAGACAGTTGAAGTTATATATACTGTATGTTCTGAGTATATAGAGATTGTTATACCTTCTAATATATCTAATAATATAGGAATAATCTCATTGCCGGGTTCATTTAACTCATCCAATGGTATTAAGAAGTATGTGCTTCCGATTATGCAAGGGATGCTTTGGGATGGAAAAGGAGAACCATTTGAGTCAAGAATGCAGGAAGCATATCATCATGGATTCTACATGGCTATGTTTGGCATAATGGGAATGAAGGGTGGTTTGCTTTGCACTGCAGAAACTGCTGATGATTGTTTATGGTGGGTAGGTAAAGATAAGGAAGAAAAAACATGGGTCACTAACCTTCAAGTAGACTCACTAGGTACAATGCGTTATGACAGATGTGTACGTGTATATCCAACAAAATCTACAATAACAGAAATCGCAAAGACATATAGAAAGCGTATTGTAGAAAAAGGAAGATTTATAAGCTGGGAAGAAAAAATAAAAGAGCGCCCTGCACTAAATAGACTGTTTGGAACAATCATGTGTTTTATTGGGTATTGTCAGGATGAGATTGACTATGCTAAAGAATGTGAAAAACTTAAAGCTTATGGTTTTGACAAGGCACTTATTTATGCGGTAAGATTTAATACCTACAGTAAGGATTTCTTAATGGGTGGATTTCCCCCAATTAATTTAAGTAAAGAGGTTGTAAAAGATATTAAAGCTATAGGATATGATGTTGCCCCTTGGACTTGGATAAACGAAGGTATTGATGACGGTAGTGAGGTAATGAGAAATAGATATAGGAAAAACAGGGATGATAAACTTACAGTAACTTGGCGAATTGATGATCAAAAGTGGTACTCATGCTGCACAAGCTTTTTGGAAGAATTTGAAAATAATGTAAATAAAGATGAATTTGAAGATATGACATGGGATCATTTTGATGTTATCACCTGTGCTACAAATAATGAGTGTCATGCACTAGATCACAAAAACCACATGGGTAGAAAACTTTCAAAAACAGAAGACAGAGAATGGATCCGAAAACTTCTAATAGCAGGGCAAGTAAAATCGAGAGCTGTAAGCTCAGAATGCTTTAATGACAATTATTCACTGGAATATGACTTAGGTTCAGTTAAAGCTTGGCCACAGTATGGACCTTGGGAGTTTTGGCCAATACCTTTAACGATGCTTGTTTTTCATGATAGTATCATGCACACATGGTGGGAGCCACATAATTATAATAATAGATATTTTGGAATAGATTGTGGTAATAAATATCAATATGGTGGTGGCAAAGCAAGACTAATGGCAACAATGGATGCACTATATGGTTGCCCTCCTGATGTTTTTCCATTTGGTGCAATGTATGGTTGGACAGGTCAAGATAAAGAAACATTTCTATTCAAGTTTAGATTTGAAGACCCTGATACGCAGTTTGCGCTACAGCTTGCTTTACCAGTGGCAAAGCTCCATGAACAGATAGGAAAGCTTGAAATGATTGATTTTGAATTCCTTTCTGACGATGGATATTTACAAAAAACAACTTTTTCAGATGGAACCCAGGTATATGCTAACTTCAGTCCTCAGACGAGTAAATATATTGAAGGCGTAGGTGGATTGCAACCTGAATCCTGGATTGTTGTGAAAAATAAGTTTTAGATATTTTGGGGGTTCCTAATTTAATTGTAATAGAAAGGAGATTAAAGTATGAATGTTGTATCAGTAATGGCGCACCAAGATGATGAACTGATGTGCCTGGGGACTATGTTGAAAATGAAAAAAATGGGATATGATCTACATTTTATTTGCTTAACAGACGGGTGTATGGGCATGGTACAACAACCTGAAATGCTGCGAGAGGAAGCTTCAGTAATAAGGCATGAAGAAATGTCTGCTCTTTGTGCAAAGATTAAGGCACAATACATTTGTCTTGGAGCCAAAGATGAATTTCTTTTTGATGGCGAAGAAATAAGGCTTGCACTTATCAATGCACTTAGAAAAACAAAGGCAGATGTGATTTTTACACATTTTACAAGTGACTATAATCTTGATCATTCCACAACAAGTTCACTTGTTAAGCAGTGTGCAATGCATATGCCACTACCTATGATTAAGACACAAGAATCACCTACAAGCGGAACTCCAGCGGTATTTATGATAGAACCATTTTCAGGATTCGAATTTGAGGCAACACATTGGGTTGATGTGGGCGATGTGATTTTAGAAAAGATGAGCTTATCTGAGTGTCATAAAAGTCAAAATGATGCATTCATAGCTGCTTTTGGCGAGGGAAAAGGGATTGATGGCTGGGTTAGAACAACAGCTTCAAAACGAGGTGAGCAATGTGGTGTTGAGTATGCTGAAGCATTTAGACCTATGCTTTCAAGAGGGTTAGTAAAACCATTTTCGATTTTACCTTGAAATCACTGATAAAATTTATTGTAGGAAAATATCCTTCTTTGATTGGGCGGAACTTCGCAGTACTAAAGCTGGTATTAAGATGCACACAAGCCTTGAGGGTACAACAGGAATCCCAGACTGCATAATCTTTTCCAATGCCAAATGTCATGACCGTAACAAAATGGATGAACTTATGACTGAAAAAGGAACGATTTACATATAGCGGTATAAGTTATCCTATTTCTGGAAAGAACCTATTTGACGCTTACCTTTGATCCATACGGCATATAAAAAAGATCAACTATGAATATATTTCTATTCATAGTTGATCTTTTTAGAGTAATATCACTTAACTAAATGATATTAGTGTTACCATATTTTTTTACTACTCTAACATTTTAAAATTTTAACATCTTTAGGAGATAGAGTAAGTCCTTGGGAGACTGTTTTTTGTTCAAGCATATCAAAATAAGTCATTGAGTCAGGGAGCTTAATAAATTGATCCTCTAAACTATGGTTCAATAAGAAAATATATTGTTTTAAGTCACTGTAGCGGCATACCACTTCTATGCCTTTTGGAACAGATAAGGCTTGGGAGATGCCCTTTTCATTTGCTATTTGAGATAATAATTTTTCAAGAAGTGAGTCCTCAGGAAGAGTGCTCACATAATACGCCTTTCCAGATCCGAAGCTGTTAACTGTAAGAGCTGGAGAATTTTTCAAGAAATCACTTTCGTAGTGTCCTATAGAAGAAGCCTCTTTAAGATGTACTTTCTCACTCCAAAGGGTACAATTATAAGGAGACTCATCATAGCTTATATTATAGGTCTCATCCGCATTTAATGGACTTACCTCTTCTACATAGATTCCAAGTAGATTACTTAGTGGGCCAGGATAAGCTCCGTATACAGCACCATCATTCTCATCTACAATGCCACTGAAAAAGGAACATATAAAGGTCCCGCCACTATGCACAAAATTTTCAAGAATTTCTTTTGTGCCAGGCTTAATCATATAAAGATTAGGTGCAATAACGATATCATACTGACTCAAATCTGTATCTGTAGGAACAACATCTACACCGATATTGAGATTAAATAAAGCAGTATAATATTTCTCCATAAGGGACATGTACGTCGTAAGGCTGGAGGGTTTGCCCTCACCTTCTAATGCCCACCAGTTATCAAAATCAAATACGAGGGCTGCTTTATTACGAGAAGAAGTACCCTTAAGTTCAGAAAGTAGGGATAGTTCATGACCAAGCTTACAAACTTCTCTAAAACCTCTTGCATTTTCATCGGCATTATGGCTAACCATAGAACTATGGAATTTTTCTGAACCACGTTGAGCCTGTCTCCATTGGAAGAACATAATACCATCACCACCACGCGCTATAGTTTGATAGCTTATAAGTCTCATTTGATCAGGTTTTTTAGCTGCATTGACAGGTCGCCAGTTAACATGGCTAATGGCTTGTTCCATAAGGATAAAGGGTTTGCCATTTTTAAGACCACGCATCAGATCGTATTGAAGAGGTGTTGTGTGGTAAGAGTTAGGATTACTTGGATCAGGATAGGAATCTAATGCCACTATATCCATATCTTTTGCAAGTTTAAAGTAATCAATAGGTTTAAAGGCATCCATGAGATTGGTAGTCACGGGAATATCTGGTGTGATTTCATTTACTATCTTCTTTTCTGCTAAGTAAAGATTGATAAGGCTATCAGACATAAAACGTTTATAGTCTAATACCATAGAGGGGTTAATAAAGGTAGTAGAAGTTTTTGGGGCACATATTTCTTCCCATGAATAATAATATTGACTCCAAAACTTTGTACCCCATGCCATATTTAATTTATCTAATGTAACATATTTAGTTTTTAACCATTCTCTAAATGCGTGAGCACAAGTATCACAGTAACATTCGGAGGTATGACAGCCAAACTCGTTGTTAATATGCCACATACTAAGAGCTGGATGGTCTTTATACCTAGTGGCTATAGTGCGAACAAGTCGCTCTACTCCTTTTTTATAGCTAGGACTATTAGGGCAATAGCTTTGGCGAGAGGCGTAGCTTAGTTTGAGGCCGTCTTTGCTTACTGGGAGAATATCATCATACTTACAGGTCATCCATGCGGGCTGTGCAGCGGTTGCAGTCGCTAAGTTAACCCTAATACCATTTTCGTAAAGCAAATCTAATATCCTATCTAGCCAGTCAAATACATAAATACCTTCTTTAGGTTCTAGCAGTGCCCATGAAAATATCCCCAAAGATATAAAGTTAACACCGGCTTTTTTCATGAGGCGCATATCCTCTTGCCACACATCTTCAGACCATTGTTCGGGGTTATAGTCTCCACCATAATAAATACCAGTAACTTTTTCTTTCATAATAGTATCCTCCTTATTGAACTTGTAGCGTACACTGTAGTAGTATATTCATATTATAATATACTTATAAATCTTATTTCAATGTGATTATATTGAGATATATATCAAAATATTGATGAAGGAGATAAATCGTGGATAAAAAATTAAACATGTTATTCCCGGTTGTAGGCGCAGCTCACAAAGCACTTCCATTTTATATAACGGGAGTAGGTATCAATCATATGCAAGAGCATATTAATAGGATAAAGGGCTACACAGATTACCAGTGGGTACAGACTTTAAAAGGTACAGGGATTTTAAAAGTAAATGATAAAGAGTACCCTATTAAGGAAGGAATGGGAATGCTCCTCTATCCTGATGAGCAGCATGAATATTTTAGTGAGTATGGAGACTGGTGTGTTAATTGGATAACTTTTAATGGATACGGTATGGAGAGTTTATTAACAAACAATAAACTTACTGAAACACAAGCTTATTACATTATGCAGCCTCATGTGTTAACAGGAGAAATAAAGGCTATTTATCATTTGTATAGTAGTGAGCTATTAAATAATGGACATAATGTGTTAAATGGTTTACAAGGATCTAGAGCACTATATAATTTGCTGCTTAATCTTATCAATTTAACTTGTACAGAAAAGGAGCAAAGCTATAGTACGTATCTTAAAAGATTAGAGCCTGTCTTAAATTATATGGAGCAAAATTATAACAAGCCAATGAGGTTAGATGAACTTTCAGGATTGTTAAATATAAGCGAAGGACATTTTTGTAGGCTATTTAAGCAAAGTATAGGCGCAAGACCTGTACAATATATGAATCATATTAGAGTATCAAAAGCAAAAGAATTACTACTCAGCAAACAAGCAATGGCTGTTAAAGAGATAGCACATGAAATAGGTTTTGAAGACGTTAATTATTTTTGTTATATTTTTAAATTATTAACAGATATGACGCCAACTGAATTTAGAGATCTACACTAAGGAAATAAATGGTATATAACGTTCAAGCAATGCATAAAGATTAGTATGTAGGCGTACATGCGATCTTTGTGTGTTGCTTTATTTTTTTAGAAAATTAGACTTTTTTCTCATACTTAGGGAGGGTTTGAAAATGGGCAGGATCGTTACATTATTTACAGGACAATGGGCAGATTTAGAGTTTGAAACGATGTGTCAAAAAGCAAAAAAAATGGGTTATGAGGGGCTTGAGATAGCATGTTGGGGCAACCACCTTAACGTAGCAAGAGCTGTTAGAGATGATGACTATGTAAACTATATTCTAGATACGTTAAAAAAGTATGACTTAACATGTAAGGCAATAGGGACTCATATTATTGGGCAATGTGTAGGAGATGCACCAGACCCAAGACTTAATCAATTTGTATCAAAGGAGCTTTGGGATAACCCAGAAGAGATTAGAAAATGGGCCATTGAAGAAATGAAAAATTGTGCTATTGCTGCAAAAAAACTAGGTGCTGATGTTGTAACAGGTTTTACCGGATCTTCTATTTGGAAATATTTATATTCATTTCCTCAGACAAGTGCGCAGATGATAGAAAAAGGATTTGATGAAATTGTGGAACTTTGGACACCTATTTTAGATGTATTTAAGGAGAATGGTATTAAGTTTGCACTAGAAGTACATCCGTCTGAAATTGCATTTGATTATTATTCAACTCAAAAGCTACTGGAAAAGTTTGAGGGTAGAGAAGAATTTGGTATCAATTTCGATCCAAGTCATTTAATTTGGCAAGGTATTTCACCTCATATTTTCTTAAATGATTTTATGCACCGGGTTTATCATGTACATATGAAAGATGCTGCAGTAACTTTAGATGGCAGAGCTGGGCTATTGGGTTCACATATTGATTTTGGTGATTTAAGAAGAGGGTGGAATTTTAGATCACTCGGTCATGGCGATGTTGATTTTGAAGCCATTATTCGTGTTTTAAATGCCAATAATTATCAGGGGCCACTATCTGTTGAGTGGGAAGATAGTGGCATGAACCGGGAATATGGAGCAGCAGAAGCAGCTGCATTTGTAAAAAAGATTAATTTTTCACCTTCAGATGTTAGATTTGATGAAGCCATAAAAAATTAATAACTTAGGAAAGAGGTAAAGGAGGCTTGATAGTTATGAAAAGGGAAGTTGTAAGGTATGGGATGGTAGGTGGTGACCTAGGTGCATTTATTGGAGGGGTACATAGAAATGCGATTAATTATCAAGCATCTACAAGCTTGGTAGCTGGATGTTTTAATCCAAGTGAAGCTGAGAATAGAGCGACAGGAGAGTTTTATAGATTAGACGCAGATAGAGTTTATAAAGATTATAAAGAAATGGCTCAAAAAGAGAGCCAAAGAGAAGATAAAATTGACTTTGTATCCATCGTTACACCAAATTTTATGCATTATGAGGTGGCTAAAGAGTTCTTGCTAAATGGCATTCATGTTGTTTGTGAAAAACCTCTATGTTTTGAAGTAGCGCAAGGAGAAGAATTAAAGGCTATTGCTAAAGATAAAGGATTACTATTTGCAGTTACCTATAGTTATTCTGGGTATTGCATGGTTAAATTTGCAAGACAACTCATAAAAGAAGGCAAGATAGGTAGCATCATCAATGTTAATGCTGAATACCCACAAGAATGGCTCATTGATGAACTTGGTAACGGCGAAAAGAGTACAACTAAGTTATCTGTATGGAGGATGGACCCGTTGTATGCAGGCATTTCTAATTGTGTGGGAGATATAGGTACACATATTGAAAACACGGTAGCTTATATAACTGGCTTAAAAATCAAAAAGGTTGCGGCTAAAGTAGATCGTTTTAACCAAGAACTTGATTTAAATGCAAATATACTCGTTGAATATGATAATGGGTGCAGTGGCAGCTATTGGTGTTCACAAGTGAGCGTCGGTAATATGAACGGACTTACTGTAAGAATCTATGGCACTTTGGGCGCATTAGAGTGGGATCAAGAACATCCGGATTACTTAAGATTTACATTAAAAGGGCAAGCACCTCAAATCTTATCAAGAGGCAATGGTTATGTTTATGGAAGAGCAGCACAGCTTAGCCGCATTCCAAGTGGTCATCCAGAAGGATATTATGAGGCATTTGCAAATATCTATAAAACTTTCATCGGGGCGATATTAAAGACAATACATAATGAGCAACTCACACAAGAAGATTTAGATTTTCCGCAAATTGATGATGGTATTGAGGGTGTAAAGTTTGTTCATGCAGTTATTGAGAGTGGGAATGATCAATCTAAGTGGGTTACACTTTAAATCAAAATAAAACAGGGGGAAGTAATCATGAAAACAAAACATATCTTTAAAGTTATAGCATGGGTAGTATGTATGACACTCGTTATGGCAATGGGCGTAGTAGGTTGTGGAAAAAATTCTAAAAAAGTTATTGCTGTAAGTGTACCAGGAGCGACACATGGATGGCCGGTAGGGGTTATCTATCATGCTGAAAAGGAAGTTAAGGCTATTGCAGAAGCAAATGGATGGGACTATAAGCTCTTAAAGGCAGAAACAGCAAATGAGCAATCCAATCAAGTGGATACACTTATTTCTGAAAAAGTAGATGTTATTGTAATGCTGCCTTTTGATGGAGCATCCTTAAAAGCCGCAGCAGCAAATATTCAATCAGCAGGTATACCGCTCGTTATATTTGACCGTGAAGTGCCTGACTTTAAACCAACTGCAACGGTTAAAGGAGATAACGTAGGTATTGGTGTAGAAACTGCAAAGATATTTAATGCAAAATTCCCACAAGGCACACATGTATTAGAATTAATGGGAGATACCTCTACTGTACCTACTCAACGTACGGATGGGTATGATCAAACTATTAGTAATAATTTTACTAAAAATCAATTAGGTTATACAGGCTGGCAAAGATCAGAAGGCAGAAAATTATTTGAAAACTGGGTGGGCGCATCTAGTCAACAAGACATCGATAAAATTCAAGCAATATTTACTCATGATGATGAAATTGCACTAGGAGTATTAGACGCACTCGATGCCTACAGCAGTGATTCAAACTTTAAAAAGACTTTTAATAATTTACAGATTATAGCAGCATCAGCAGGCAATCAGCTTATGTATAACCGCATTAATACAGAGAACAGATACGAACTATTTTCAATGACGTATTCACCTTCTATGATTAGAGAAGCTATTAAAATAGGTGCTAAGATTCTACTTAAGGAATCTTATGAGGAAATGACTATATTACCTACAGTAGAAGTTAATAAAGATAACGTAGCACAGTATTTAGATGCAAATTCGCCATACTAAGCTATCTTAAATAAAATCTAGGCATTTGTTCTAAATGCCTAGATTTTGCAAAAAAGGGGGATTGACATTGAGCCTGTTGTTTATGAATGATATTACGAAATCATTTTATGGGGTTACGGTATTAAAAAATGTGAGTTTGACTGTTGAAAAGGGTGAAATTCATGCACTGATCGGTGAAAATGGAGCGGGTAAATCAACACTTATGAATATTTTAGGGGGAGTACATGAGAAAGATTCGGGTAAAGTTGTGTTTGATGAAGAAGAATTAAAGAATCTAACGCCTAAGATGGCGCAAAATATGGGTATCGAGTTTGTTCATCAAGAACTCAACTTATTTAATGATTTAAAAGTATATGAAAACATTTTTTTAACTAAAGAAATACAAAATAAGTTTAAACGTTTAGAAAAAAGTAAGATGATTGATGCATGTAAAGCATTATTTAAAGAATTAAACATTCATATTGAGCCAACTGCGGTAGTTTCTGATATAGATACTTCCAGCAAGCAGTTAGTTGAGATTGCAAAAGCCCTACACAATAATGCAAAACTTATTATTATGGATGAGCCTACAACTACTTTAAATAATAAGGAAATAGATATTTTATTTGGGATTATGAAAAGTCTCAAACAGAAAGGTACAAGTTTTATTTATATCTCTCATAAAATGCCTGAAATATTTAACATATGTGATAAGTATACGGTATTAAGAAATGGTGAATGGGTTGCAACCGGGCATGTGAGTGATACACATGCAGAAGAGATTACGAGGCTTATGGTAGGGGAGAACTTCCAAAATAAAGAGTATTATGCCGAAAATAAATTTAATGAGATTATTCTTGATGTAAAAAACCTAACAGGAAGTGGTTTTACGGATATCTCTTTTTCCTTAAAAAAAGGTGAAGTAATTGCTTTTACAGGGTTAAAAGGCAGTGGAGGCAGTGAGATCTTAGAATCAATTTTTGGACATACCCAGATTCAAAGTGGTCAAATGAATATGAGGGGAAAAGAAATTGTTAAAACAAGTATTAAAAAGGCCATGACATCAGGCATAGCCTTAGTGCCAAGAAATAGAAAAGAAAATGGCATTATAAGCAGTATGAGCTTGCTAGATAATATGATGATTTCAAAATACAACTTATCTAATCGTAAACAACATATCAATAGTCAAAAAGAAAAGAAGAACTATGAGGCGATGAAAGAGGTATTAGATATTAAAGCGAATAATCATCTAGAGGCGATTACATTTTTAAGTGGAGGCAATCAACAAAAGGTTATTATTGCAAGGTGGCTATCTACAGACGCAGAAATTTACATATTTGATAATCCGACCCAAGGTATCGATGTAGGGGCTAAGGCTGAAATATATAAAGTCATTACGGAGCTTGCACGCCAAGGAAAAAGTATTATTATTAACACCTTAGAAATCCCAGAAATTCAAAAAATAGCAGATAGATGTTTTGTTTTATATCATGGGAGAATTATTAAAGAATTAAAAAGAAAAGAAATAAGTGAAGAACAAGTTATGCTATATGCTACCAATGCAGTATAAGGAGAATGCAAATGGAAATAAAAAATGAAATGAAGAAATTTTTTATAAATACATGGAAAAATAATAATTATATTGTTGTGTTTATAGTATTATTTTTGCTAGCAATTATAATCAATCCTAACTTTGCCACCTATTCCAATATTACAAACTTATTTAAACAAAGTGCAGTTATAGGTATTTTAGCATTAGGCATGTCTATGATTATCATATCAGGGAATATAGATTTATCTATTGGAGCTGCTGTTTGTATGGTAGGGGCTGGTTCAATTGAGGTTTTAAATGCTACCCACAGCATTATTTTGACCTTTGTTTTTGCAATAACCTTTGGCGTTGTTATTTCATTAATCAATGGTCTTTTAGTAGCTAGATTTAAGGTCCCAGCATTTATTGCAACATTAAGTACCATGCTTATTTTTAGAGCTTCAACAGAGTATTTTGCAAGTGATAAGATGGGTGGACAGTACATAGTAAGTGATACTATATTTGAGAAATTTAGAGTTGTAGCTGGTGGGAATATATTAACTATTCCATACCTCGCAATCTTCTTTATTGTTTTATCACTTATCATTATATACATCATGGAAAATACTAAATTTGGCAGATATGTTTATGCAGTAGGGGGCAATGAAAAATCAGCCAGACTAGCAGGTGTTAATGTTACGTTTATAAGACTAGCTGTTTTTTTGATATCTGGTGTACTCATTGGTATCGCATCAGTACTGTATTCATCAAGACTTACAGCTATTCAGCCATCAAGTGCAGGAGTTGGATTTGAACTAGATGCCATTGCTGCAAGTGTTATCGGTGGCATAAGCATGGCTGGGGGAAAAGGTAGTTTAAAAGGCGTTATATTTGGCGTTCTGATTTTTCAAATCATAAGTACTATTACTGTATTTGCAGGGATTCCACCACTGCTCGTTGGTATTGTTAAAGGATTGGTTATCTTATGTGCAGTATTAGCTCAAAGAGATAAATAATCATAAATTATTACAATTAATAGATGATAATGGATAAGATAATACTATTAATACCTCATAAGAAATTATAAAATGTTATCATACGAGCATTTTATAATTTCTTATTTTATTTTCAGCATATAGAGAAACAATATATAAACTTAAATAAAAATATTTTAGATAAAGGTAGGATTATATATGAAAATAGGAATAGGTATTGATACGGGAGGCACTTATACAGATGCCGTTATTTATGATTTTGAAAAACAACAAATACTCGGGAGCGCCAAGGCTTTAACAACAAAAGACAATTTATCAATAGGGATAGGGGGTGCACTAGATGGCCTAGACAAAGAGCTGATGCATAAAGCAGAAGTCGTTGCACTTTCTACGACATTGGCAACTAATGCGTGTGTAGAAAATAAAGGGGGGCGCGCCAAACTGCTCTTTTTTGGAGTGGATCAAAAGGTTGTAGAAGAAGTGGGAGCTAAATATGGATTGCCGCCTATTGAAACGATTTATTTTGAAGATAGTTATTCTACGTTTTCAGGTAAAATTGAAAGAGAGCCTGACTGGGAAAAATTTACGGCTTCTTTGGATGAACGCTTTAGTGAGTGTGATGCTGTAGGTATCGTTGAAATAAATGCTTTGCGTACAGGTGCACCTTTTGAAATAAGAGCAAAAGAGTTATTAAGTAAAAACAGAGATATACCAGCCGTATGTGGACACGAGCTGTTTTCAGATTTAAATGTCGTTCAAAGAGGATCAAGTACGCTCCTAAATGCAAGACTGATCCCTATTATCAAAGCATTTCTAGGGGCCACTAAAGAGGCGCTCAAAAAGCGTAGTATATCAGCACCTGTTGTTATTGTTAGAAGTGATGGCAGCCTTATGTCTGAATCATTTGCTTGTATAAGGCCAGTAGAAACGCTTTTGTGTGGCCCTGCTGCTAGTGTTATAGGCGCTATTGCCTTAACACATGAAAACAATAGTATTATTGTAGATATGGGTGGAACAACTACAGATATCGCACTTGTTAAAGAAAGTGTTCCAGTTAAAGTTAAAGAAGGGATTCGTATAGGTAAGTGGAAAACTTTTGTTAAAGGGCTTTATATAGATACCTTTGGGCTTGGGGGAGATAGTGCGGTACGTTATAAAACCAGCAAAATGTTTTTAGACACAACGCGTGTGATCCCACTTGCGATTATTGCTAACGAGTATCCAGAAATTATTGATAAACTAAAGAGTCTTATTGCGAGTGGCTATACACACGATCATTATCTGCATGAATTTTTAGTAGTTACAAAAGATATTTCGCAGAGTATTTACTATACTGAGGATGAAAAGGCATTATGTGAAGTGCTTAAAAACGGTCCGCTTATTTACACGGATGCAGCAGCTGCCATGGGTCATTCTATTTATTCTTTTAAGACGGAGCGTTTGGAAAAAGAAGGTATTATTATGCGCTGTGGTCTGACCCCTACAGATATCATGCACCTCAAGGAAGACTTTACGTCTTACAACCAAGAAGCAGCACATCTTGGAGCGTTGTATGTTGCAAACTGTCTGGAGATTACCGTAGAGAATTTATGTGAAAGAGTTTACACTGAAGTAAAACGTAAACTTTACTTTAATATTGTACGTATTTTGTTAGAAGATAGCCACGCGGCTTACAGAAGTGCTGGTTTAGGACTTGGGCTCGAGACTTTAATCTATGAGACTTTTGAGTCAGCACGAGATAAAAAGGAAAATGCCTTTATAAGCTCAATGTTTCAAACATCTGCAACGCTTATTGGTGTAGGGGGCCCCATCCATATTTTCTTAGAGGATGTAGCACAGATGTTAGGAACACATGCTGTGATCCCAGCCTATGCAGGAGTAGCTAATGCTGTAGGGGCAATAACGAGCAATATTTCTACTAGCTATACCGTAGAAATAAAGCCAAGTTCCAATGGAGAAGAGCAGAGTGCTTATGTCGTTGTAGGTGGAAGAGCAGTAAGGTACTTTGTGGAGCTTGATGAGGCTATAAGCTATGCACGGGTAGAGGCTGAGGCTTGTGTTCGGGAAGAAGTCATCAAAAGAGGTGCCTTGGGCAGTATTTCTGTCTCCGTAGAAGTTATAAATCATATGGCCACTGCTAAGTTCAGTGAGGTTTATTTAGAGACACAAGTGATTGCCAGTGCAGTGGCTGAAATTAGTTTTTAAAGTGACGTATTATTAGGGGGGATAAAAATAACTACATCATACTTTCTATGATTTTAACCTGTTCTTTAAAATCTTCCTCATCAGAGTCTAGAATAAACCATAATCTTGTTTCAGGAAGCCTCATTTCTTTTAAATATCTGAAATATTCTGATCTAGTGGGAAATCGATCTTTGCCCTGTGGACTTATATAGGGTACAAAGACAGCAGAATTCCCAAATGCTTTAAATAAAACTTCAGGCTTAACATGGGGATAATGAAACTCCATTCCTAATACATTAATACCTGACTGAGTTAAATTATCCAGTTGATGCTCGTATTCACCGCAGCAATGTATAAAAAGTCCTCCAAAAGCATCACTGATTTTTTTCACGTAAGGAACGCCAAATTCCTTATATAAATCAGCTGAAATTAATGGCATATAATCTTCTGTAATACCAACTCCAATGTCTGATGGTAGCCATATAAATGGCCACAATGGTCCAGACATTTTTTTTATGCTACAAATCATCGTTTTAATAACACCTATAATTTGATCTGTAACCTCACTTAATAATTGGTGAACAGCCTCAGATTCAGTTAACATGGCCATCATGAATTCGGTTTGTTCCCATAAAAGAGCTGCAGTGTTGAGCGGACCTTGAATATCTATAAAGGAACAGTACAAATCTTTTATATGCATGTTTTTACAAAGTTGATTATATAAAAGAGCTGCTTTAGCTGCATCACCGCCGTCAGGTTTTTCGGGACGCACCTTAAGAGCATCTTCAGCAGTTCGAATAACGGGTTTAATTCCAATAAATCCGCCTGCTGGAGTATATGTTTTACCACCCCAGTAAGCTGCTGTGCTAACCGTCCCAAAGTCAGGTATAAATCTTGGCATATTAAAACCAGGTAAATTTGCACCAGATAAAAGATTTTCTTCAGCTTTTTTTAACATGTCATTCGGATCTTCTAGCTGCCTATAATTCGGCAGAGAAGAATAAGAAGAAAACACTATTCGGCCTTCGCCTTTCCAGAAGTTTCTCAAAACTTGTTCTGTTTTATCAAGCCTTTCTGATGGAAATATATCGTTGAAATTCATTGCAATACCTCAGCTTCCTTTTTGGAATTTTAATTATCTTACTATGTACTTAAATATATAATAAATGATTTAATAAGAAATAACCTTGATTATTCAGTCTAAAAGTAGCATAATTAAGACATGATGATAAATTATTCAATTGAGAATTTAGTTGAAAAAAGTTCAAAGCTTCCATTTTTCATAGAGATAACAACTTTAAATAAAGATTTTAATCTCCATACCCATAGCTTTTCTGAACTTATCATAGTATTAGATGGCAGTGCAGTTCATGTTATTGACAATACTGAATATACGATAAGCAGTGGTGATGTTTATGTATTAAATGGAGATACAGCTCATGGCTTTAAAGAAATAAAGAATTTGAAGATTGTAAATGTAATGTATGATTGTAAAGCGCTTTTATTTAAAGATGAAAGCTTAAAACAATTAGTGGGGTTTCAGGCTTTGTTTTTATTAGAGCCAATCTATAGAAAGGAATATGCATTTAAATCAAAGTTAAAGCTAGATTCGTCAAGTTATTATTTAATTACTAGGCTCATAAATACAATGATGGATGAGTTTCATAATAAAGAAGAAGGATGGGAATACATATTAAAGTCTTACTTTAATGAACTTATTGTACATTTATCGAGAATGTATAATAGAAGGATGGACTTAGAAAAAATCAATCTCTATAAGTTTGCTGAACTTGCAGTTTTCATAGAGCAAAACTTTAATCAATGTATTACTATAAGTCAGTTAGCCGAAAGCATAGGATTTTCTGAAAGACATTTTAATCGTATTTTTACAAATCTATATCATTGTTCTCCAATGGAACACATTATCATGCTCAGGCTTAAGTATTCCTGCAAGCTCCTTAAAGAAGACAATCTTAGTATAACGGAGATAGCTGTAAAATGTGGTTTTAACGACAGCAATTATTTCTCAAGGCAGTTTAAAAAGTACTATGGAGTTACCCCATCTGGGTTTAGAAAAAACACAGATGTTAACTAGCTGATCCTTCAACATTCTAGTAAAAGAACTCTGCAACTTTAGATGTATTCTAAAGCTGCAGAGTTCTTTTACTAAGTAATCTTTGATATTGCTTAGGGGATATACCTTTATAATATCTAAACTGTTTGATGAAATAACTCGTATCAGTAAAACCTGTTTCAAGTGCTATCTGAGTTATAAGTTTCTCACCATCAAGAAGGAGGCTCTCAGCCTTTCGAATTCTGATATAATTAAGATATTGAACGAATGTTGTATGCATAACACTCTTGAAAAGCTTGCAAAAATGACTGTAGCTTAAGAAGCACATAGACGCTGCACTAGCAGGTGTTATATCTTCATTGAAGTGTTCATCGATGTAGTTTAAAACTTTCCGCAGTTTCAGCCTATTATTTTTCAACAATATAGAATCTGACAATAAAATTAAACCATTATTTTGAAGACCTCGTAATATTAGCGTCATAAGCTTGTAGATGTCAGAGATAACTGCCCATTCAAAGCCTATATTTTTATTTATATATTCAAGGGTTAGTTCTTCAAGTAATAAGCTAATATTATAAGAAGGATCAATTTTTAAAACTCTATATTCTGGGTTAATGTCTACAGCTTGAGGCAGAAGGTATTTGATTTCAAAATTCATGTTAGATATAGTGTTAAGTAAATCCGAGTCAAATCCTATTATAAAGTGCTTTGAAGCAACATTTGAATTTATTGATACGGAGTGAACATCACAAGGATTTATTAAAATCAGATCTCCACTAGTTACTTCAAAACATCTATTTCCAACAAATACTTTAGCAGTTCCATGAGTAAAAAATAAAAGTTCAAAGTGATAATGCCAATGAGGAAGAACTTCATAGCCAGAGGACTCGGTAATCACAGAGGTAGCATAAAAGGGGTATTCAAAACCACCATGTCTATTTTTATTGCATTCAAAAACTGCTTCCATATATTGAGAGTCCTCCAGAATAATAGATTTGTCTTATTTTTTGATAGTTTTATTATAGTATATTTGGGTGATAATTTATAGACTATTAGTGTAAGATAATCTTTTTCAACAAGTAATTCGGAGGTTAATTGAAATGGAAAAAAATAAGTTAATAGAGGATTCAGGGAAGTTTTTTATAGGATGTAATTACTGGGCATCCCATGCGGGGACTGCTATGTGGTCAGATTGGAGACCAGAAGTTGTAGATCAAGATTTAAAGAAACTCTCAGAAGAAGGTTTGGAAGTCCTTAGAGTATTTCCACTATGGCCAGATTTTCAGCCTATAGAGATGTTATATGGCGGGGGTGGTGAGAAGGTTGAATACAGGTTTGGAGAGGAGCTTATACCAGATACAGAAGCTGGCCGGGCCGGCGTTTCAATGATTGCCATAAATAGATTTAGAGAGTTTACAGAGATAGCAAAGAAGTATAATCTCAAGCTGATTGTAGGGCTCGTAACGGGATGGATGAGTGGACGACTATTCGTTCCACCAGCACTAAAAGGTAAGAATATAATAACTGATAAGACTGCAATCATGTGGCAGGTAAGATTTGTCAAATATTTTGTAAAATCCTTTAAGAATAGTGAGGCAATTGTTGCATGGGATTTAGGTAATGAATGTAACTGTATGGGGAAGGTGGAAAGTAGAGAAGAAGCTTGGGTTTGGACAGCAGCACTATCTGATGCTATAAAGGCTGAGGATAATTCCAGGCCATTAGTATCAGGTATGCACAGTATTACGCCAGCAGGCAACTGGAGCATACAGGATCAGGGAGAACTTACAGATATTCTTACAACGCATCCTTACCCATTTTGGACGCCTTATACCGATTATGATCCTGTTAACACGATCAGACCGCTCATGCATGCTACAGCAGAAACTCTGTTTTATGCAAATGTAGGCCAAAAACCATGTTTTGCTGAGGAAACAGGTACTATGGGACCTATGGTATGCAGCAATGAAGTGGCTGGTGACTTTGCAAGGACAAGCCTTTTATCATTATGGGCTCATGATTGTCATGGTTTTTTGTGGTGGTGTGCGCATGATCAAAATCATTTAACACATGCACCTTATGACTGGATGTCTTGTGAAAGAGAACTAGGACTGATTAAAGAGAATGGAGAAGCTAAGCCTGTACTTAAAGAGATGGGGAAAGCGAGCAAGATAATTAAAGAAATGCCTTTTGAAAAGCTTCCGCCAAGAGCTACCCAGGCTGTTTGTATTACAAATAGTGAGCAAGATCATTGGGCTGTAGCTTATAGTTCATTTATTTTAGCAAAACAAGCTGGTTTTGACATTGAGTTTCAGCATGAGGATCAGCCGCTTAAAGATGCAAAACTTTATATTATGCCATCCATCAAAGGTGTATGGGGAATAAGAAAACATCGATGGACGGAAATACTAAGTAAAGTTTCAGAAGGGGCCACGCTTTATATGTCTATAGAAGATGGGTATGTAGCAGACTTTGAGGAAGTGACAGGCCTTAAAATAAAGACCAGATACAAAAGAAATATGGATACCCAAGCTTTCTTTAAAACAACAGTTGATGGACTGCAGGAAGAAATAAATTTGAGGTTTAATTCACCCGTTAAGGTAGAGGTAAGTCCAGTAAGGGCACAGGTGCTAGGAGTGGAAGAAGATGGCAATCCAGTATTTGCGTCCACAACCTATGGTAAGGGAAAAGTGTTTTTTATGGCACTTCCAATTGAGATGCATGTTATTCAGAATCCGGGAGTATTATTAGATGCTACTTTAGAACCTTACTGGAAGATTTACAGCATCATTTCAGAAGAGGTAAGAAAGAACAGAATTATTCAAAAGGATAATCCTTATGTAGGTATAACAGAGCACTCTTTTAATGAAAACACAAAATTAGCAGTAATGATAAATTATTCGCCAGATGTTATTAATACTCCTATAATGCTGCAAAAAGAATGGCGAGTTGAGAGTGTAGTTTATGGCAAAGAGGCTATCATAAAAGATAAGACCTATGCGTGCAGTATTGCTGCAAATGATGCAATGATTGTATATTTAAAAAGAGATTAAGAAGATTTTCTTTAAACTAATTTCACACATCCCATATTAAGCAACTTTTCAGTCCACAGATCTTTATCCTCTAGACTTGCAGAAGGCATTTCTTTGAGTAAGTTTGTCTTTCCGACTTGCACCCATTTGCCTTTTGCATAGTCATGATAGGGAAGAATTTCCACGGCCTCTATGCTTTGGTATTTTTGACTTAAGAGGGATACCGCCTGCAGATGTTCAATCTGATCATTAATTCCTGGGATCAAGGGACAACGAAGGACGATTCTGGCACCATTTTGAGCTAAGAAATCCAAATTAGAAAGAATCACATCTTGGCCCACTCCTGTAAGTGTTTTATGGATATCTTCTCCAGTAGCTTTATAATCAAACAAAAAAAGATCTGTTAAAGGTAAGAGCACAGCAAATTTTTCTTTAGCTGCATAGCCGGAAGTTTCAATGCAAGTAGAGATTTTGTGTTCCTTAGCCTTTTTTAATAATTCTAAGGTAAAAGAAAATTGAAGCATAGGCTCTCCGCCTGAAAGGGTCATGCCACCCCCAGAATTTTCATAGTATTGCTGATCTTTAATAACTTCATCCATTATTTCTTCCGAAGATATTTCTCTTCCAATCTGCCAAAGAGCATCAGAAGGACAAGCCTGTATACAGTTACCTGAAAACTTACACTTAGTGAAATCCATTGTGTGAAGTTTATGAGTTGCATCATGTACCAGGTTAGGGCATGCATGAATACAAATCATACACGAAGTACACTTCTCAGGTCTGTAACCAAGTTGTGGCAGAGGTTTTATTGATTCGGGATTATGGCACCAAATACATTTTAAAGGACATCCTTTTAAAAACACTGTGGTCCTGATTCCAGGACCATCATGCAGTGAAAAACGCTGAATATCAAATACAATTCCGGTCATATATATTCATCCTTTCCGTTATGTTTAATAAAGCGTCCTGCTTAATATTTCTAGCTGGACATCCAGGTCTAATTCCACAAAACGAGCACTAAAGCCTCCGACACGAACAAACAGATGACGGTATTTTTCAGGCTCTTTCATCGCATTTTCTAGATCACCACGGTTTACTACTGTTATCATGGATTGGGTACCGCCTTTTTCAAAATAAGTGTAAAGGAGCGCCTTAATAGTTTGGAGAGAGTTTGTAAATAGGTCTTTGCTGAACTTTACATTCTGCACAGAGCCTGCATGGATTTTGGCGCTGAGTTTAACCTGAGAATTCATTACTGCGGTAATGCCATTTTTATCGCTTCCTGCTGAGGGCATATTAGCATTGGCTAGGGGCGCACCAGCTTTTCGGCCGTCTGCACTAGCCCCTGTAAAAAGCCCGAAAGTTGTATTCGTACTGTTATTAATAATTACAGCTAAATACGAGTGAAGGCCTATTCTCTCTTTTTGATCTCGTATAAGATTACATATAAACTCATGATGCATTTTAGCCATTTCATCTGCAATAGGATCATCATTACCAAATTTGGGAGCCCCAAGCATGAGGGATCTCTCTTTTTCATAACCAACAAAATTGGCTTTTAACGCTTCAAGGAGTTTGGAGAGCGTGATCTTTTTTTGGTCATAAACGAGATGCTTTATAGCTGTTAGACTATCTGCGGCATTTGTGTTTCCATAGGTTTCTAAGGTTCCACCAAGATAGCGGATTCCACCTGATAAAAGCCCTTTTCCTTTTTCCAAACAATCATCATAGAGCAAGGTTAAATAAAGATAAGAAGCATTTTCAGAAACTACTTGATATTCAAGTTTTTCTTGATCTGCAAGAGCTTCAACATAATATTGCACCTGTTTTTTATAAGCCGTAAAAAGTTTGTTGAAATCAGTAAAGGTGTGGGTACCGCCTGTTTCAATGCCCATTGATTTGCCACTTACAGGATCTTTGCCATTATTTAAAACAATTTCTAACGCTTTTGTCAGATTAATAACGCCACTTGGAGTACCGAGACTTTGGTGGTCAAGGACATATTCACCACAACCAAAGGGTACATAGTGTACTGCTTGTTGGTGGCTTACTTCAAAAGCTTTACTTACAGCCTTAACATTAACATCGTCATTATAAAGCATAGGATAGGTGCGGCCTTCACCTATGGAGAGAAGAGCTTTCTCCATTAAAAGGGGGTTCATTCCCTTATAAAACCTTAACGATAATTGAGGTTCAATTTCTTTAACTTGGCGAGTAGCCTCTATGGCAGCTAGTGCAAAGCGGTCAGCATGAGGTTCGTTGCGTCTTCCCATTCCACCAATAATGACTCTGCCGTTCCATGTTGTTTTGCGATCAGCAATGAGCTGCCAAAGTGATGTGAGCATCTCTAGAGCTTCTTCTTCTGTAATCAGGCCTGAGTCAATGTCATGAGCATAAAAGTCTCCAAGGTATACATCCATTCTTCCATAATTTAGAGCGCCTGAAACAATCTGATACAACCATGAAAGCTGGATAGCTTCCCTTAAGGTTTTGGGTCTTGATATCTGGATTTTCATCAAGGTAGCAGCAATATCATACTTGCCTATTGCCGCAGCTTGCTTTGCATAGAAATTACAAATATCCTTAAATAAATCTAGTGCCATTTCTAGAGCATCATAAAGCTCAACATCTTTGCCCGTTTCAAGTGCAATACTTCTGTATCTTCTTACCTCATCTAGCATGCCAGGGAGACCTAGGCTGACTAACTTGTCATTATTTAAGTAAATGCCGCCAATACGATAGAGGGGAAAACCGATACCTGCTTCGCCACTGAAGTTATCACTGGGAAGGGCACAAGCTATAGCTTCGGGATAAGCTCTGCGTGTCTTTGCCTTTGTGTTTTCAGTTTTCCAAAAAAGCTTTGCTTCCTCAAGTTGCTGCATCATTTTATCATTTGGGTTTAAACGTTGAATTTCTTCGTCTAAAAAAGCTTCATCACAATAATAGGTATAGCCATTGATACTATGTCCGTGTCCATTCCCTTCGGGTACAAATCCTATAGGTCCATAATGATTGTCCCTACCTGCAAATAGATCTGTAGATTGTATATCACCTAGGACATGAGGAAACATGACCTTCAAACAGTTAATTTCTCTTATGCCGGGATGAGCATCTTTATATTTTTTATAAGTTTCAGTAAAAGCTAGGCCCATACTAAGTGAATCTATTTTTGCATCCATAGTTACATCCCTTTCTAAATAATAATATTTTATACTATAATAGTAATGTTTATCACACGTAAAGTCTTGTCTTGCGTTGATAACTAACTTGTGGTATTTTGATATTAATAGATCCTTATATAACCAAAGAAGGAGTCATTATGTGTACGCTTAAGCTTTTAGAAAAAGATATTATGGATAAAGAGACAGAGGCAAACTATGCTTTTTACACTTCATTAAAGGATACAATAGGTCCACACTGTCATGATTTTTCTGAATTTTTTCTTGTTACTTCTGGGAAAACCATACATCATGTAAATTTGGAAGAACAGATGCTTGGTGAAGGGGCCTTAGTCTTTATAAGACCAGATGATAAACACTATTACTTACCAGTAGAAGACTTCAATTGCAGCTTCATCAATCTTGCTTTTCCTAAGCGGATTGTTACCAGTCTTTTTGACTATTTAGGAGAAAGCTTTCCATCGGAACTCTATCTGAAGGCTCAGGCTCCTCCGACAGTCTTTCTGTCTAAAGCCGATAAGGAAATACTAAAGCAGAAGCTGGAATCGTTAAATCTGATTGCATTATCGGATAAAGCAGCTAAGAGATCAGAACTTAGAACATTGCTAGCAGAACTCTTTACCCGGTATATGCTTCCAAAAAGACTAGAAACTAATGAGCCAATGCCAATGTGGCTTTTGGCATTATGCTCTGAAATGCAAAAAGGTGAACATTTTACACGAGGTATAGTTTCTTTAGTGGAGCTTTCGGGGAAAACCCATGAGCATATTTGCAGGGAGATGAAAAAGTATCTGAGACAAACACCTACAAGCTTTGTCAACGATCTACGTCTCAATTATGCCGCCAATCTTATTATAAATACTGATATGCCTATTATCTTAATATCAATAGAGGCTGGTTTTAATAATCTCAGTCATTTTAATCATCTTTTTAAAGAAAAGTTTGGAATAAGTCCTTCAGCATTTCGAAGTTCTGCTCTCAAGAAAAGTTTATATTAACGTAGAAGTATTAAAAAAGACCTATCTAAAATCCTTTAAAGAGGAAATTTAGATAGGTCTTTTAGACAGTTTTCTAAAATAATCATGCCTTTTTGGATATCATCGATGCTGCATGCTGCAAAGCTCATACGAACATATCTGTCTTTTAGGTGATCTAAATGTGAAAAAAAGATAGGAGAAGGCATAATAAGGACACCAGCATGATAACAAGCTTTATACAAAGCTTCAGAGGACATAGCAGAGGGTAATTTCAGCCAGAAACAAAGCCCGCCCCCTGGTTTTTCAAACTGAATGCCATAGACTGTAAGCGGCTCAAGTTTACTGAGCATGTATTCGTATTTGCCTCTATAGATTTCTTGCATATAGTGAATATGTTCATGCCATTTACCCTTTGAAAAGTAAAGCTCTAGGGCCCTTTGCATAAGCCCGGAGGAGGAGATATCGGTTGTCTCCTTAGTCTTAGTAAAGTCAGCTAGAAGTACTTTGGGGATAATTAAAAATCCCATGCGAAGGCCTGGCATCAAAAGTTTAGAAAAACTTTTGAGATAAATCACTCTATCGTCTTGGTCAAGTGCTTTAAGACTTGGTGTATTTTGTGTGCCATAACAAAGTTCGTACATGGAATCTTCTTCTAGGATAAAAAAGTTATATTTACGAGCTAAATCAAGAAGGCCTAGAAGAGTTTCCCGACTATAGCAGATTGTAGTTGGGTTTTGATACTTAGACATCATATAAACCATCTTAGGTTTACAGACTTTAACCTTCTTTTCAAGCTCAATAAGATTAATACCTTCTTTATTAAGCATTACAGGGACAATGCGGCAGCCTCTCGACTTAAAAACTTCTAGTGCGCCGTTATAAGTTGGGTTTTCTGTAATGACGGTATCGCCAGCATGAAGTAAGCTCTTAGCAATAACATCAATCCCTTGCTGGGCACCTGATACAATCTGAAGGAGCTCTGAGGAAGTCGTTATACCATACGTGCCTTGTAAAAATTCAGCTAGCACATCCCGAAGAGGAGCAAAACCGTTACTTTCCTGATAACCAAAAGCAAAGCCTTTATCTCTGTCGATCACCTCTACTAAGTATTGCTTAAATGTTTCAGTAGGAAAAATACTAGGGTCAGGTGAGGCGCTAGAGAGGTCAATGAGCTGCTTGCTCTCATCTGTTAGACTTGTCGGTAAGGGAGGCATTTTAAGAGCTGCCTTCTTAGAAATATAAAAGCCGCTGCCTTGTTTGGGCGTCACATAACCTGCTACCTCTAATTGCTTATAAGCATTGATGACAGTGATATTATTTACCCCAAGTTCCTTTGAAAAGGTTCTAATAGGAGGCAATTTTTCACCAAAAGGAAGTTTATTTGTAACAATAAGCTCTTTAAGATAATGAAAAAGCTGGGCATAAAGAGGTTCTGTACTTGTATGATCAAATTGCAGCGGTGTAATTTTCATAGAGTTATTCTCCTTAGTAAAAATAAAGATGAGCTAAAAAACAAGGTATTTTATTGAAAGAAATAGTACTTATAGGTGAATGAAAAGTATTATTGCTGGCTATAATCAATATAGAATTGTTACGATACAAAGAGTATAAAAGAGTTATGCTTTTTTGTAAAGAGTGAAGTAGTGCGCAATAGGGTAGAGCTATAAAAAAGCCACATTTTTGAGTCAAAGCGTCTCTTTTATAGATGAATCATTAGATCATATACTGTGAAAAAGGTGCTTAACGGTACTTTTTATATACTAAGAAGAAAGGGATAAGTTAGAATGGGAGATAAAAACCCTAATAAACCACCAAAAAAGAAAAAAATATCAGCAAATGAGCCTAGCACAATCTCGGCAGCTACAGATTCGGTTGGAAAGTCATCTGGCAAAAATAAGTAAAAGCTTAATAATCAAAAAAGGCTGTTTCTCCAAGAGAGACAGCCTTTTTGAGAATAATTATTTTCCAATAAACATTTGTGTCCAGTAACTGCCATTTGCTACATAGCCTACACCAATATGTGTAAAAGCTGGCTTTAAGATATTAGCTCTATGACCTGGACTATTCATCCAAGCTTTAACAACTGCTTCGGGAGTTTTCTGTCCCATAGCAATATTTTCACCCGCTGTTTTGTAAGTGATGCCGAATCTTTTCAGCATATCAAATGGTGACCCGTAAGTTGGGCTAGTATGAGAAAAATATTTCTTAGTTTGCATATCTTGAGATTTCATGCGGGCTACATTTCTAATAGATTCATCCATTTTTAATGCTGAAAGGCCAGCTTTTTGTCGCTCGACATTAACTAGTTGAAGCACCTTGTTTTCATAAGCTGTTACAGAAGTACTTGTTGATACGGGGGATGTCTGAGTTGTGGTTGTACGTGTACTAACAGGCATAGAAGCTGCATATAAACTAGATGAACTGGCGACAACTGCAAATAAAGCGATTAGTGATAAAATAAGTTTATCTAAATGTGTATTTATTTTCATGGTAGTTATCCTCCTTGTAGTTGTTACGTAATTGTTTAATTTATTACATAAATATTAAGAATGTGTTACAAGGTTATTGTATAGTATTGTGATGCATAATGCAACACATAAAGAATAATTACCAAGAGATACCTTATGAAGTGAAATCTGATTATTACTAGCTGTTTGTGTAAGCGCTCAAAGGGGTTACCCATATACCTCTATTTAAAAACCTTTATTCGTGTTAATATTAAGAGAAATATAAAATGGACAAATGAGGTAAAACAATGAATGCATTAACTATCTTAAAAAAATATTATGGTTATAGTTCTTTTAGAACAGGCCAACAAGAACTTATAGATGCTGTTATAGCAGGAAAAGACGTAGTCGGGATCTTGCCTACTGGAGGAGGGAAATCTCTATGTTATCAGATTCCAGCACTCTTATTAGAAGGGATTACAATAGTTATTTCTCCGCTTATTTCCCTTATGAAAGATCAAGTAGATACACTTAAGGAATATGGGATTAAAGCAGAGCTCATTAATAGTACGCTAAGTGCTACAGAGTTTAGAGAGATTATTTTTAATGCCAAGCAAGGAGCTTATAAAATACTTTATATTGCGCCAGAGAGATTAGAAACAGATAGCTTTATGGAACTTATGGAGATACTCCCCATAAGTCTTGTAGCAGTAGATGAGGCACACTGCGTTTCACAGCTATATACAAAGTATTTAGATTGTAAACAAAATGATTTTATATTATAATAGACATTGAATATCAAGGAGATTAAATATTTTGTTTAATTAATGATAATTAAAAGAAATAGTGTCATACTAAACAATATAAAACACTATCCAAATGTAACTATCTACAGATATTAAACAAAATAAATATAAGGAGATTTAATGTCGTGAAACAACAACAAAAGAGGTCAAAAGTTAATTTAAGATCAGTAGAACGAAAACGATATGTTGCAAAAGAATTATCATATGAAAATGGAAAGCATATGATCTCATATATGTTTATTTTATTAAAAGGAAGAGCGTTCGAAGTTGAGGACACTTCATTCACAGCATTCTTTATGAGTAAGGATATTCTTAACTTAAGCATTGAAACCAAACAGAAGACTTACGCTAGAATAATTGTTCCGTTCTTAAATTATATTCTAATAGACAGTCTTGACAGAATTAATGACATTAGTGAATTAACATGGGAACTAGCTAATAAATTTGTTACAGAGTATGCTGCTGGAGAGTTTGATGAGTCGAGAAAGGTAGATGGCAAACCAGAGAGAAGGTCACCTGATACTATTGAAAAGTGTGAATTCGCATTAACAAAGTTTATAAAATGGCTTTGTTATGGTAGAAAGCATGGTATTAAGATGAAACACTTTGAAAGAAGCAGATTTGGCGGGAACAAAACTATCTTTGAGGTAATTAAAGACAAAAAAGAATCACGTAAGAAATTGAAAAATTTATCGCCATATCTTGTTGCTCAGTTTATAGACGTTGCTTTGGAGCATGATCCTATGATAGCACTTGGAATTTCACTTCAAGCATTTGTTGGAATGAGAGTTGGTGAGATTTGCCAAATGGCAGAGCATAGGTTTGTATGGACATGCAATTCTTGGGACTTCATTACAGATAAAACACTTTTGGAGGAACTAGCTTTACATGACGGTCCGGCAAGTAATCTTAGTGCATATATAAACCTTGAGCAAGAATATGTTTTAAGAAGTGATGGAAAAAGAGCTGGTGGTATAAAAATCCATAGAAAGCAACCTGTATTTGAGCCTTTTTTACCAATCATAAGGCATAGTTATTACGAACATACAAAAATGCTCAAAGCGAAAGGGATTAACAACAAATATAATGCTTTATTTATAAATCGGGATGGAGCAGCACTGTTAACTGCATCATACCTAAAACGCTTTGATAAGGTAGCTAATCTATTATATACGAGAATGTCTAACTTATCTAAACACAACAAATTAGCGGCTGAAGCTTTAGGTTTACTGAAAGACGCACCACTGCTTACACATTCGTTGCGATATTTCTATACAAATCAAATAGGTTTATATGTCACAACACCTCATTTGTTGGCTTATTATCGAGGGGATAGAACACTTACAGCGGCAATGAGATATTTGGAGAGAAATCCAAAGATAAGAGAATTCATACAAAATGTACAGGATAGTTTTGGGGACAGTTATAAACAACTAACGGGACAACTATAGAAGGAGAAGAAAATGGACAATGATTTTGACTTAAGCCTCTACTACTCTACTAAGGAAATGATGGAAATAACAGGGCTAAACCAAGTTCATTTTGATTATAACCTTGCGGAAAAAATAAAAGGTGTAAAGTATAACGATAAATGGTATTGGCATAAGGAAGGTGTAGAATTTTTAAAGAAATTAAAACAGGAGTATTATACTACAAATGAGGCATCTGACATTCTAAAAACAGTTCCTAATACAATGAAAAATTATTTAGTTCATGATAATTGGATGAGGGTGGGAAAGAAACTGTATATACCCAAACTAATTATTAATGATATAGCCAAGAAAAAAGATGAGTGCTACACCATTGAAGAAACCGCTAAATTATTAGAATGTACAGCAAGAAATATAAGATTTAAATTTGGTGAAGAAGATAGGATAAACTTTTTCGGGAGAGTTTACATAAAGAAAGAATCGGTTCATACTGTGAAGAATAATAGCATGAACAACTACTATACTATGAAAGAGGTTATTGAAATATTTGGAATTACAGAAAGAACATTTCTTAACCACTATCGAGAAAAGCTAAAGACTGAGAAAATATTGGGGAAAATATGTTGTCCCAAAGATATAGTAGATGAGGAGTATGAAAAATCAAGTAGGCATAAGTATTATGATATTATACAGATGCAGGATAAGTATGGTATCGAATATATGCGTCTAAGTGAACGTGAGAAATATTCAGCCATACAGTATGGGAAAAATGCAATACGTTGGCTATATCCTAAAGAGGTTATAGATGCAAATATATCAAGTATTAAAGACTCTCTTCCGCCAATAAATAAAGACGATTACTATACTCTGACGGAAATTTCGGAGAAAATTGAGCGAAGTATTAGTACGATTACGCCTAAAATGCAAACAGTATTTGAGGGAATTGATGTTGGTAAAACTAGATTGTTTCCTAAGTCTGTGGTGGATGCACACCTTGAATTGTTTGAAGATACAATAATGGTTCAAGATGTTGCTAAGGAGACGCATGTTAAATATGAGATTGGTATAAAAAGGTTGAGAACTCTTTTGAAAAAGAATAACAAGCTAATAAAAAATCCAGTTAGTAATTATTCTTTTGTAAAGAAGAATGACTTAGAACAGATTTTTGAGTTGTGTGAGAATGATAACAAGCAACTGACACCGTATGAAGCTTATGAAAAATACAAGGAAGAATGTATACCGCAAGCTAATATTACTAATACAATCAAAGCACTTGATACTTATGCTATGAAAAGACTAAATAAGAGACGTAAATCTCCAGCTGATGCTAGAATCGCATTGTGCCAGATATATAAGTTTTTGGCAACTCGTTTATTGAAGGAACTTATAGAAGTGGATAAGGAGCAGGTCAATCTATATATCCAAGCAATGGGGAATGACGCGTCTATAAATAAATATACACTGAATGAATTTGTAGGCTTCCTGAATTATCTTCATAAAAAGAAAATATATACAATTAATTATGAGAATGCCCTAAATAACAATTCAGAAGACGAGAAAAAAGAGGCTCCTAAAAAAGATAATTCTAAAAAAGATGTCCCATATACACAGGTGGAATATTTACACTTATGGAATTTTGTATATAACAAGATTTTTGAAAATGAATATCTAGAGCGAATTATTAACAATAGAAACAGTGCTGCATCTTGTTTATATATTGCAATGCATTACGTTGCTCTGTGGAGACGAAGCGATGTGATAGATATGCCTTACCCATACTTAGAAATACTAGGTTTCTCTACGGGGGAAGATTTTATTAGTTGGCTACAACAAGGAAATAAATTCACTGAAAACATGGGTATCGTAATGTGTCGAGATATGCAGCTTAAAATTCAAGCGTTAGGAGTTGAGGCATCCAAAAATGATAGACCACTAGTATTTGAATTTGGAATGCTACAAGCTCGAACGCTGGGTTTTCTATTGGGTCTTTGTGAAGCTCACAGACGTATCGCTAGTAAGCAAAATGAAGAAAGAATAGGTCGAACAAATCATAAGTATGTAATTCCCAAAATAGCTAAAAAAATATTTGTTCAAGATAAAGTTTTGAATGAAGAATTGAATAAAATATTAAATGGACAAAAATTTTTAAATAAGCGTGCAAACAAATCGTATGCAAATTACGTCTTAGCTAAAAGTGAAGAAGGTAAATACGGAATAGGATATTTTATCGTTTCAGTATTAAGAAGTCATACTTTAAATGAGGATTTCGTTGCGGCAATAACACAAAAATATCTAAATCCAAATGTAAATGGGACGATTGATGATATATGCTTAACTCTATTCGATAGGGGAACATTTGGATTTGCAAAACATCAATTATTATCAATGATTGATCCGAAATTTGAACTTCTGGATTTTAAAGAACAAACAAGTTTAATGGCCGAATTAGGTACTAAGAATAGTGATATTGAAAAAGCATGCAAATCTATTCAAACGAGAAAGGAATTTGTTAATACTTTCATTACCAAAGCAGTAACAAATACTAAAGATGCAATAAAGGTACTTAATCAAATTGCATATGGGACAAATTCTGGAGAGTCTAAACATACGAAATGTTTACTAAGAGCAATGCTTTCAGCTGATATTTTGGGTGAAAATGAAAGTGATACGTTAGAAGGGAAATTTGCTTGCGTGAGAGGTAATTGTATTAGTTGCATTGGCTGTCCTATGTTAATACAGGAAACATTATTTATGGCTGAGCTTAATATGAGGGTGATAGATACTCTAGAACGTGCTCTGCGAGCTAAAAGTGAACGTGATAAGGAAATGTACAGTCAATTAATTTATGATGGTTATATACCGCTATTAGACGAATTTGCAAAGGAAATGGGATACTCTAGGCTAGAAGAATTTGTGAACTTGGATAAGATTGAACTCTTACATAAAGAAATAAAAGGTATAGATAACGGGAATATTAAAAGTTCTGGTAAAAAATAAGGAGACGAAAACATGACTAGACTTAACAATAGGTTTTTAAATATACGAGAGCAGTTTTTAAGGGTTGAAAGTGAATTGGATAGGAATGTACTCTGAAATGATTTGCAACGCTTATATACCACTTTTGATAGGCAATTAGGTGAGCTTGAAAAAACTAAAGGAGGGAATATATAGCTATGCTAATGGTTCAAAAGGCTATTAATGAAAATAGTAACGTGGAACAAATAAGCTATGTTGAGTTTGATGCTAATGACATAGAGGAGTATCGCCAAGAGTTTGAAAGGTTTAAAAAGATAGGCGTCATTAATGCTGATTGTGAGTTTGAATCGGATAGTTGGACAGTTAAAACGGGTATAACGTATTCAAGTGTCAAATTTAAGATGACAGAAATTGAATACCAAAAAGTACGTAAAGGTGGAGTTATACAACTTGGATATGAGGAGTTTGGTTGTGCTCTTAGGTGTTACGCGGTAATAGAATTAAGACGACTTATCAGCATGTCGGTAGGTATGATGGTAAATGATATAGAAGTTTTTCTAAAAGTAAGTAAGGGATTTAGCACTTCTTTTATTCCAAAGGTGATGAATGATGAAGATTTCAACAATAAAGCTATAAATATTGAACGTCTTTTGAAGTTCTTGGATTTTATAGGGGTAGAGCTAGATATAAGATATATTGATCAACTAGAAGTGGTACTAGACAAATATAAAGTGAACATGAGTGCAAGGCTTAAGAATAGAAAGTTACCACTATTTAGTGATGCGTTTAAAGCAGATGATTACATGCAACAAGCTATTGAATATTTGAGTGATGATGAGTTTGAAAAGTTCTTTCCTATTGTATTATGGTGGAAATTATCAACAATAATTCCGATGAGGTCAACTGAAATAATTGCCACAGTTAAAGATTGTTTGTGTGGTGAACAAGAAGAAAATAAAATGATAGTTAGTCGTTCTGTACTGAAAGGGAAAACTAGAACTTCATTTAAGCATACCTTTGAAGAATGTTATCGGCTTCAAAAGATAAAAGTTAGTTCAGAAGTGATTAGCCTAATACAACGATACAATTCTATTGTAGATGAGTTTGATGGAGATAGACGGTTTTTGATCTCGAAGAAATCCATCATGAAATACATTCCTAATATGAAGTCTGCTAGAGTCTTGGAAAGAGAATTGTTTAGGTATAGTCATTTTCGACTAAATGTAGATACTTTTTATCAAGAGATACTTTATGGGAAATATGGATTAAATGTAGTTGGTAAAAAGGAAGACGAACTAAATGATGGAGAAATCCAACGCTTTAACATTATGGATACTAGACATTTCGCTATAATTAATATGGTGTTAATGGGGTTTGAACCTTATACCATTAAAGAAATTGCTGGACATGAAGCGATACAAAGCTCGTATCATTATTTTTCTCATGTCGAAGAGTTTGTTCAGTGTTATGTTATATCTATGGCTAAAAGAAAAGCTTTAAAAAAAGAAGTAGCTGAAAAGAACTTGGTGCTAGATGCAACTTACTCTAATCTTCAACGTGAACAGATTAATAAACATGTACAGAAACTTAAGCTCTATACTAAGAAATATAAAACTGTAGATGACGGTTTATGTATGTATGAGAAAGATGATTTTTTGCCTTGTTATGCTGTTGACGGGAATCATAAGAGATGTAAATATTTTTATCCAGACAAGAAAAATGCAGGGAATTTAATTGCAGAATTAGATAAAATTGACAAAGAAATAGCAACCCAAACAGAAGCGTTGAGGCTGTTGGTAGAAAAACATATGAAGACTGTAGATTTTTCGAATAAATATAATCATATAATCAATAGTCTACGTAATAAAGCTAACAATAAAGCTGAATTGTATTCAAATTACATTGCATCAAGCTTCTCAGAGGATGAAAAAAAGTTAACTTGATTAGCTGCTAACAAGACAAATGGTAATGCTATACTACTGCTAATGTAACGATATAATATTACTATAAATGAAATAAAATCTTATTAGTTTTGATGATTATTAGTGTTCGAAAGTAATGATACAATATTTTCATTAGATATATTAATTTATAAGATAGATGATTGGGGAGATATTTGTGAAAAAGGAGATATATAAAAGAATAGCAGCTCTAGAGGGACTTACTACTTATCATTACAAGGTTATTCTTCTGCTGTTAGGTGGGTCAGAATATACGCAAGTTCAGATGGCAGATATGCTAGGATCAAGCAAACAAAACATCAACAAGGTATGTCAGAATTTATATCATCAAGATATAGTGCTTAAAAAGCGTTCGGAAGGTCGCAGTGTTTATTGGGGTATAAATCCTAAGCCTAGCTTTCAAATGGTGGGACAACTTAAATTAGAGGCTTAATAGGTGGTGCAAATGATGATTAAAGAAACTCGTGGTAGAAAGAAAAAATTTTCTCCAGATTTACTGCGTGAAATTGCTGTTAAATACATTAAACAAGGACACGTAGGGGAAGTTACAGCAAGTAAACTCGCAACGTTTGCAAAAAAGTTGGGATATGATGATATTAAGTATTATCACTTTACAAGAAATGCAGATGCACTAAAGGATATTATTCTTTTTGATAGTGCTGGTGGAAGAGGTAGAAAATATACTGTCAGTGATTTAGAAGAAATTATAGATAAGTGTTGCAATGCAATGACAGGATACGAGAAAGTAAATGTGGCAAATTTAGTAAAATGCGCAAAGAAACTTGGCTATAAAGATATCAATGCTTATCATTTCAATAAAGAGCCTGAGATTAAGGGATTGATAGAAGCATTGGGAAGAGATAGCTCTCTTCTAGAAAATGATGAGGAGAAAGCGAATTTCAAAATTCAACATGCTAATATTTTAAGAGCCGATGACATTCTTGAATCTTTTAAAACAAGCCCAGCTAAACTAAAAATTATATTAAGGGATTTTTCCGACAAATATGAAAGTCTTAAGCTTGATTATTTAAACTTGTTAGTGCAATTCAACAAGGCTAAAGAAGAATTGTCTGAATATCAACAGTTGGAAGAGCAATATAAAAGGCTTAAAGAAAACCATGACTATTACAAAAATGAGTATAAACGTATTTCTAAATATGATGGTTTAAATGATAAGTTACTTATGTTTGAAAGATTAAATGAAATGGGAACAAAAGTTCATTTAAGCGAAGAAGCCGTTTTAGCATTAACTAAGACAAATCAAAGGACGAATGATAATCTAAAAGAAAATGAAGCGGAAAATTGGCTTGGCGATTATTCGAAGGATAAGTTTGATGATGACCTTGGAGATAACCTTGAAAATAATGCTTCTAAAAAGGTGGTCCCGCTTAAGAGGGGTGCTGATGAAAAGGTGAAAGATGCAGATGGTTTTTTTAGTAGACGGCATAAGGATAAAAAATAATAAAAAAGCTATATATAGCAATGTTTGCCTTGCAATTCGGTAAGATAAGCTATTGAAAAAGTCCTATTACTACAATCTGTAGCAATAGGACTTTTTGTTATTTAAGTACAATGACTAAAGTCTGTTAGTTTTAAGTATTCTAATGCTAGTGATAACATTAGTGGTAATGCAACCATTTAGTAAAGTATACTGGTGTTTGAAAACAATGTAAGAACTGAAATGAAGCACTTGAAAATAAAGTGTCCTTGTTTTATTGAAAGAAATAACTTTATTGATAATTGACTATAATGTTTAATCAAAAATAATTACTATCTGTGTCAAAAATTAAAACGCTGTGTTATCAGTGCTTTCGAGTGGAGAGTGACACTGGGTTTTGGTTAAAAGTCGGATTTTATTTGCTTTTCGCATTGACAAAATAAATGGCAGGTGTATACTTATCGTATTAATTAACATTTATTAGATAATTTTTAATTATGTTATGAAAAAGGAGGATTAATGTGTCTACTATAATGGAAAAATGGCGTAATGAATATTTAAAAATGAAAGGAAATACATATAAAAATCATGTAAATAGGTTTATTAATTATTTAAAACTTATTAACAAGGCTGACACTCCAATTAATATTACTTTAGATGATATTCGTAACTGCGTAGGGTACTATGTTGAATTAGGAATCTTTGGTGCCGTAAATACTATGGAATTACATTTAGAATCTTTAAAGAGTTTTTATGATTATTTGCTTGGAACAGGTAAATCGCCTGATCTTTTTTCTCAGATGAACTATGAAGAGTATAAGAAGAGTTTGATAGATGAATTTAATTTAACTCAAAAAGTATCAAGAGAAGCATTTAGTATAGATACTATAAAAGACATACTCACAAAGCTTGATGATTACTTGGAAACTGATTATTCTACAATAGAAGGAACGAATAATAAAAAAAGATATATTCACTGGTCTATACTACGACTTGTTATTAAGTTAACTCTAATCGCTCCTGCAAAGAGACAAGTAATATGTAGGCTTAAATACTCTGATTTTAGTAAAGATTTAAGAACTGTGACTGTAAACGAAGTTGGAATATCAATTCCTAATTCATTGAGGCGTGACTTGAAACTTGCATTAGAAATAGCAAAGAATCAATCAAATAAAGACATAGGGGAGAATGACAAAGTTTTTAGATATATCGAGGGTCCAGGATTTAGAAACGAAGTTATAAATACATGGTTTTGCTCTTTTATAAAGGAGCAAAATATCATTGGAATTGATAAAATCGACAATGAAAAAACGACTTATCCAATTGAGCCTATTATGAAAACAGCGATTAGACATCTTGTAATGGGCAGAGCCAATTTAGCCTATGTCTCCAAGGTCTGTGGACTTGATATTGGTTCTTTAGAAAAAACTTATTATGATGAAATATTTAATCAAGAACTACTTCAACCTAATATTAGTGAATCTATAAACTGGGAAATCAGAAAGCTGGAATACTATTCTTATATATAGAATAGTGTTGGAACTAAGCATAAAATTGTTCCGACACACTTGATGCACGAAGTGATTTATAATTTGGGCTATGTTTTTAAATAAAGGGCCAAACGCTAAAAATATGAGAAACTAACGTAGCGGACTTAACTGTCAACTAGCATTCTGACGAAAGTCAGCTAAAATATATGTTGCTAAAAGAGGGAGGGCTTAAGCTTCCAGTGCTCATTAGAGTGTCTTAGTAGATTAAAGTCGTATAGTTGGAAAGGTTGAAGAATTAATCTTTTGCCAATTAAGCTATCGCCTATATAAGTTAAAATACATATTTAAGATGAATCCAATTTATTTAAGAGTATATAAATAATTAACTAGGTATATCGGATAAATTTAATGAAGTAGTAGGTAGTGGATATTATTTGAAGGTAATGAAGAGCAAATAATTAAATTGTGGAGGGTATGATAAAATGTATGAAGATACTTTTTTGAAAACAATGATAGATTGTATTAGGTACGATGAATATGCAAATAAGCAAGAAATGTTATCTATTTTAAGAAATTCTAAAATTACTTTTTCATCAGCTTCAGGTTTTGGTTCAAAATCATACCAAAGATTAGAAAATATAGATTTAAGAGTTCCGGTCCCTTTGTTAAAAGAGGCTAAAAAATATAACGAAGTATTTGCAAATCTTGCAAGACAGATATATGAAGAGACAGATAATATGGATATGAAATCGTTATTAATAAAACCTAAATTGGTTGAGTTAGATGTAAAGCCAATGAAAGAACATGATGTGTATTTTTCCGAAATAAAAGATACTATTATTCAAGGAATCAGAAACGCAAAGTATTTAATATGGGCAGCTGTTGCGTGGTTTACAGATAAAGATATTTTTCAAGAACTTAAAATAAGAAAAATGCATGGCATAGATATAAAGATTATTATTTCTGATGATCAAGGCAATAAATCACTTATTGATGACTTGGTTAATAACTTCGAATGTATAAAAGTACCAAGAAAAGGTTATTGGGGAAATGATATTATGCATGATAAATTTTGTATCATAGACCTAGAGTATGTGATGCATGGTTCATATAATTGGAGCAAAAGTGCAATTACAAATGAAGAAACTTTGGCGACAGCATTAGATAAAGAGTTCGTTCTAAAATTTGCTGATGAATTCATGCGCTTATACAGAGAAAATAAGTCGTAAGAAATAATTGAACAACTTTATTACGCAGCAGATTTTCACTAATTATAATAATCTATTATTTATAGAATTTGATAGTGTAATTAATCTTAAGATAAAAGGATGTGTTCTTAATGATTTTTAAACCTAGGATATTTTTGAGTTCAACACTAAGTGAAAACTTGAAAATCAGATCGGAAATTGAAAGTTTTTTCTCGAGTATTGGTGCAGAGGCGATGTTGTATGAAAAGAACCTAACTCCATCAATTAATACTATGACATACCGAGAAGATATTTTGGATGCTGACTTTATAATCTTTATCATTAAAAACAATTATGGTGCAAGAACCGAAAGGGGTATCTCTGGAACACATGAAGAATTCCAAATAGCTTTAGATAATAATATACCAAAACATGTATATATTAAACTTGAAAAAAATGAACGAGATGCACAGGAACTTATAAATGAAATTAATAACAACCAAATTTCATATTATTATTTTAAAAATGATAAAGATTTATTAAAAAGAATCAAGGAAACTACATTCACTATTGCAAAGGAAATTATGCTTAAAAAAGTTGAAGATGCATCATTGCCAAGAAATTCGGTTAAAAAGATAAGTACGAAGCATGATTATGATAAAGCTATAGAAATAATAAAGATTATTGAATCTATGAAAAAAGTAAATCGTTATACGGAATTTGATTGGGTTGGTTCCTCTTTGTTTGGCAGCTTTATAGAGCCGATTGAACTGTATAAGGCAAATGAAGAGTGGTTTTTTATTGATAGGAAACTTGAAGATATTTTAGATGAACTACTTGCAATATATAGAGAGTTTAATCAATATTTTTATGATTATACAAGTATCCCTGGTACACATAGGACTATTAAAGTGGAAGTATTGGGAGAGGTTGGAATTAGTAGAGGTTCAGTTTGTGACAGCCCTAAACTAAGCCATACTGAGTATGAAGAGATTATATCAAGGTTTTTGGAAAAGTATGGTGAATTCAGACTGTATGTTGAGAGAATGCGGGTACATACTGATACTATTGTATAACTTGAAAAAGTAAAAAACAAATACACGCAAATTGAGATTATACCAAGAAAATAGATATTATAAATAAGGTGCTTTATTTCGTTTGTTTTTTGAAGTAAAATGCTAAAAGTTGTAAAAACATAAAATATATAGCCTTGTATAGTGGGGGCATGATTTTAGACCTAGCTACAGACGCATTGCTAGGATGATAGAACTTCTTCCTAAAAAACCCATTGTGGCAGCGTTTACTGCAACAGCTACGGAGCTTGTTAAAGAAGATATTATCAGTTTACTTAGACTTAAAAGTCCTTTTGAATGTGTAGGAAGCTTTGATAGGCCTAATCTCTATTTTGAAGTGAGAAAGCCCAAAAGTAAATTTGAAGATTTAAAAGCTTATATCACTCAAAATCAGGGGAAGAGTGGTATTATTTATGGTGCCACACGAAAAACTGTAGATGAAGTTTGTGATAAACTTAATGCTTTGGGGATATTAGCAGCGAAGTATCATGCAGGACTTAAAGAAGAAGAACGTTCTAAAAATCAAGAAGATTTTTTATATGATAAAGCACCTATTATGGTAGCAACTAATGCTTTTGGAATGGGAATAGATAAGCCTAATGTAAGGTTTGTCATACATTACAATATGCCAAAAAATATGGAAAGCTATTACCAAGAGGCCGGAAGAGCTGGGCGCGACGGGGAAGATGCTACATGCATCTTGCTTTTTGGGACACAGGATATTATGACTAATAGGTTTCTTATAGAAAATGGTGGATTTGGCACAGATCATAGTGCAGAGTATCAAAAACTTAATGGGATGGTGGATTATTGCAATACAGAAGGGTGTCTTAGAAGTACTATTCTCACCTATTTTGGACAAGAAGCGTTGGACGAGGGCTGTGATAACTGTGGAAGCTGTAATAATGAGACAGAGCAAACGGATATTACGATAGAAGCTCAGATGATTATGAGTTGTACCAAAAGAATGAACGAACAGTTTGGGAGCACACTCGTTACAGATGTGCTAAAAGGGGCAAATACTCAAAAGATTAGAGCTATGCGCTTTAATCTGCTTCCAACATATGCCATTATGAAAGATTATAGTAAAGAAACCATTAAAGAGATTATATCCTTTTTAATTGCAGAAGGATATTTAGCACTGGTCGGGGATCAGTATCCCATTTTAAGATTGACACTCAAGAGCTATGACGTGTTAAAAGGGCATCAAAAAGTAGCGATCAGACGTACTCTAATTAAAGATCAGCCTGTAGAACACATAGAAACACTAGTCAAGCCAGATTTATTTAATAGTCTAAGACAAGTAAGAGCGCAGATTGCAAGAGAACATGGCGTACAACCATTTATGATTTTTCCAGATACCACGCTTAAAGATATGTGCAAAAAGTATCCAAGCAATAAGGAGAAAATGCTGCAAGTAAGCGGTGTTGGAGAGCATAAATTAGAAAAATACGGAGATCTTTTTATAGAAGTTATTATAAAGTATATGGCCGAAAATAATATCCCAGAGCAAGACATAGAGATTTCACAGCAAGAGGCAAGTAAGGTCTCCAAACAAACCACAAAAACTGGGTCAAAAGATAGTCACAGACATACGTATACGCTCTACAAGGAAGGTATGAATATAAGTGAAATAGCTAAAGAAAGAAACCTTACCCCTATGACTGTAGAAAATCACTTATTAAAGTGCTTTGAGGAAGGTTTTGAGCTTGATTATAGTGAATTTATTCCTAAGCTTTATGAAGAACAAATTGCAGCAGCTATAGAAAAATGTGGTGCAGAGTTTTTAAAACCCATCAAAGAAGCACTGCCAGACGAAGTGAGCTATACAGCTATTAAATTTGCACTTTGCAAATATAAATTTAGTGGTTTATAAGAGAAGTTTTAAACCATCCCTATTTATGATACGGTGAACCTTACCATAAGTAAGTGCTGTTTTTAAAAAATTAGTTGGTTATAGGTAATTTTAAGTAATGATCTTTTTTGTTAAGGGCTTTTGTTTTAAAATGATAGTAATAGGAGTATAATAAGATAAAGAAGTAGTTATGCTTAGAAAGGATAAGAAAATGAATATACTTTATTCTAAAGTAGCGGTAAAGATGATTAATTCTATGGATAAGCCTACAAAGTTAAGAATAAGGAACGGTATCTTAGGATTATTAGAAGTACCACCTAAAGGGGATATAAAAAATCTTCAGGGTATACAAGATATGTATCGTTTACGTGTGGGTAAGTATAGAATATTATATGAGTATAGAAAAGATGAAAATAATAATGCATTACTATATATAGTAGAAGTTGGTTCAAGAGGAGATATTTATAAATAAGAGGAGGTATAGATATGTCACCAGTATCACAACAAATAGTAGAACTAGTAGATATGTTACCAGAAGAAGAACAGAATTTAGCCTATGAATTTATTAAAAGAATGGTCTTGGCTTGGGATTCGGATTTTACTAAGGTTACCCCAAGTGAAAGAATACGTATATTAGAAACTCAAAAGGCTATGGAACAAGGCGAAGCCCTTAATGATAGTGATATAGACTGGAATTAGAATGGAAAATAATACCTTGCATGAAATAAATTGAACAGAAGGCAAGAGTTGTTTTTGTTATTTAGTATCATTTTATAACCATTCTCAAAGGTCTTGGCAGATGTTTTAGGTTTAGAAAATCTAAAGTAACATTAATGGGCGTTGGAAGTAGTCACTTCTAACGTCTACTTTGTTGTGTAAGAGGGCTGAGAAATAATGTTCCCTTATAATAAACTAAACTTATAAACTCTATATGATCAAATGATGACTAGCCAATATTATGTAGATAATTCATAGAATCGTACTAGAGGAGCTAGTCCCATACATTAAATCAAATGTAGAGAGGTCAGATTCTAGATTAGAAGTTTTTATAATACATTGAAAACATGATAAAAAACATCGAGATTGTATTTTTTATGAATGGTATATTTATCTTGTAGTTAATGCGCATTAATGAAAAATTGGATGGTGAGTTCTAGTGAATTATTATCAAACTATACAGGAAGTTATCGACTATATTGATAAAAACTTAAAAGAAGATATAAGTATTTACAAAATTGCACAATATGTGAATTTTTCTGTACCCCATACCTATCGGTTATTTAAAGTTGTTACAGGAGAAACAATAAAATCCTATATTTTGAAAAAAAGGCTCTCATGTGCTGCTCATGAGATAAAAGTAAGCAAAAGAAATATATCAGATATAGCTTATGAGTATGGGTTTGAATCTCATGATGTTTTTACTAGAGCATTTACAAGAACTTACAACTTGTCCCCAAGCAAGTGTCGTAGTGAAGGTGTGGATCTAGGCATTTACCAGATTAGTATTAATGAAAATTTGAATGTTGCAGAGAGGAGTAAATTTATGAATTATAAGATTATCTATAAAGACAATATAACTGTAGTGGGTATGGAATGTAAAGCAAAGCAATGGGATGTAGATGGAAGCATAGGAAGACTATGGAGTGATTTTTTGGATAAGGTAGAGGTTATAAAGGATCCAGTGATTCCAAATGTAATGTATGGAATTTGTGAGCATGATTCTTGTAATCAAGGTAATACTTTTACTTATATGTCAGGAATTGAAGTTAAAGAATCCTGTACTGTGCCAGAGGGGATGGTAAAAAGGGTAATATGTAAACAAAAGTTTCTGTTAGCTGAGGTACCAGAGAATATTAAGACACATGATGCGTATAATAAAACCTTTGATTATATTAAAGAAAATGGATTAACAATGGATGATAATGATGAGATAGAAGTTTATGAGGAAATATTCAAAGATCCTAATAACCATACATTTAAATTATTAATACCAATAAGATAACTTAACAAGTATAGCTGCGTTGCAAGTTATTAGAAATATATCCTATAGATTTGTATAGGTGAAAGGAAGATAGACCACAGCAAGCTAAAGTTAGATGAGCAAATACAAGAAGATATAATTAAAGCAATCCCTATCCGATAAAAAGTCGGATATCGTTATTACAATAAGTGGTGCATTGATTTTTATTCCTATGTTTATCAAACCATCATACAACATTAGGTTTTTACATCCACTCTACTTACTGTTACCAAGTAAAATGATGGAATATACAAACATGATTCATCCAATTGGTTTTGGTTATGACGTCTTGGGGTATATAATACATCCCTATATTATTATGCCTATTTTGCAATAGTTGTAAGCGTGTTGCTGATGCCTTTTTCATATATAACGTTCAAATATCATCAAGTCGAATAGTTTTTAGCAAGGGATGAAGTAGAAAAACTGTTATCTGCTAATCACTAAAATGTTCTTTACATAAAAAGTCTATCAGGGGGAGCAAAATTAACCTCAGTAGGCATTTTAGGTTATAAAAGCAAGCATAGAGTAAATAAAGCAGTATAGAATATAATATTATGGGAAATAAGTTAACAAAGATCATTTTAATAGTGTATAATAAAAGAATATTGGAAAGAGATATTCCATTAAATAGGAGTTTTTATTTAGTCCTAGATTGTGGTATAGAACAAAAGCTATTTGAGGAGGAAACACGGTGCCTGACTATAATAAAGTTTTAGAACAAATTAAAGAACAGTTGATACAAAAATTTCAACCATCTAGGATTATATTATTTGGTTCTGTAGCAAAAGGTGTTTTCAGAGAAACAAGCGATATTGATTTATGTGTTATTCAAGATACAAGTAATAAGAAAGAACTTTTGACAGATATGTATGTAGAAATTGAGAGTGATATCCCCTTTGATATAGTGCTTTATACAAACAGAGAATGGGAAGAGTGTGTACTAGACCAATCAGCGTTCGCTTATCAAATAAAGAATACGGGAGTTATAATTTATGGTTGATACATTAAGATATAAAGATTGGCTTGATAAGGCTGAGAGAGATATTAAATCAGCAAAGGTCTTGAAAGAACACGATTGCACCTATTGAAGAGACTATGAATGAGGTAGAAAAGCAGTTATTTGCTAACCACTAAAAAGTAATATTTATATTAAGGAGCCTATTGAGGAGAAGAAAGTAATCCTTGATAGGCTTGCTTTTTGTAGAAGAACCTGTCATTAACGAGGTGGGGAGAACCGTATCATAAATGATTGTGTTTCTTTGATGGATGGAAGCATTGTAAGTATTATTTTATGTGAAGAAGCAAGGAAAATAGGCTATATGCTGAAATAGGATTGCTTGGGATATGGTATGGCTTTAAGACTACATCATAAACCAGGAACAAATTATTTTAAAGCAAATAAACTAAGAGAATAAGAAATGCGGGATAGCAACTGCCTTTCAGATAAAAAGTCAGAAGGGGCTTTTTATTATTTAGAACTTAGAGAATTATAGATATGTTGGAAATGATACATAGAAAAATACATTATATGATAACAGTTTTAAATTTTTAAGGAAAATATGATGAGGAGTGATGACAATTAGGAGTAAAATAACTCAATCAGGTGTAAAGATAAAAAACAAAATAATTTCGGTAGTGGGTTGGAGTATTCTTATTTTACTTAGTTTGACATATTTTGTGGCCTTTGTTTATGGAGCCTACATTCATGTTGAAAATTATCCCGTCAGAGAAATTACAGTTGAGGATAACCAGTTGAGATTTAGGGGGACTACTGGTAGTAGCGCGCAAGCCTTTAGTGGTTACCGATATCAAATCAAAGGTGAAGAGGTGTATATTAAGATAAGATATAGTATAGCAGGAAGATTTAATAAAGATGGAGATAGCGAAATCAGCATCGAAGATAACTTTGAAAATATCCAAAGGATATATTTACAAGGACAGAAAAAGGATGACATTAGGTTGATATGGAGTAAAGCAACCCACTAGCCACATCGATACGGTGAACCGTACCATAAGTGAATGCGGAATGCACCTGAAGGTATTGATATTACTAAATTCAGGTGTGTTTTTTGTGTCCAAATCAGTATCGTATTTTAAATAATCAAAAAAATATAGTTAGAGAAAAGCTTGAATAATTTTATGATAAGAGTGTTTAATAAGTATAATATAGAGAGTAAGTTAATATGAGAAGGGGACAGGCTATGTATACAATAGGACAAGTTGCTAATATAATAGCGATTTCCAAGGATAAGTTAAGGTACTATGAAGAAAAAGGAATTTTAATGCCAAAACAAAATAGTGAGAATAACTATAGAAAATATGATCTTCAAGATATAGACACTGTGCTATTAATTGAGTTTTATAGGTCATTAGATTTAGAGTTTAAGACCATTGAGAAAATACATAAGCAAGGTACTATAAAGAATATAAAAGGTATCTTGGATAGAAAAAGGAATGAAGTAATTAAGGAAATAGACAGATTAAAGGCGATAGTTGATAGAATAGAGGCTACAAAAAAGGGATGTGATGATATAGACAGATTTATGGGCAAATATACAATTAGGTCTATGGATCCTATTAAAATTTTGGGGAGGATATCGGATTTTAGAGCTTATGATGAATTTGAAATTATTCATAAAAATAGAAATGGATTGGATGACGCCTCAATTATAAAAAGTATGAAACGATATATTAGGTGTAATGCTCAGGGGATAGAATCCACTGAAATGCTTATTACAAAGGATATGAATAATAATAGTAATGAAAAAGACGATTGTATTTTACAGTATGAAAAATGTGCGTATACTATTTTAGAGGATGGTTTGCATAAAAAAGATGTTATGGGAGAGGCATTTAAAGAGTCTCTTGAATGGATTGATAAAGAGGGTTACAGACATAAGGGGATAGCTATCATAGGTATGTTGTTAATGGTTAACGATGAAGGCATAGGGAAATCCTATTTAGAAGTTTATATACCACTTCAATAATTTTTCAAAATTAGTTATTGACCTTGGGGTCATCCCATGGTTTAGACTAAGGTTAAAGTTAATTATTGGAGGGTCTTGTGATGAATAAAAATTTAGAAGAATCTAGACAAATTAGAAGTATAGGTAAGTTGGTAACACTTCACTTATTACCGGGAATTATATTAACATTGGTTTATGTTTTATTGTTAAAGAGTGGAGTATTTGAGGGATATCCTAAGAGTATTGTGTTGGGGTTAGCCGGAGGTTTAGGAATAGTCCTTGGGGAGCTTGGATATTTATTTTATGTAGTAAAAAAGGAAGAGGGAAACTATAATATATTTAATATACTAAGGTTAAAAAGTAAGATAAAGGGTAAAGACTTTTTTCTTTATTCCATAACCTTGTTTACAGTTATGGGAATACTAATGACTATCTTAAAGCCGGTTACAAGCTTCTTATTAAAGAATGTATTTAGCTTTATTCCGAGCTGGTACAATTTGACGGAAGATAGGAGTCTTTTTAGCAGAAGTATAATCATCATTACAATACTAGTAAGCTTCTTTATTTTTACAATCATACTTCCAATAATTGAGGAACTATATTTTAGAGGATTTTTACTTGCACGCATGAAGTGGATGGGAAAATATAGTGTGCTTGTAAACACAGTGTTATTTTCAGTGTATCACTTATGGTCACCATGGATGATTGTTGCTAGAATTGTAGCATTTTTACCATTGTTCTATTGGGTATATAAAAAGGATTCATTAAAACTATCCATAACAGTACATTGTTTAGCTAACTTTACCGATGTAGTAGCCTTAGTTGCGTTACTATAGATTTTATATACAGGTACATAGCTTATTTATAGGTATTATTTGGATATCTAACAATATAAACTGTTTATCTCATCTCGGGAAATTAGGGACAAGGAATAAAAGTTATTGACATCATTAACCTTGCGTGATTTAATATAGACATATAACAATATGATTATGAAGGGTGGAATGCTATCCGGCAACACTTGATGTTAACTAATCAAATAACATAAGTGAAGCATGGAGATGAAGGATAAAATCTTAAATTGAATTTAATAGGAAAGACAATGCTGTTATCTACTGACAGTTATTTGTTGTACCTAAATTTCAATATGGATTTTAATCTTTTATCTCTCGGCATAGCTTTAACCTGTTCTTTAGGAGCCATAGAGTAAAATCTATGGCTCTTTTTTATTACAATCTTTTACATAATCATATTGTTATATAAAAAAAATTTAAGGAGGATGAATATGGCTAGACCATACGTAGATATAGGTATTAAAAATGAAATAAATCAATTACTTGAACATCTTGATGGTATGCTTCCAAAATTTAAGTCCTTGCCAGGGGTAGTAGGTATTACGCTAAATGGAGGACTTTCGAGGGGATTTGCTGATCACTTGTCTGAAGTGGATATAACTTTCTACTTAGACTTTGAAAGTCATAAAGAATGGCACACTAATAAAGCTCCTATACCACAGGGCATAGTTAAGTTTGACAATGTATTATATGATATTAAAACAATTAATTATGAAGTGGAATCTATGAGAAAATATGATGATATAGAACTCTGGGATTTATCCTATGCTAAGATACTTTTTGACACCGATAATAAACTATCCAAGTTATTTGAAAAGAAGTTATCTATCAAGCCGGAGTTTTCTGAAGCAGTTAACTTACTCTGGGAATCTTACTGGAATTTTAAACTAGCAGGAGATATATGGATTAATAGAGGAGATCCTTTGCAAGGATATTTTGTATTGAATGAATCTATTAAACCTTTAATAAAAGCACTGTTTGTTGTCAATAAGGAGTACATTCCACATGAAAAGTGGCTGGCCCATATGAGTTATACTCTTAATTGGACTCCAATTAATTGGAAAGAAAGGCTTATTGAAGCTATGAATACTGGATGTTTTACTATAGAAGGTATTAAACATAGACAATTAGCAATTGAAGATTTATGGAATGAAATAGACAATTTTATTAAGGGTGAGTGGTATCTGAAATTTAACTTGGCATGTCATCAAAAACCGTTCTATGATTTATTAAGGCAGCTAGTCCAAAGAGAAAGTATATCTGTTGATGAATGGAATAGAATATCTAACTTTTCAGTTCTTAATATGGAGCCCTTTCACAAGATTACAGAAATTTGTGAGGATAGAATTATTTTGAATAAAGAAAAGCTAAGTTCATTAAAGATGGAAGACTTGTATTCTTGGCATTATGAAATAGTAAGAGGCGTGATTGAAGATTTAAAATTAGATTAGCTATATAATTTTAAAAATAAAAACTATTATATTATAAAAGGGAAGAGGAAAAAACTATGTTAAAAGAATTATTCAAATACTTAAAGAAACCAGATTTATATGCACCAAGCACAAGTGAATTTTGGGATGATGAACATATTTCTAAGGGCATGCTGGAAGCTCACTTAAATCCCAGCTGGGAAGCAGCCAGTAGGTGTCATGACTTTATAGATAAATCAGTAGAGTGGATTGCCGAAATTATACCATCAGCAACTCATAAAAATCTCCTGGATTTGGGTTGTGGGCCTGGTTTGTATGCTGAGAGGTTATATAAAAAGGGCTATCAGATTACCGGTATTGATTTTTCCAAAAGATCCATTGGATATGCCAAGGAGAAAGCAAGTCAAAGGAACCATGATATAAACTATATTTACAAAGATTACTTAGAAATTAAGTATAAAAATGAGTTTGAATTAGTGATATTAATATATTGTGACTTTGCAGTTTTATCAGATAACAACCGAGAAGCTTTATTAAAGAAAATTTATGACTCTTTAAAGCCAGGAGGTAAGTTTATCTTTGATGTTTTTAGCTTAAAGGAATATGAAGATAAAAAAGAAGATAATACATGGTATATAAGTGAGGAAAGTTCCTTTTGGAAGCCAGAAAAACATATATGTTTAGAATCTCATTTTATTTATGAAGAAGATGTGAGATTAGATCAATATACAATAATTGATAAGGATGGAAAAGTTGATATCATTAGAAATTGGTTTAAAGGATATACGAAGGATACTATCATTGCAGAAGTTAAGAGGGCAGGGTTTAATAAGATTGACATATATTCAGATGTAACAGGTAAACCCTATTCTAAAGAATCTAAAACAATTTGTATTGTAGTAGAAAAATAGAGTAGATAAATGAAGCCTATGCTAAAAGAGCAAGCAAGGACCGTCCACACTTGCTATGCGGTGCGAGGCATTGCTTGATGAATTATCATAAATAGGAGCGAGTTGAAGAAAAGTTATAGTAAGGAATATAGTTAAAAGGCTGATATTTAGTATTAAAATGCTAAAATATCAGCTTTTTAATTAATTAAAGATTAATAATAAAGATGGACAAGAATATTGGTCTATTTTGAAGTATCAGAAATAGACATACCTGCCTTTAGCATACGCATCATTCTTTCAGCACTGTCTTCAAGCAGTGATTTACCATCACTTATAGCTTTTTCTAAAGACATAGGATTATCTAAAATACTCATTATAGAAGTAATGCCATAGTCATACACCTTAGAAGCACCTTCTCCGATACTTCCTACTATCGCAATAACTGGTATATCGTAAGGTTTTGCAACTTCTGCAATACCTACAGGAACTTTGCCATAAATCGATTGGCCATCTATTTTGCCTTCTCCTGTAATAATGATGTTTGTATCTTTTAAGTGTTGTTCTATATTTACAGCTTCTAAAACTGTTTTAATCCCTGACTTTAAAGATGCTTTACAAAAGACCAAAAGCCCCGCACCTAAGCCACCAGCGGCTCCGGTACCTGGAACTTCTAAGATGTCTTTACTTAACTGATCTTTGATAATAGCAGCATAGTGTCTTAAAGCATCGTCTAGTTCGTGTACTAATTCAGGCGTAGCTCCCTTTTGAGGACCATAAACAGCGGAGGCGCCTTGATCACCGCACAGTGTATTGGTTACATCACATGCAACAACAAATTCGACTTCCTGTAATCTTTTATCCAGGTCTGTCACATCTATCATAGAGATAGTTTTCAGGTGTTTAGCTCCAAGGCCTAATACATTCCCTTGTTGATCTTTAAATACAACCCCTAAAGCTTGGGCAAATCCCATACCGCCATCGTTGGTTGCACTTCCGCCAATACCCATAATAATTTTTTTTGCACCTGAATCTAATGCGGCTTTAACAAGTTCTCCTGTGCCGTAGGTTGTAGCCTCCATAGGATTGAGCTTTTCTTTTGGTACCAATGTGATACCTGATGCTGCCGCCATCTCTATAACGGCACTACCATCTGGCAAAATCCCGTATTGGGCACTAAGTTTTTCGCCAAGAGGGCCTGTGACAGGAGCCTCTTTATAAGTTCCTTGTGATCCCATAATGATAGCATCTACTGTTCCTTCGCCGCCATCTGCTATGGGGATTTTAATCGTCACAGCGTCTTTGAAGACTTTTTTGATACCTCTTTCAATACTGTTTGCAGCTTCGATTGCACTAACACTTCCTTTGAAAGAATCTGGTGCGATAATAATTTGCATAGCTTCACCTCGATCTATAATTTTTTAAATACTAATTTGACGATCTTTATAATACTTTTATTATAGATTTGAGGTGTACTTTTTACAATGTGTACCACGTACAATCCACAGACTCTAAAATGAAACGTTTTTGTTCGCTAGGCACAACTCTAAATAAGCCATTATTCTAAAAACAATTTTATGGCTAAGTAGACTTTCATACACACATAAGGCCTAGTTACATCTATCTGATATAAGTCTTTAAACTTATTAATCCTATAGCGGACAGTATTACGATGCAAGTTTAGACGAGTGGCAGTATCTAGCCCATTCATATTACTTTCGAAATAAACTTTTATCGTTTCTAATAAGTCATAGTAGCTTTGATCTTTAGGACTTTCTCCAAAAAGAGCATTGAATGTATCTAGGTAGTACGCTTTTTCATCTTGATCTAAACTATTTAACATAAGCTCTAATTTATAATCAATCACCGATAATATATTTTTGTGAAGATCTTTATGCTTATACAATGCTATTAATAGTTTAGTCTTTTTGTAGCTTTTAGCATAATCCTTTAGATGAGTGCATACTTCACTTATATAAAACCTAAGTGCTATGGGATAATGCTGCTCAAGTTCTTTTTTAATACTATCTAAAAAAGAATAAAGCGATGAAGTATCATTTATTATAAGAATGAGCTCATCTTCGTATAAGTCTATGACACTTTCATTCATTTGAAGTTTGGTTTTAAGATATGATTTTAATTTAGTTCTTAGCCTTTGTTTTTCGAGAGAGTTTCCTTCGTTGTTTAGGTCTTGTGCCAATATCCTTATTTCTAAAAATACTACCCTTTTAGAACCCTTAGAATTAAAACCTACAATATAGGCTCTGCTTTGCAAAATCTCTTCTTGGATAGGTGTAGACTCATTAAAAAGCTGGGTAAAAAAAGAAAGTTTTGTTTCTTCTTTTAATGCGAGGGACCTCCTCTGTTCATTTTCCACCACTATAAGTTCGACCAATTCCTTAACAAGGAGCGTATAATCTTTTATTTCTTCAGGGTTTCCAGTTATTCCTACGACACCTATAACCTCATTATTATAGTAAATCGGTAAATTAATCCCAGGTTCGCACCCTTTATAAAGTGACTGATTGTTTTTAGTAATAGTAAGCTCATTTTTACTTAATACACATAAATGTGCGCCTTGATGGAAGGTACCAACCCTGCTTTTATTTGTAGAAGCAATAATTTTTCCCGCTAAGTCCATAATATTAATAGGTGTATCTAAGATATTTATAAATCTATCAATTATTTTTTGGCAAGTATCATTTTGCAGCAGCATAGGATCTCCTTTTATTCATGATATTTTTATTATAACCATACAACCTTTTTTTGTCAGTTGCTGATTATAAATAATTGGCTTATAATGAGATCTAATTTAATTATAAGCTTGTAATTCTAATCAAAGGAGTTCCTTTATGCAAAATTTTTATTCTATGATCAATATACAGGCAATCTTGTTCATTTACCTTCTGGTCGGTGTTTATGCAAATAAGAGGAATATTATTAACAGTAAGAACCGCCAAAGTTATATCGACTTTATTATTCAGATTGCCCTGCCGTGTATGATCTTTAATTCATTCGAGGTTGTACAGTTGGGTCTCCCAGGTCCATAAGGTCAAAATAGTCAACCGCTTTTTTGTGAAAGATTAATAAGCCTCACAAATAGAATGGTATAAATAAGCAATTTGCTTATTGAATTGATGATTTAAATGTGGTAAAATATAATTGCACAAAACCTATTTTGGCTAAGGTGGTAAATAACTTTTAGAAGCATAAAAAATAAATAAAAAACAAAAAATAGCATAAGGTTTAAAAATTAGAAGAATAGGAGTGGAGAATCATGAATATTACATTTAAAGGGAACCCAAATACACTAGAAGGGAATACACTAGAAGTGGGAGATGTAGCTCCTGACTTTTTAGTATCTGATAATAACTTGCGTCCTTTAACTTTGGAAGATACAAGTGGAAAAAGAGTATTTGTGAGTGTTCCCTCTCTAGACACTGCTGTATGTGACCGTGAAGTTAGAAGATTTAATAAAGACGCAACTAGAATAAAAGATGTAAGTATTTATGTCATATCTATGGATTTGCCTTTCGCTCAAAAGAGATGGTGTGGCAATGCTGGTATTGAAGCAGTTAAGACGGTGTCGGATTATAAAGACAGAAGCTTTGGTCAGAATTACGGCACGTATATTCAAGAATTAGGACTCCTAACAAGAGCTGTATTTGTAATAGACGAAGATAATAAGATTACCTATGTAGAATATTGTGAAGAAGTTACACAAGAACCTGATTATGACAAAGTATTACAAGCAGTTAGTATATAACAATTAGAGGTGGCTATATGAAAGATATTATTATAATAGGCGGAGGTCCAGCTGGATTAAGCGCTGCTATGTACGCTGGAAGAGCGCAGTTAGATACACTTGTCCTTGAAAGACAATTTCAAGGTGGACAAATGATGAATACCAATGAAGTTGAAAATTATCCTGGCATATTAGAGACAACGGGTCCAGAGCTCTCCGGTGTGATGTATGAGCACGCAGTTAAGTTTGGAACGAAAATGGCTTTTGAAGAAGTTATAGGACTTGAAGTTGATTATCCTATAAAAAAAGTAATTACAACGACTGGCGTCTATGAAACCAAAACTATTATTTTAGCAATGGGGGCGAAGCCAAGACAACTAGGTGTAGAAAAAGAACAAGAACTCTGGGGCCGCGGTGTATCCTACTGTGCCATTTGTGATGGAGGCTTTTTTAGAGATAAAGAAGTTGCAGTCATTGGAGGCGGAGATACAGCAGTAGAAGATGCACTCTATCTCTCAAGGCTTGCCAAAAAAGTTTATCTCATTCATAGAAGAGATCAGCTAAGAGCGGCGCAGATACTTCAACAAAGAGTTCTAGCTTCCAATGTAGAAGTCATTTGGGATAGCAAAGTGACTAAACTTTATTCAGAGCAGACTTTGACAGGTGTAGAAATAACAAATATAAATACAAATGAAGCAACCGATATAGATATTCAAGGACTTTTTGTTGCTGTTGGAAGCATACCAGCTACCGGCCTTGTTAAGGATCTTGTAGAACTTAATGAACAAGGCTATATCGTAGCAGGTGAAAGCTGCGAGACGAGTATAAACGGAGTATTTGCAGCGGGTGATATACGACAAAAAGAATTAAGACAGATTATTACTGCAGCTGCGGACGGTGCCATCAGCGTGTACCAAGCCGAAAAGTATATCTTAACAAGAGCGTAAAACCGGGGACGGTTCTCCAATCTTGCTGTTTGAAAAACAGCAAGATTGGAGAACCGTCCCCTTCTTTTATTAGTTGGCTGGGATTAAAAGAGTGTTGCCAACAAAGATTGCATGTGGATTAATAATGTTATTAAGTTTAGCAAGTTCTTGATAAGTAGTACCTGCACTTTTTGCTAGTTTGGCAAGTGTATCGCCGTATTGAACAATATATTCTACAAAAACAGGTTTAGTTTCTGCAACAATATCACTGGTAGTAGGTTTTTTAGTATCAGTAACAGGTGTAACCTCTTTGATTTCCGCTTTAGGTGATTCAGTGATAACAGTTACTTTTCCTATTACATCAATATTTTTAACACCAAAAGCGTTAATGTAACTTATAACAGCTTCATCTAGACCTGGATATTCTCCTGTAATCTGGTTATCCTTAAACATAACATAACCATCTCCACCAGCAGCAATGAAATCATTAGTTGCTAAAGAGTAAGTAGCAGATAAGTCTAGTGCTTTATTGCTAATTTTAACACCTGATACGCGACTGCCAGATGCTTTAGAAGCATCGAGTTTAAAGCTCATACCACCAATATGAGGGAAAGAACCAGCGGCTTCTGGATACCCAGCAACGCCTACTTCAAGAGCGTCAACAATTTCTTGTCCAGTAACATCAATAGTAGCGATGTAGTTACCAAATGGAAGAACAGTAATAATATCTTTCTTTGTAATATCGCCCGCTTCGATAGAAGCGCGGATACCACCACCATTAGTAAGAGCGACATCTGCACCCGTTACTTGTAACATAGCATTTACAATAAGATTACCCATATTTGTTTCGCCAGTTCTAACAAAATCTCTGGCACCTTCAAGCTTAACAGGTGTAGAACCAATTTTTTCACCTGTTAGCGCATCAAACTTCATCTTTAATTCACTAATAAGAGCAGTTAGAGTTTCATCAGGAGAAGCTTCAGCAGCATCATCTTTTGTATAAAGACTTGGAGAAAAGCTTACTTTTTTATTTGCAGCAATATCTACTGTTACAATACCAATAGAATTGCCGTATTCACCAGCTTGTACGATAAGAGTATCTTTTACTTGTTTACCTTCAGGAAGAGTCGTGTGACTATGACCATCGATGATAAGATCGATGCCTGTTACTTCTTGAGCGACTTTCTCACTCGTATATGTACTAGATTCATCAAGGCCTAAGTGGGCTAAGGCAATAATAATATCAGTTTTACCTTGAAGCTCATCCACCATAGCTTTTGCGACCTTACTTGGATCTTCAAAGGTAAGCCCCGCTACATTCTTAGGATGCGTTTTATAAGTAGTTTCAGGTGTAGCTAGACCAAAGATACCTATTTTAAGTCCATTCATTTCTTTAATAGTATAAGGTGCAAAAAGAGTTGTGCCATCTGCTTTTTTTAAATTAGCAGAAAGAAGAGGAAAACTCATTTTCTGGCTAAGCTCTATAAGACGTTCTTGACCATAGTTGAAATCATGATTACCAGGAGTCATGGCATCATAGCCGATAGCATTTAGAATTTCTACGATACCGGCACCCTTGCTTACTGTAGCAATAGGAAGACCGTGAAGTGTATCACCAGAATCTAAAACAAGAACATTTTCTTTACCATTTGCAGTTCTAAGATCATTAATTTTAGCAGCAATCTTAGCAAAGCCTATACCAGGATTGGCCTCAACACGTGAGTGTGTATCATTAGTGTAAACAATGGTGATAGTCTTTGGCGTCGTCTCGGCAGCCATCAACTGTGCGGGTAGTAAAAGTACGGTCATTAAGAGTAATGCGATGAATGAAACAAGTGATTTTTTCTTAAACATGTAATACCTCCTAAATTTTATAATATAGTACAAATTAATTATACATTAAAACTATAATAAAAAAATAACTAATCTAAAAATAATTCAATTAAATTAAAGATATTATAAATCACTTTTAGTATTGTAACGGTACAATATTAAATTTTTGATTTTAAACTTCTTAAAATGTTGACTTAAAATATTTATTATGTAAAAATAAGACCAGAAAATATATTACAAAAGGAAATTGTTTCGGTACAATACGATGATCTTATCGTAGTATTAAGAGGAGAAAATATGAAAAAGGTTGCTGTCATTCATGATTTATCAGGAATAGGAAGATGTTCGCTCAATGTAGCGATTTCTATTTTAGCTGTTTTGAAAAAACAACCCTGTCCACTACCTACAGCTATTTTATCTAATCAGACAGGATTTAAGAGCTTTTCGTTTTTAGATTTTACACAGTATATCAAAGACTATTATTCACATTGGAAAGAGATCGGCTATACTTTTGATGCTATTTATTCTGGTTTTTTAGGTTCCGATCAACAAATTGAATTACTTACTGACTTTATCAAGCAGTTTAAAACAGATAACACATTGGTAATGATTGATCCTGTTATGGGGGATAATGGCAAGCTATATGCTATTTATCCAGAAGATTATCCTAAATATATGAAAGAACTTATTCGTTATGCAGATGTGATTACCCCTAATTTTACTGAGTTTACACTCTTAAGCGGATATGACATGGCGAAAGAGGGTATTAATAAGAAGAAACTGCTAGAGTATGGCAAGACGCTCTCGGAGCTTGGTCCTTCTCGGATTATCATAACCGGAGTTGTAAAAGCGGATCAGCCAGGATATTTATATAACATAGGCATGGATTTTAAAAAAGATACCTATTTTGAAGTGAGTACATCTTATAACAACATATCTTACAGCGGTACAGGAGATATATTTGCTTCTATAGTATGTGGCTATCTTACAGAAGGCTACGCACTAGAAGAAAGTGTTCAAATAGCCACTGATTTTATTGCAAGAGCCATAGACTATACTTCACAATATGATTTAGATACCAATGAGGGCATTATGTATGAAATATTTTTAAAGGAGCTGAATGTATAATGAAACAATCTGAAAAAACAAGACTTATGGTTATGACAGCACTATTTGCAGCACTTATCTTTGTTGCAACACGTATGAATATTCCAACAGGTATTAATAACCGTATTATTCATATAGGCGATGCGGCGATTTACCTCGCAGCATGTATTTTACCTATGCCCTATGCTATGATTAGTGGAGCTATAGGAGCAGGGCTTGCAGACTTTATGACACCAGGTGCAGCCCTATGGATTCTACCAACGATGATTATCAAACCATTATTAGTACCCTTCTTTACCTCAAAGACTGGCAAATTTATTAGCACACGTAATATAGTAGGTACTGTTTTAGCGGGAATTACTGGACTTATAGGCTATGCGATAGCAGAAGGGTTTATATTTGGTAACTTTATTGCACCACTTATAGGCATACCAGTGGCAGCGCTTCAGCCTATAGGCAGCGCAATACTTTTTGTACTTATTGCTTATGCATTTGATACTATGAAACTTAAAAGCCACCTTACAAGACAACTAAAAGGCAATGTATCATGACGATTTTATATACAATACATGATAGTTTGTATGTGAACTTAACAAATAAATGTCCCTGTGCCTGCACTTTTTGTGTCAGACAAGAAACGGAGGGAGTACATGGCTCAGATAGCCTTTGGCTAAGTCATGAGCCTTCTTTAGAGGAAGTACTAGATGAATTTGATAAATATGATTTAGATAGCTATAAAGCTGTTGTTTTTTGTGGCTATGGAGAACCTTTAGAAAGACTAGATCTAGTCATTGAAGTATGTAAGTATATTAGGGCAAAGAGTAAAGTTAAAATAAGGCTTAATACAAATGGCCTATCAGACCTTATTCATCAAAAAGAAACAGCACCTCTTTTAGCAACGTATATCGACGAGGTATCTATTAGCCTTAATGCACCAGATCAAGAAGCTTATACAGCTTTAGCAAGACCAAGCTTTGGAGAAAAATCCTTTGAGAGCCTTCTGAAATTTGCTAAAGACTGCAAAAAAAATATTAAAGATGTTACTTTTACAGTAGTAGATCTTCTCACTGAGGATCAACTTGAAGCTTGTAAAAGATTAGCAAGTGAGATGGATATTAAACTTAGAGTAAGGCCCATCCTATAAAAAAAATATTAAAAATTTACACAGAAGACTACTTTCCTCTAAAAGAGAGAAGTAGTCTTCTGTGGGCTATAGGATTTTTAGGCATAAGCCTTAAAAAGCAACTGAAAATATGATAAGATGAAACTAAATATAAAGTTGAAGACAAAGTAAATAAGAGTGAAAAAGGAGTAAGGGTATTGGATAAAGTTTATGTATACTGCGATGGCGGGTGCCGGGGAAATGGCAAAGTAAATAATATAGGAGGATGGGGTGCCTATCTTGTCTATAAAAATAACACTAAAGAACTCTATGGGGCAACGAGAAATACAACCAATAATGTTATGGAGCTTACGTCTTGTATAGAAGGACTAAAGGCAATCACCAAAAAGGATATGCCTGTCGAAGTTGTCATGGATAGTGTTTATGTTGTAAAAGGTATTACAGAATGGGTTTATAATTGGGTAAAAAAAGGATGGATTAATTCTCAAAAAAAACCAGTAGAAAACAAAGAACTATGGATGACACTTTATGAAATTAGAAAAGAGTTTACAGATATAACGTTTATACAAGTTAAAGGGCATGCAGATAACGCCGGTAATAATAAAGCAGACCAGTTAGCCAATAAAGCAATGGACGAGGTAAAAGCTATTTCTCTATCAAATTAGAGAGGTAGCTTTTTACTTGTGCATTTAAACAAAGTATTTGAATGATTATATTTTGTGTTTCTACTATAAAGTCATTCAATGTATCCCATAAATTATTGAAAATTAATATGTGTAAAATGTTTAAAAAAACATAAATTAGCTTGACATTTTTGTTTAAAAGTTTTACAATTGATTTATGGAATCGTGACCACATTAGGATGGAGAGATTTATAATGGCTACAATTAATCAGGTTGCTAAATTAGCAGGAGTTTCAAGATCAACCGTGTCAAGGTATATCAGTGAAACAGGATATGTTAGTGAAGAGGCAAGACAAAATATAGCGCGTGCAGTTAAAGCGTTAAATTATCGCCCCAATAAAGTCGCGCAAAGTCTTCATACAAAGTCAAGTTCGAATATTGCATTAATCATAAGTGATATTTCTAACCCTATAGCGGCTATTTATGCAAAAGGTATAGAAGAAGTTACTTTTAAGAAAAACTGTAATCTTGTAATCTGTAATACTGGCTTTGATCTAGAAAAAGAAGTCCAATATGTTAATATGTTGATTGATAAACAGATAGATGGTGTTATTATTGCTCCGTGTGGGAAAGATACCAACCATTTAAAAGAAATGATACAGCACAATATTCCAATTGTTTTTTTTACACGCCGTATTGTAGGAATTGATACAGATTATGTTGGATTTGATAATGTAGATGGGAGTTTTAAAATTACAGAACACCTTCTTGCACAAAGGCATAAAAGAATTGGAGCTATTTGCCGTGACGTTGATTATCACGAAAAAGCGAATAGACTCAAAGGATACTTGTTAGCCTTAGAATCATATAAGATAGAAAGACAAGAAGATTTAATTTTCTATGGAACAGCCAATGAAGAGTGTGGCTATTATGGTATGAAGCAGTTAATGAAACTTGAAAATCCTCCTACTGCTATTTACACTGCAACAAACTTGCAAGCAGCAGGCGTTATTAGATATTGTAAAGAACATAAGATTAAAATTCCAAATGATATTGCTGTAGCAGCATTTGAATCATTTGCTGATTTGGATCCGATTATAGATCCACCCCTAACAGCTAATGTTATGCCAGTTCATGAGGCGGCAGTAACTGCTGCAAATCTTTTATTTGATAGGATAGAAGGATTGACTGCAAGCAATAAAGAAGTTAGTATCAAAGGTAAACTTCAAATCAGAGAATCTTCTATGAGTTAAAACATAGAGAATATTATGTTTTTGACAATGTGAGAACGATCTCGCAAAAAAGGCTACAAGATAATTCATAAAAATTATATGTTATATTACGAAAGGAGTTTGACAATGATAATAGATGCAGATGTACACATTTCTCCGACAAAAGAAGGAGGAAATAGTATTTTAGTAGAAGAACTAATTGATAGAATGGATCAAGCAAATGTGGATAAAGCTATTACTTGGATTCAGCCACCTTATGTAAGGGATAATCTTAATAATTCTCTTAAGTATGTCTATGAATCTTCTAAACGTTATCCTGAGAGAATATTAGGATTTGGATGGGCAGATCCTAATCTTGGTATAGAAAATGCAAAGGATACTGTTAAGAGGTGTATTGAAGAATATGGGTTTTATGGTGTAAAGCTTAATGGTGCACAAAACACATTTTACATTGATGATCCTAAAATTTCTTTACCTCTTATTGAAATGATTGCAAGTTATGGTAAAGTGATAGGCTTTCATACAGGGGCTGATGTAAAAGACTTCACACATCCTTACCGCGTAGGAAAAATTGCAAAAATGTTTCCCGAGGCAAAGTTTCTCATGATACACATGGGAGGGGCTTCTTTTGATGACTACTCTGAGGCAGCAATTGAAGTTGCAAGAGAGTGTCCTAATGTTACACTAGTAGGCAGTGCTATTAGAAGTATTCCTCTTATAAAAGCAATGAAGGAAGTTGGTACACACCGTGTTGCTTTTGCAAGTGACACGCCATTTGAACTCATGTATTTAGAGGTAGAAAAATATCTTACAATATTAAAGAAAGAGTTTACCAAAGAAGATGTTGATCAAGTTATGTATAAAACCATTGCGTCAGTATTAGATCTGTCATAGTATTCAAGTCAAAAGACCATAAATTTAAATAATTTATGGTCTTTTAGCTTGAAATTTTGGCTCTAGCATATTTTTAATTAACTAAGGTTAGTCTATTTCCCAAGTAAGCACAATACCCTCGTCTGTTATTTTAAGAGCACCTTCTTTTAATAGCCGTCCAACTGCTCTTTTAAAGGCAGCTTTGCTTATATTTAACTCAGCTTTTATTTTCTCAGGAGAACTCTTATCACTTAGGGGAAGTGTACCTCCGCTGGACTTTAATTGATTCATGATCTTTTGTGCATCATCTTCCATTTGATAGAAAGCTTGTTTTCGTACGCTAAGTTCTAGCTTGCCATCGGGTCTGATCTTTTTAACTCTTACGTCTACAGTATCTCCTATTTTATAAGTGCCGTAGATTTCCTTATTCGGAATGAGTCCGTGGTATTTATTATCTACAGCTACAAAAACACCGTAATCTTCTGTAATTCTATAGATGATGCCTTGAGTCTTACTATTTTCGCTATAGGGTGACTCGCAGCTTAGAAGATCATACACCTTCATCGTTGCACAGAGCCTATTGCTTTTATCAATGTACACACCGACCAAATAACTGTTACCTCTTATAACTTCGCCTACTTGCTGTTTAAAGGGTAAGAACAAGTCTTTTTCCAGTCCCCAGTCTAGAAAGGCACCAATTTTGGTGATTTGTACTACACTTAAAACGGCTAAAGCACCAAGGGTGACCTTAGGTTTTTTCACCGTAGCGATCATGCGGTCTTCAGAATCTTTATAGACAAAAACTTCAAGTTCGTGGCCTATTTCAGTTTCTACAGGAACCTGACTTTTAGGCAGCAAAATATCAGCCTCATTAGCATTATTTTCTAAGTTGAGATAAATCCCAATCTCAGTTTTTCTCATAACTTTTAGATTTTGTATTTTTCCAAGCTCTATCATCTTGCATTTCTCCTTTTAATAGCATAAAATTATCTGTATATTATATTATTCCCTTTTATATTCTATTTTTTTCTTCCTATAGTTTATTATGTCACTTTCTAATAGGGTTAGCAAGTGATATACTTTGATATATGCTAATTTTTTATTATCAGCTTTGAAGAATAAAGGGGATATCGTTTTTTAAAGCATTTTGTAAGGGCAAGTGTGACGATTTAATACTTACTATAATAGTTATAAAAAATAAAGGCTAGGTGGTAAACCTAGCCAAGCTGTAAGGTCATATTAAATAACACATTAGAATACAATCAAGATAGAGAAATCAAACTAGTAAAAGTGTGGTGATGTGTGGGATGAGTAATCTAATAGAAAAGTTAACACAAGAAGACTTAAACACAATAGAACGATTAATCGCAATGCCCACGATAATATTGAATTATGATGAGGTATTGTTTATCAATTCCAATGCTCAGGAAATGCTAGGCTATGATCTAGAAGAATTAAACAAAATGGGACTTGAAAACATTTTAGATCAAGAACAAAAGAGCCTTTTTTTAGAAAATATGGATAATACTTTCAAGGGTGAATATTATAATGAAAAGCATGAATTATGCTTAAAGACGAAAAATGATGCATTCATTTGGGTGGATTTCAAAGGAAAGGTAGTCAGTTATAATGCTAAAAAGTATATTTTGGCGCATTTGCTAGACATTACAGATAAAAAGAAAGTGCAGTTTCATTTTTCAAAAATATTAAAACTTCGTGAAGCGATGTTAGAAGTCACACAATCGATTATTAGAACGGAAAAAATAGATACAATCTACGAATTGATATTGAAAAATGCCTTAAAATCAATTAAACATGCCAAACTTGGGAGCATTATGCTTGAAGATAAAGGGAAATTAAAAATTATTTCTCAAATTGGATTTGAGGATGATAGCATAAAGGATTTTCAAATACCTATAACTGAATCCTTTCTCTATAAAGCCACAAGTGGAAAATTTGACCGCATAGCAAAAATAGATGATTTAATGGAACTTGGAGACTATTACCACATAAGTACGAGTAAAGGAGAACGGGGCTTTATAAAGTCAACTATTACAGCACCCATATATATTAAAAATAACTTTTTTGGGGTAGTTAATATTGACGCTATAGAAAAGAATTCTTTTGATGAAGATGATATCAAAGCGATGGAGTTTATCAGAAACAATGTAGAAATTGCCATTTCAAATCACTTACTGTATAAAGAAAAAATCTATTTATCAAGATATGATATAGAGAAACCACTTTAGACACATAAATATACTGTAATAAGTTAGAAAATAACTAGGCCTACTTTCATCAAATCTACCTCCTAAATCCTAGATTTAAAATAGTAATTTCTGGGATTAATTATAGACATAATAAGCTGTTTATTGTCATTAAACTGATTATAAAGATGGCATACTTCATCAAAAAGTATATCTATATTGGTCTTTGCTCCAATAGTAAATATCTTATTCTTAAGGAAGTTCCATATGTTTTCTTGTGGGTTAAGCTGTGGAGAGTATACTGGAGTATTAATCAGAGTAAGCCTCTCTTTATTATTGTTCCATAAGGTTTGGATTTTTGCATTATTATGTGTCCTTGCATTATCTAACACTAGATACACTTTCTTATCTGGGTTACGATCTAAGAGGTTTTGGATAAATTCCTCTATTTCAGCAGCCTTAATAGTATGTTCTGCCTCATATACATCTGCAACAGTATCGAAGTTTTTGGTTATTTCTGTAGCACCTATAATATTTATACCTTGGTGTGAACCATTACTTTCTAAAACAGGGGATACCCCAACTGGACTCCAAGTCCTTCTAATATCAGATTCTGTTCTCAGGGCAGTTTCATCCATCACATATAGGACACTATTAGAATCGTTTTCTACAGCAAGCGTTGTTTCTATCATTTTTTTTAAACGCTTCTTGTTCAGATTTCACGCCTTTACTTGGTTTCTTTTGAGCTCTTTTGAAACTAAAATTATTTTTATGAAGTGTATCTCTAATGCACTGAGGACAAAGTCTTTCACCATAGTTCTGGTATAAATAATCAGATAGTAACTTGGCAGTCCAAACATTTCCGAGGAATTCAAAATCATTAGGGATGTTGTATTGAACCACTTGTAAAAGATCATGTTCCATTTCAGCTGTCATTTTACAGTTGCTAGGGGTTCTGCCTCTATAATCTTCAAGTGCTGGTGCACCAAGTTCATTCCAACGATTAAGATATGTGTAAACATTAACTGGTAGTATTGCAAGAAAGTCTGCAATTTTTTTAACAGAGTTACCTTCTAAAAGCATAACAACTACAGTAAGAATATTTCTTCCTATTTCTGTGTGATATGATTTTCTTAGTCTTTTTAATTCATCCAAAGAATAGCTATGAAGTTTTGCGGTTACTGAAGTTGTTCTACTCATAAATATCATCTCCTAATGTCTTTTTCTTAGGATATGAAAAACCAATTAAAATATACAGGTATATTAAGCTATTTAAAACGGTTTATCTATACTTGACGAGATTATCATAATAAGTTATACTGTGAATGAATAAAAAAAAATTCATTCACAGTGAGGTGTGACTTATGCATGAAAAACAGCAACTAATCTTTAGTGCCGGGAAAGAGCTTTTTACTGCTAAAGGATTCAAGCAAACCAATATCCAAGACATTGCTAAACTTGCCGGTATTGGTGTAGGAACTTTTTATAATTTCTTTGAATCCAAAGAACAGCTTTTTTTTGAAGTGTTTCTTAATGAGAATCGCAAACTCAAGGAAGCCGTAGTAAATTCAGTAGATTTTGATGGGGAACCAATTACTGTAGCAAAAGCTATTGTCCATAAACTCTTCGCTGGCATGGAAGAAAACCCAATTCTACGAGAGTGGTTTAATTCAGATGTTTATTCAAAACTAAGTACTCGTCTAGCCAAAGATGAAACAGGTACTGCTTATAACGATTTTTCCTACACCCTCTTTATCAGATTAATTTCTCGCTGGCAAGAACGACGTCAGATCCGGAGCGATTTAGACCCCGATCTTGTGTTAGCACTTTTTAACTCTCTTTCATTTATAGATTTACACAAGGAAGATATTGGCATCCAGTATTTTCCACAGCTGATTGATACACTAGTGGAGTCGATCGTTAGGCAATTAATGTAACCTAGTCCTTCATTACAGGGGACTCCATTTTTCGCTCGATAGTGAGTGAATATAAAAATATTCATTCATAAAAAATAAAATTATATTTGGAGGTATTGATTAATGCGTACACAATCTTTTGATAATACACACACCGCTTTTCTCACAGATTCCCCTGCTAAATTAATTATGGCTAATGCTTTACCAGCCATAGTTTCCATGATGTTTATGGCCTCCTATCAAATTATTGATGGTATTATGGTAGGCCGCAGACTCGGAAGTTGTCAACCTACTTGTCGCATAAAAGATATTTGATACTTAGTATTATTCGTAGTTCGGTTTGCTATTGACATGGAGCCTCCGTAAGCGTGTTTCTTTGCCTTGCGTGCCCCTTTATTAGAAATAAGGCAGCGCCGCTTAGCAAGGTTACCACGCCTACCCTCCATGTCAATAGTTCGCTGCGCCAAACCTAGGTTTAAGCCTGTTCCTTTGCCATCGTATATTCTGTGTCTTTAACTGGATTAAGTGCAACCATCTCAGGTGCTTTCCAATTG
>CAKZUB010000043.1 GCA_937921505.1 uncultured Clostridia bacterium | reverse complement strand
ATTGCTTTATCTGAATCTATATCCTTTTCTTCAATTGAGCGCCTTAAAACAGATTTAACCCGAGCCAACAAAACTTTAATACTAAAAGGTTTTGTAATGTAGTCATCTGCGCCAGTCTCCAAACCTTTTACGATATCTTCTTCCTGACCCATAGCTGTAACCATAATGATAGGTGTGTTTTTTGTTTCTTGATCTGACTTTATTATTCTACAAACATCTAGACCCTGAATTCCAGGAAGCATTAGATCTAACAATATAAGGTCGGGTAGTTTTTTTCTGGCTTTATCAATACCTGCCTCACCATCCTTTGCCTCAAAAACCTGATGACCTTCATTTTTTAAATTAAATGATATTAATTCTCTTATATCTGAATCATCTTCGACGACAAGTATATTTTTACTATCTAACATAATTAAAATTATAACTCCTTTATTAGAATTACATTAGGAGTAATAAATATTTATTTTTTAATATTTATTAAACTGAATACAGCTTTATACACATAAAATATGGCGCAAGAAATCGAACGAAAATTTATATTATCTAAAATTCCTAAAAATCTACCTGCTTTAAAAATTAAACAAGGTTACCTGCAATTAGATAAAAAATGTACCATAAGAGTGAGATCGACAATTAGCTCTACAGTCACGAAAAACACATTGACAATTAAAGGTCCAACTAGTGCTAGTGGGATGTCACGTTATGAATATGAAACTAAGTTGTCGAAGCTTGAGTCCAGCAATTTATTTAAAATTTGTCACAAACCAATCATTGAAAAAACTAGATACATATTTATATATAACAATATGAAGTGGGAACTAGATGAGTTTCACGGAGAAAACCAGGGCCTCTTAATTGGTGAAATCGAACTTGAAAATGAATGGGCCCAATTTGATATACCTAATTTTGTACTAAAAGAAGTAACAGGGGAAATAAGATATTATAATAGTATGTTGCAACAACAGCCTTACAAAAATTGGACTGATATCTCCTAACACAATCCTAACATACCCTAACACAATCCTAACAAAAGTGTTTTAACCTTAATCTCAAAAAATCACTAATAATGGTGATTTATAAAAAGATAGGAATTGTTTTGAAAAAGTCGCTGAGTTTATTTTTTATTATATTATTGTCGATAATTTTTGCACAAGACACAACAAAACAAATTTCAATAAACCTTCCTTCAGGTATCGATATTGACCTTAAAGGAAAGGTTGAGTTTGAATTTGTTGATGTTGAGGGAGAAGGTGGTGCTATAAATAGCACTGAATTTATACAAAAAATACAAACACGTAGCCCTTACGTACGAATCGATAAAGCCGTCCTTAACTTTAAAATTCTTTATTCTGAGAATATTTCATTTCGGTTTGGATTAAGATTCGATGATGACAATGCATATGTCGATAAGAGCTATTTATTATTTCAAAAACCTGGCTCTAAACTAGAAATTGGAAGCAATAGGCCTGCCATTGCATTAAATAGAGAGGTTGAGGGATACCCACTTATTGGTACAGCGTTTTGGAAAGGTAGGCAGTACCACTTAGATTATGAAAAACAGCTAAATATTATGAACATGAAGCTTGGGGGATCTGTGGCATTAAAAAGACCCCTTGCCTTTGATTCTCCAGCTGAAGATGATTCATATCGTATGCTTGTTTATGGAAACATGCCTAAAAAAGCTAGAGACTGGGATGGTGTAACAACCGAATTTGGTTTAAGAAGCCAATTGAATATCGGTGTATTGAACATTCTTGGCTGGGGGTATATAGGTCAGTTATATGATGATTATGATTGGAGGTTGTTATATGACCAGTTTACATATTATAGATATGCTCAGGGACAAGTTCTCCCCAAGGATGCTAATAGAGATCATTATTGGGGCGGTGTAAGAACAGAGTTAGATATGTTTGGTTTTTTTACAAGAGCAGAATACATTATTTCAAAAGATGGCTTCTTAGATAGAGATGGGTTTTATGTTGAAACAAGAAGATCATTTAGACCCTCATATTTATCTAACAAACCACTTTTAATTTTAGCTAGATATGGAGGATTAAATATTGAACCTGGTGGTACCTGGGAAGCTCAACTTGATGATCCTCATACTTGGGATAGAACGATGTTAACTCTTGCTGCAGTTTATAACCTGACGGAATATGCAAAAATTAAGTTAGAGTATTATATAACTGGAGAAGAGACTGGTGATACAAAAGAAAAAGCAGAATCGTATAATAATGGACAGGGAAGAGAATATCAGCCAGACATGGTAGATAATCAATTACTAGTTCAGTTTGAATTGAATTTTTAATTAAAAAAAAGGAAAATAGATAATGAATAAATACATTAAACTATTATTGTCTCTCACAATTATGTTTACAATAGGATGTGAAGACAATGATGATGAAGCAGGAGCGACAAGTGTTGCGTTTGACATCACCAGGATTGATGTTAAATCAACAGGAGACTCTGATGTCTCTCAACCCGAATTAGTGAGGTTTGTTTCTAGCACAGAAGGTGTAATTGTTAACTCAAAAACAAATTCTTTAGACTTTTTTGGTATTTCTGGTACCGGCCTAACAATGGGTACAGCATCAGTAACATTAACTGATGATCCTGAAGGTGAATCATCATCAATCGATGTAAGTGTAGATAACTCCATCATTGCTGGTGTTGTTACAAAAGGAGCTTGCGCTAAAGGTGAGTTATACTTGGTTGAAGCCGCGACTAAAACAAAGTATGGACCTTATCAATTAGGTTATAATCCAGATGCTGTCGATATTTCTGTCGATAATCAGTACGTTGTTGTTGTAAATGAATATGACTACGGTGATGGGGTTGATGGTGGTTGTGATTCAATTGCTAGACCTGGCGTAACTATTTATGATATATCAGGTGGACTTGGAAACGCAACATTAGTTAAAGATATGGTAATCAACCACACTGGATCTAATGGTGATTTAGCTGAACCAGAAGGTGTCAAAATAGCACCTGATGGAAGAACAGTCTTCATGACTCTTCAAGAATCAAATGAGATCGGTTGGTTTGACATACTAAGCCCGCCAGACACATTAGTATATAAGATGGAGTTTACTTCTGTTAACCATAAGCCAGATGGAATTTGGGTAAACGATGCTCAGACATATGTTGCAACTGCTGGTGAAATTGATGGTCAGTTATGCGTAACAATGCTTGACGGACCTAACGGCGCACCTAGCACACAAACATATGCTAACTTAGCATCTGACCTTCCTAGCAATTGGACTTGGGAAGATGTAACCAAAGGCATCGAGCCAGAAGAGATTTTAATTCTTGATAAAGATGACCAGTCCTTTATGATTTCTACTCTCCAAGATGCTGGAGCAGTCGTTGTCTATAACATTACTGATCCAATGAACCCAGTTTATGATTCTGGAGCAATTTCAGAACTAAACGATTATACGCAGCAAGATGGTGGGGTAAGTAGTGGAGAGCCTGAAGGACTTCATTATAAAGATGGTTTTGTCCTAGTTGCAAATACAGCAGATCCTTCTGTGGCTTTGTTTAAAGCGTCTTGGGTTGATTAATAAATTAATTCATTAAAATGAAAAAGGGGTCTTTTGACCCCTTTTTTTATTTTAAATTTTTTCTAAATCAGTAATTATTCCATGCACTCCAAAATCTTTACATTTCTCAATATTGACCTCTGAGTTTACAGTCCAAACATTTATTGGTAGATTTTTAGCTTTACACCATTTAATAATATCCTCATCTAAAAAATCAATTCGAGGATGAACCGTATCGGGGTGGCAGAAATTAATCCATTTTTTCATGTTCTCACTTTCAAACAAAAACCCAGTTCTAGTAGATGGTATTAACCATCTTGAAAAAAAAACAATTAGCGGATTAAAAGAAGAAATAAGAATTCTATGCTTTGTTTTATTATTTTTTAAAAACCTTTTCAAGACAAAAGCTGTTGATAAATCAAAATAGTTAGAAAATTTTATTTCAATGTTTATTATCATATCATTAGATATGTTTTCAAAAACACTATTTAACCGCGGAACTTTTTGTTGGTTATTTGGATGAGAAAAAAATCCAGTGTTTATATTATCTAATTCATCTGATAACATCTGTTCTATATAACCTGAATGATTAGTTTCTTGATCTAGTTGGTGATTGTGAGAACAATATAAAACTCCATCTTTTGATGCAATTATATCAACCTCTATGCCTTGAAACCCTAAACTCTCTGCCTCTTTAAATGCTTCTATTGTGTTTTCCGGATTATTTTTTGTAACACCTCTATGAGAGATATAAGTTGGCTTAGATGTATAATAGTTTTCAGTTCCCCTGCCTTGCCAAAACCCTAAATAACTCACCATAAATAAGAGAGTTAATAAAAGAATAGAAATCATTTCAGGGGTAATAAAGTTAACCTTCTAAATTCTTTACTTTTTCTTATAAAGTTTTCATCAAACCACGTTGTTCTATATCCGCCACTATGATACAACTCTGCTTGGTCATCGTAGTGCTTACTATGCGGCAAGCCTGATTGACCTGTTGGAATTAT
>CAKZUB010000042.1 GCA_937921505.1 uncultured Clostridia bacterium | reverse complement strand
CAATAAACAGGTGAAAAAAATTTTTAAAGGTACAAAAAAATAAAAAAAGTACGCACTTTTTCCAAACATAAAGAAAGCTTGGAACGCCCTAATTACAAGAGTTTCCAAGCTTTTTGTCTTCTGCAACTGTCAAAGACAGGAATATATTATTATGTAACTAAAGTCAATTGAGAATATTAGTAAATCGTGTTATTTTTAAAAAATGTTATTTTAAACAGTTGTTGTTTCGTGATATTATTATATTAGACTATTAAAACCTTTTTAGGTAAAAATGCTTTGATATTTATCATAAAATTTATTATGAACGTAAAAAAAGACATCATCTTATAATATAACTAAAATGGAGGATTAAAAATGAAATTTACCACAGTTACCTCATTATCAGGCAGAGAAATTTTAGCAAGAGATGTTTTATCCAAAGATGGTCATATATTATTAAAAAAATCTACAAGGATGCGTGAAGCTTTTAAGCAGCAATTATTAGCTAATGATATTGAAAAAATATATATTGAAGATGGCATGAAAGATCCCCATAGTCCTACTCCTATTGTTTCACATGAAACAAAAGTTTTACTTGGAAATGAATTAAAAAAGCAATTTGATGTAGTAAGAAATAAAATCGCAATTCATCCTTCTATGCTCGATGATATTTCTAATATATTATTAGATGAAATACCAACTAAACCTGCTGCTTATGATATACTAGATATTCGTGTTAATGACATGGTTACTTATGAACATAGTATAAGCGTCGCTATTTTAGCTGCACTGCTGTGCAAGAAATTTAATCTCTCACATGATCTGTCAAGAGACATAACAATCGGTGCTTTACTCCACGATATTGGTAAAATGATTATTCCTAATGAAATTGTTAATAAACAAAGTAAACTAACAGATGAAGAGTATACCGTTATGAAAACCCATTCTACGCTCGGTTATCAAATCATAAAAGATTATGATGATATAAGTAGTTTGTCTAAATTAATTGTACTTAGTCACCATGAACGTGAAGATGGTTCTGGTTATCCATCTGGAAATGGTGCCGATTTACATCTAGGTATTAAGATCGTCGGGGCTTGTGATATATTAGAGGCACTTATAACTGAGAGACCTTATAGACGTGCTATTCCACTAGAGCAAGCATTATTTATACTTAGAAGCGAAAAGATTTCCATTGAGGTAAGAACAGCACTTGAACAATTACTAGAGTTTTATCCTGTTGATACTATTGTGTTACTTAATACAAATGATATTGCCATTGTAGAATCTACTCACTCTAATAACATCAAAAGACCTATCGTAAAAACTATTTATAGTTTAAACAAAAATGACTATGTCTCTTGTCAAATTGATCTTATAGATCATGCTCAAGTAAGCATTGTTCGGAAATTAGATATCAATGATACTATTAGAAAAATCTTATCCAATCAACCTTAATAAATAAAAAAGATGATGCAGTAAAAATCATCTTTTTTATTTATTATTAAGCTTATTCTAACTAACTTCTTCGTGTTATTGATAAAAAAATTCTTGCAGTTCCGGCGCATCTATATTTGACTGATCATACCATTGTATACCAGTATCAATAAATTGTGGAATTCTTTCTCCTAGATATGCTCTATAGGCTGCTTCTACAGATTGATAACCCATACCTACTGGATTTTGTGTAATAGCTCCTGCTACAACGCCTTCTCTGATAGCATCTAGGAGTTCTTTGCCAGAGTCAAAACCAATAATTGAAATCTCACCTATTTTGTTAAGTTCTTTAACTGCTCTAATAACGCCTTCAACAGATCCTTGATTTGCACCAAATATCCCTTTAATATTCGGATTTGCTTGTATCATTTCCTTTGCAGCTTCTGCTGATAGATTAGCATCTCCTATACCGTATTTAATATCCACCACTGTCATATCTGGATATCGTTGGTTAATTGTATCCACAAATCCGTCACGTCTATCAATAGAAATTTTACTTATTGGATCTATAGTGATAAGACCTACTTCACCTTTTTGATCAAGCAACTCTGCCATTTTATCCGCAGCTAGCATCCCTGCTCCATAATTATCTATACCAACAGTTGTTTGAACTATTGGACTATCAACTCCTGAGTCAACCCCAACAACTGGTATATTGGCTTGTTGTGCTTCTTCAAGATAGGGTGTAAGTGCTCTTGAGTCAACTGCTGATAATACAATTGCTTGTGGGTTTCTATCCAAAGCTGTCCGTAAAAGATCAATTTGCTCTTCAACTTGTAGTTCTGGTCCTATCCCTTCAAATGTAATTTCGAGTCCATAGTCATCAGCCGCTCTTTCGGCACCACTTTTGACCAAGTCCCAAAATGGATATCTTATAATTTTGACAATAACAGGTATATATACTTGATTTGGTGTTGCTTTTTGCTCACCTACAAAACTAAATGCTATTATAAGTGATAGGGCTAAACCTCTTATAAATGACTTCCTCATTCTTCTTCGCCCTTTCATCATGTAAATGATTAATTATCTGTCTCATTTATTATTACCTGAAAATATTATTTTATTTATCAATCATTTACAATGTTACAATGTGAAAAAGCATTTATACCTTTATTCTAAATTGAGATGTTTCTTTAAAATATAATCAGTTCCTAAGAAAAGTAATATGTTTAATATAATATTTCCTATTAAGGTAATCGTCATTATTGTAACATCGTTACTGATATAGTTTGGATAAAGAATACGAGATAAAATAATTGTTATCCATTGAATGATCGTCGTGAGAATAAAGAAAGATATAAAAGACATCATTCCTCTATACTTATTAAATCTTGGTAATTGTGCTGTTGCTAGTGAAAGGTAAATGGTTAAAATAAAACCAATATAGCCCATGAGTATAATAAATGGTACTTGTATAATCATCCACATTTTATCGCCATAAAATTCTTGCCTTAATAAATACATTATCTCTGATAACACATTGTTAAATTCCAAAATAAAGTTTTGATCTACGAATAATATGGCAAATGATAAAACAGCAACTATTGCACTTGTTACTGTCCATACAACAGATGTAATAAGCTTTGATATAATAAGCTTAGTAGAGCTAACTGGTAAAGTAAACATCAGATATCCTTCATCAGATAATAGATTTTTCTTAAAACGTTGTATGACTCCTATTACAGTTAATACCCCTAAAGCTATAAACAAACTTACTAAAACTATAATCGTTAAATTAAATGCCAACTCAATATTAATTATCCTAAATAATCTATTGACTATAGATACTAATACTATAGCAATATACACAGGTATAAATAATCTAACAGTCGACTTAAATTCATATTTTAAAAGCTTCTTTAACATACAAATACCTCCCTAAACAATGCATCAATAGACTTGCCTCTTTCTTCTCTAATATCATCTACACTTCCTTGTAGTACAATATTTCCTTGTGACAAAAATACGATATCATCACAAATATTTTCTATCTCTTGAATAAGATGTGTCGCTAGAAGTATAGAACTTTGGTCTGTATAATTTTTTATAATTGTCTTTAATATATAGTCTCTTGCAGCAGGATCTACTCCACCTATTGGTTCATCTAAAATATAAAGATCAGCAGCTCTTGACATAACTAATATAAGCTGTACTTTTTCTTTTGTTCCTTTAGACATTGTTTTAAGGCTAGAATTCTGATCTATTTGCAGTCTTTGTATCATATCCAGTGCTTTATTCATATCGAAGTCATCATAAAAATCTTGAAAAAATCCTAATAAGTCGTTTACTTTCATCCAATCATTGAGATAAGTTCGCTCAGGTAAGTAAGAAACTATTTTTTTTGTTTCTATACCCGGAGCTGCTCCATTAACAAGTACTTGGCCTGTGGTTGGTTCAATGAGTCCATTAATCAGTTTAATCATCGTACTTTTTCCACTACCATTTGGCCCTAGAAGCCCCACTATTCTTCCTCTTGGAATCACTAAATTAATATTTTTCAAAGCTTCTTTACCACTATAAGTCTTACTTATAGTTTGTAATTGTAATATCTCACCCATCTACTATTCCTCCTTCAAAAATGCTTTTATAGATTCTACTAATTCTTGCTTACTATATCCTAGTTCTAATAAAGTAGTAGTACACTCATTTACCTTTTGATGTGCTTCACTTAATTTCATGTTTCTTACTAGTGTAATAAGTGTATGCTCATATACGCCATGTATAGGATTTACATACTCCATCTACTATTCCTCCCCCAAAAATACTTCAACAAGCTCTACGAGTTCCTTCTTTGTATATCCAAGTTGCAGCAGTGTTGTTGTGAGTTCATTAATCTTATGATTTGCAAAATCTTTCCTCATTCTTTTAATAAGCTCCGTATCATCTGTTACATAACGTCCACTTGTACGTTGACTAAATACTAATTTTTCTCTCTCAAGCTCTGCTAATGCTCTTTGCATTGTATTTGGATTAACTCCTGCTTCTTCTGCTAAATCTCTTACAGACTCTAACTTGGTCCCTATTGGCATCATACCAGATATAATTCTAAGCTTGAGTGCATCTACTAATTGGATATATATTGGTCTATTGTTATCAAATTCCCATGCCATTGTATCAACTCCTTATTGTATTAACCACTTAATACAATAATAATCCAATTATATTTAATTGTCAATATTTTTTTTTAATAAATGAGATGATATTTTCATGATATAGGTGTAAAATAAACTTAATGCCTATATAAAAAGGAGAAATTATGAAACATTACTGTTTAGACTTAGAAGTTTTACAAGGCACATATTGTATTTGCAAAAAACTTCCCAGCTACCTTATTAATGATATTCAGTATAAAAGCAGCTTTTTTTCACTTACAAAAACAGCTGATGAGGTTTCTATAGTATGTAATCAAGGGGTAATTCCAACTAATATGCAAATAGCTTTAGAGAAAGATTGGAAGATTTTAAAGGTCGTTGGCCCACTAGATTTCTCATTAGTAGGTATACTTGCAAATATTAGCAGTCTGCTTGCACAAGCATCTATTAGTATCTTTGTACTATCTACCTATGATACAGATTATATCCTTGTAAAAAAGTCTAGCTTATCTGAGGCTATTAATGCCTTAAAAAAAGGTGGACATACTGTTAAATGTCTATAATTTTATATTTTAATGATTTAAAGTATATCCTATATATGATATGATAATACAAAGTCATGCTTAATATCAGGAGGCAATTTTAATGCATAGTTTTTATAATCTTAATCCAAACTATAACTCCCTATCATTAGATCATTCAACTAGTGTTTCACTTGATTTAAATGTACCATTATCTAATGATGAATTCTATAAGTTATTTGATATGTATTGTGTAAATCCAAATGAATCAACCCAAAATGATTTAGGTATCCACCTTAATAAAATGAATTATTTATTAGGCATTATTTGCGATGATGTAAGCTCCAAACAAATCACACTAACAAAGGGTGATGACCTTAAACTTCTCATTTGTTCAAATGATGACAGAGAAGTGTTTTTACCTATCTTTACTAATGATGATGAATTGAAATCTTGGTACCCTGAACCCATAAGTACACTAACTATTCCTGCTATTTGGCTCTGGAAATTTATACTTAGCCAAAAAAACTATGCTGGTATTATTATTAATCCTGCTGGTGTTGCTTGGGGTATTAATCTACAACATATTCAATCTTTACTTGATGATATACTAAACTTACAGTGACATTTGACTTGTACCGGAGGCTCTCAATGAAAAAATATATTCCTACTGTTAAATATTTAGTCATTCTTAATACTATACAATTATTACTGCTTGGAATGTGTCTCTATATGTTTTCTTCTAAAATAAATGTATTACCTTGGTATTCTCCATTAACAAGTTATATGCTACTTGATCTTATTATTTTGTTTGGTATTCAACTCATCATGATGTTTCATGTATGGTTTATGAAAGAAAAATATGAACTATTTAAAATACCTACGCGTATAGCCATTATTAATACTCTCATTATATTATTTGTGTTTTTTATAAGTATCGTAAGTGTACTTTTTTTTAACATACTTACTATCATTTTTACTTTTATAGAAATAGGTCTATTGGTTTACATTGTACACTTTATCAGAGGTTTATTGAAAATTTATAAATAAGTGCTCTATGTTCATTTTAAAAATTCTATACTTTAAGGATGTGATACGTTGAAAGATATACTGACAGAACTTCAAACCCTTATTAATAAAGCAACTTTAGATTATAAAAAGAGAGTATGGTTGCGGTATGATATTTATTGTACTCATTTTAATAAACTTCTTGCTGCAGTTTCTAATTTTAAGGACGTGAATATTCTTCCTATAGAAATTATTTCTTCTCAAGCTCTACATAATAAACAAGCTGGACTTGAGGCTTATGATGTGCTTGCAGAAAGGGTGAAGTTAAAAGAGGTTATTGATAAAGCATCTAATCTTCTTGAAAAACTAACTCCATTTACTGCCTCAGCCTTCATGTCTGCTACTAATGCTGTAGATGATGTTGAATTAGTATGTAATAACTTTTGCTCTGTAGTAAGAGAACTTCGCAGGCGCTCAGACAATGGTGCTGTCCTCGAAATTGATACAGATGGAGACATTATCTATTTACTTAAGGCCCTCTTACGTTTATATTTTGATGCTGTTTCTGAAGACACTTGTCAACTTAATTCTCAAAATAACCAAATGGCTCTTCTCATTCATAGAGAAAAAATAGCTCTTATTGTTAAAAAAACCTATCGTAGTATTACCGATAGAGAGCTCTTTAATGATTTTGTACAAGCTATAGATTATTATAGCCAAAATAACACTTGTAACACACTGTTTTACTTTATTTATGATCCTGAACTTAGAATTTCTCAGCCTATGTATCTAGAAAATCAATTAATTCTCTTAAATAATAGCACACTCACTGTAAAAATATTTATTAGACCTCTAAATTAATAAAAAAAAGATATGTAGAATTAATTCTACATATCTTTTTTATTAATTGCTTGTTGTAATGCTTGCTCTTCTTCTTCTGATAACTTGTAAGTAGATTTTGCATCTTGTATTGGTTTTGCATAAGTATATGAACCATCCCTGCTATAAATACCATTTAATACAACCCCATCATCGTGTTGGTCTAATAAGGCTACAGTAAATGATAGGTCTGCTCCTGTATTAGCAATGGCTTTATACCTTACAATACCGACTTTTTGTATGCATTTCTCTTGTACTTTTTGTATCGCTTTAATTGTTGCAAGGATATCTTTCTCATTTTGGAGCAAGATACTTATTTTCTTAGTATACTGTACTAATAGTTCTTCTAAGTCAACATTTTCTTTAGACATAAATTTTTCATATCGCTTTTGAATCTTTTTCATCTTACTATAATTCATTAGTAGCAATATGAAGAGTATTACTATAAATACCAGTACCCCTAATACAATATATAATAAATATTCATTTAGTAATAAAATAATTTGTTCCATTAATTTTAACCAACTTTCTTTATTGTTACTTTTATAATTAAACTCAATGTTATAGTACTCTTTAGAATAAATTTGATATATCTATTAATTATTTATATTCATAAGCTCAATAATTCTAGCTAATTCATCATCAGAATAATATTCTATCTCAATCTTACCTTTTTTTGCACCCTTTGAAATAATTACTTTTGTTCCTAGTATTTTTTGTAAACTTTCTTGTAACTCTCTATAGAATGGATTATATATTGGCTTATCTTTATTAGATGTTTTATCTTTATTTAATATTGTTTGAATATATTTTTCTGTTTCTCGTACACTTAGTTTTTTTTCGATGATAAAATCCGCAATCTGTTTTTGACTCTTAATTTCACTTATTCCAAGTATTGCCCTAGCATGCCCAAAACTAATCTCTTCTTCTCTTAATTTTTCTTGTACATAAGGGGTAAGCTTTAATAATCTCATAATATTAGCTACTGCTGATCTACTTTTGCCTACTTTATCTGCTACTGCTTCTTGAGTCAAGTCAAATCTCTCCATAAGTAAGCTATATGCACATGATAATTCCATTACATTCAAATCTTCTCTTTGTATATTCTCAACTAGTGCTACTTCCAATGTTTGCTGGTCACTAAAATCTTTTATAATAACTGGTATTTCATTAATTCCAGCGAGTCTTGATGCTCTATATCTTCTTTCTCCTGCAACGATTTCGTATCTACCATTTTTTTCTCTTACAATGAGAGGCTGTAATATACCATGTTCTTTAATAGATAGGCTAAGTTCATGTAACTCTTCTTCACAAAATTTTTTTCTAGGCTGTCCAAAATTCGGTTCTATTTCATTTATGTCAACTTTCTTGATTCCTACTACATTTTGATCTCCTGCTGTTAATATTTCATCAGATAAAAGTGCATTCAATCCTTTTCCTAAACCTCTTTGTTTCATCTTTATTGATTCCTTTCTATAAATTCCATTGCAAGCTGTCTATATTGTTCTGCACCTTTAGACTTTGAATCATAGTTAATACAAGACATTCCAAAGCTTGGTGCTTCACTTAGTCTTACACTTCTAGTAATCTTCGTCTCATATGTAATGCTACTAAAGTGATTCTGAACTTCTTTTACAACTTGAATTGAAAGATTTGTTCTGCCATCGTACATAGTAAATAATATTCCCTCTAAAACTAGTTTAGAGTTAGTATTTTTCTTGACTAATCCTATCGTTTGAACGAGTTGTGAAAGACCTTCTAATGCATAATACTCACACTGCATAGGTATAAGTACTGAATCTGATGCAGTTAATGCATTAATTGTAAGAATATTAACCGCTGGTGGACAATCTATGAATATGTAATCATACGCTTCTCTTAAAGTATCTAATTCTTTTTTTAGGACAAATTCTCTTTGTTTTGTATTTACAAGTTCTACTTCCGTTCCAGCTAGATTCATATTTGAAGGAACAACATCTATTTTTTCATGTGTTGCCTGTTTGATAACATTTTTAATAACTTCATTGTTTACAAACACATCATATATAGTAGCATTAACTTGATTTTTTAATATACCACACCCGCTAGTAGCATTTCCTTGGGGATCAAGATCAACTATTAATATTTTATGCTCTTGTTCTACTAGAGCAGCTGCTAAATTCACAACAGTCGTTGTCTTCCCAACTCCCCCCTTTTGATTAACAACTGCGATTATTTTACCCATAAATTTCTCCTTTTGTATACATTCTTTAAATAGAGTATATCATATAGTTGTTTTTTAATAAACTAAATTCCAATTTATAATGTTTATTTCTATGTATAAATTTTATTCTTCTTAATATATTTATTACATGTACACTCTATATTTCTACTATTGTTTCACGTGAAACAATAAAAAGGAGGAAAAATGTTTAAAGCATCAAGATTAATTTATAACGTAACACAAATCTTATTAGTTACTTATGTAATATACTGCTTGATATTTATGATATACCATTTTTTTATTCCAAATATCGGTGAAGTTAATATAAAAACCACTAGCAATCCAAAAGATCCTGAAGTAAAAGAAATTATAATAACTTGTACAAAGCCACCTTCTAAATACTATATTTTTATATATGAAGAAGAAGAGAAAAATCGTTGGATTTATTTCGTTCATCAAAGCTACGATAAACATCGTCAAGCAATAGCCGATAAGTTTCTTCCTAAAAAAACTATGAAGTATGTTTTAGTAGAAGGTAATAAAAAAAATTCAACCTTTGCCTTTCAAATAAAACCAAAATACCCTATAAATTATATAGCAAGAAAAAAAAGTGTTTTTCATGCTATCTATCTAGTTCCCTATAAAATATATCCATTTCCAGATTTTTATTATTGTAAACATAGTGTGTTTTATATTGATGCCTTAAAATAGAAGGAGCTCCTAATGAAATACATCCTCATATTTGGTGTTATTCTTCAAACCTTAATATATGCGTATAATAATCAAGAAGAATATGAACCTTTTTATGTCTTTAAGTGTATAGTCTATTTTTTCATTAGTACTATACATTCTGTTATAGTCATGATAAAACTGCCTCTCGGTGCATGTCTAATGACTTTTATTTATTTAATAGATAAAACAAATCATGCTGTAAAACTAAGACTGATCTCTAGTGGTATTATTATAGTTATTTTAAGCAGTTTAAGTTATCAGCACATTAGTATACCTCTTCAAAAATTGTACTTATACAATATTAAAGCATCTCCATCAACTATTGAAATATATACTAATAATGGCATAAATAATAAATACTTATTTAGTATAAAAAATGAAGACACTATAAATAAATGGCTAAGTACATTAAAAAGCAGTTCTACCTATACTTCATGGAATTACAAGATACTCCCTCAAGATCATGGTTATTTAATGAAACTTCACTATCCGTCTCAAGTAGTTCCTATTATTGTTACTTCTTATACCCCAAATTTACCAAATGTATTTATAGGGAAAAAACATATATCTTATAGTAATATTTCGCTACCGGATTTAATCAACGCACACTTTAATGTAAAACCACTGTCATTAAAAATATTACCTAATAATATAGAGATAAAAGATATAAACATTATTACTAACTTATGGGAGGAATTGCTTTGGGAAAAGCAACTTAATAGTATAGACTTCCCTTTAAGTACTCCTCAAATTGAAGGAAAATTAATACTAAGTAAAGATTATGAGCTGGATATACATTTTACACAAGACTTTAATTACGCAAAGCTTGATCATAAATATATAATTAAACTATCTGATTATCTTGTTAATAAGCTCAATGAGCAATACATTCTCTCTGATCTAGAAGTTGTAAACACATTAACTGAATATCCACCAGCACATATACATACTCCTTCTAAAAACACAATGAACTATTCCATAGAATTAGACGATAGCAGAAGATATTATGGTCTGTATATCAATAATGAGATTAAAAACACTAAAACGTTACTTCATAATGTCACTTCTCCTAGCAGTGAATACTTTATACTAAAAACTCCTTATATATTATTACTAGATGAAAAATATCCAATGCAATATTATTTAATGCTTATTAATCAAAATATACCTCTTAAACATAGATATGTAGAAAAAGATAAGCACATTATTCCTAGTTCTATAGCGTTATGTCCACAAAATATAAAATTTACTTATACAATTAATACTGAAGACTCCTCTACACTTTACTTAGTCAATAATTACTATGATTCTCCCATAGTAATAGCTACTGGCGATATTCTGGATTCTCTATTTTTATCTGAAAGATATATAGCCTATTCACTGCTTATCGATTATACGAATTTACTATGTATTTATGATACTATCCTATCAAAAACAGTTAAATATATAACGATTCCTGGAAATATTCATATGATAAAAGTTGAGAATAATAATATACTCTTTTCAGTACAAAACCAAGATAAAAATATATTAAAAGAAGGCGTATTTTCAATAGATACTTATTTAGAAATTAAAAAAATAGATTAAGCATTCTATATCCCCCTGAATACTTAATCTTAAATTTACTTCATGATTATTTTCCCCTATATATTTTGATTAGCTAATATATTTCGTAGTTTTTGGGACATATACTCTAAGTGCATTAGATAATACTGATATATTGAGCGGTAACGTGGGTCCATGTTCTCCATCTATATCAGTACAATATGATTTATTATAACTACCATTTTTAATAGATAAATTATTTGTCTTAAAATATATAACATGTGGGTTATCTAAATGCTCTCCTTGTAATACTTTAAAAAATAAAGGAGGTATATCGTACAAATAAACATCCTTAAAACATACGATATCAAATAAACCATCACATACATCAGCTTCATTGGCTAACTTCATAAATCCACCCGCACCCTTACCATTAAAAATAAGTACCAAAAAAAACTTATTATTAAAAGATGTACCTGATGTCATAACTTCTAAATCCATAGCTTCATAATGATTAATAGCGTCAAAACCCTTAATATAGTAAGCTAGCTTGCCTAACTTTTTTTTAATGCTTATAGGAGTTGACTGTGAAACAGCACTCAAGGCGCCCATACTACAAACATTAATAAAGAATTTGTCATTTGCCTTTCCAACATCAATATATCTTAAATCATTATGAGCTATTAAATCTAAAGCTAAAGGCAATTTACTAGGAATTTCGAGTGTATGAGCAAAGTCATTAGCAGTTCCCAGTGGTAAAATAGCTAACGGTATATTGAGTTTTTTCTTCATCATACCATTAACACATTCGTTAACTGTGCCATCACCACCTGAAACAATAATCATATCTGTATTAAGATCATCAACTTTTTCAATAAGGTAATTTTCAATAGATCCACCAAATTTACTTCTATACACTTTTAAATTATATCCCATATTTTGCACTCTAGATGCAATGTAATCTAAATTAAGCAGAACTTCTCTATTTCCACAACAAGGATTATATAGTAAAAGAGCTTCTTTATTCATTAAATATCCCCTTATCTCTATTTATAAAAACATATAAATTATGTAAACTAAACATAATTTATCTTATTCATTATTATATCCTAAGTGGATCTTTTTATTTCATATATACTTCACATCTTTAAATTTAAGTTATTCAAGGCGATGTATGATATAAAATTATTATGACAAATAACTTTACATAGATGAATAACTTAAGTTTATATATTGTTGCTCTATAATAATAAAGATAAAAAATAGACTATAACGTGAATTAAAAGGATCCGTCATAGTCTATCTTAATTATAAAATCTACATTTGTACTGGTGCTTCTATCCCCAATAAATAGAGGGTATTTTTTAGTGCATATTTTGTAGCTATAACAACAGCAAGTCGTGAATTTTTAATATTTTCATCTTCTACTAAGATGGGATTATCATGATAAAACTTATTAAATGCCTGTGCTAAATCAACTGCATATCTAGCAATATAGGAGGGTTCGTAATTTGCTGCTGCTGCTTGAATCACCTCATCAAATTCTGCTAATTCTTTAATTATTCCTACTGTAGCATTATCTGAAATAACACTATAATCTATGCTAAAGTGTGGTACGTTCTCTAAATCTAACCCTGACTTTTTAATTACACTACAGGCTCTTGCATGAGTGTATTGTACATAAGGCCCTGTCTCTCCATCAAAGTTAAGAACTCGCTCCCAAGAAAATTGAATGTCTTTAATAATGTTATTATACATGTCATCAAAAATAACAGCACCTATACCAACTTTCTGAGCTACTTCTTCTTTATTTGGAAGCTGTGGATTCTTTTCTTCAATGATCGATCTCGTTTTATCCACAGCATCTTTTAATATATCTTCCAAGAATATAACATTTCCTGAGCGTGTGGATAACTTACCACCATCCATGCTTACCATTCCAAAAGGTACATGAACTAGATCTTTAGACCAATCATATTCCAGTTTTTCAATAACTTTGAACCATTGTGCAAAATGCAAGTTCTGTTGAAGTGCAGTAACATAGATACATTTCTTAAAATCATAGTTTTCTTTTCGATATTTCGCTGCTGCAATGTCACGCGTTGCATACAAAGAGCTTCCATCTTTCTTTGTAATAAGGCATGGTGCCATATTTTCATCATCTAAACGTACAATTTTTGCCCCTTCACTTATCTCTATAAGTCCTTTATCTTCAAGCTCTCTAATGGATGCATCCATTTTATCATTATAAAAAGCCTCCCCATGATAGCTATCAAAAGTAACTCCCAGCATGTTATAAACTCTTTCAAATTCATTTAAACTAACCTCTTTAAACCATCTCCAAAGATCAAGTGCTTCTGCATCTCCCTTTTCCATTCTTGTGAAATAATCTCTTGCTTCTTGATCCATTTCTGGATTTTCCTTTGCCTCATCATGAAATAATACATAAATTCTAAGAAGCTCAGAAATACCTTTTTGCTCAATTTCTTCTTTACTAGAATACTTTTTATAAGCTACTATCAGTTTACCAAACTGTGTACCCCAGTCTCCTAAATGATTAATACCAATACAATTATGGCCTAGGGCCTCAAATATACGGTATAGGCTATTTCCAATAACAGTTGACCTAAGATGTCCAATGTGAAAAGGCTTCGCAATATTAGGCGAAGAATAATCAATGACTATATTTCCTTTGTCTTTTGTAGAAGCTATCCCATAATTTTCGCCTTCTGTTAATACTTTATTTAATACTTCTTTTACTAATAATTTCTTATCTAAGAAAAAGTTAACATATGCATTGACACTTTGAACTTCAGTAATAAATTCTATTTGTCCTATGCTTTGTGCAAGTTCTTTTGCTATAATTGGTGGTGCCTTTCTTAGTTCTTTTGCCAGTTTAAAACAGGGAAATGCATAATCTCCCATAGCAGTATTAGTAGGTACTTCTATCATAGCAACTATTTCATCTTGAGATAATCCTGTTATTTTATCACTTAAAAGCTCCGCAAGCTCGAATTTAAAATTTCTCATTATTATTCTCCTCTATTTTTAACTTTCGCTTAAAAATCTATTATATTATTTTATCTAAATGTGTAAAATTTAGCAAGTTTATATCTATAATTATACTCTTCTACTTTAAATTATTTACTAGAATATGTTTATTTAAACCTTATATAACTTAAAACAGCTAATATACTGTTCATGCAAGTATATTAGCTGTTTTAATGATTAATTTATAGGTATCTTAATTCTAATTTCATAACCATCTGGTTGCTCTTTCATTGTATACTTAGCATCAATACCTGACTTTTGAATCATATCCACTGCTTGTGTAATTGTATTGGTAACAAGTCTTATATCTTTTATGTAAGATTTTACTTTTTGAGTTGATTTGTGTTTAATCATATTTTCTTTAGTAAGTTCAACTAACATTTGCTCAATAAGTTGTTCTGTTCTCTTAACATTTAAATCTTGTTTAACTATTTTTTCGATAGCTAAAAGCTGTGCATTCTCATCTGACAGCTTCAAAAGTGCCCTGGCATGTCTTTCAGTTAAATTATTTTCTAAAAGCATCTTCTGTATAAGTGGTGAAAGTTTTAATATTCTCAACTTATTTGCTATTGTAGATTGATTTTTACCGAGTGTATTTGCAAGCTCTTGCTGAGTATAACCGTAATCTTGCATCACTGTATAATAAGCTTGACTTTCTTCTAAAAAATTAAGGTTCTCACGCTGCAAGTTTTCTATAAGGGCAAGTACAGCACTGTCTTTAGTTGTAACTTCTACTATTACTGCAGGTATTGTTTCAAGTCCAGCGAGTTTAGATGCTTTAAGTCTTCTCTCCCCTGCGATTAACTCATAAGAGTTTCCTATAACTCTCACAGTGATAGGTTGCATAAGTCCATGTTCTAAAATAGAAGTTGCTAGCTCCTGAAGTGCTGCGTTAGAAAATACTTTTCTTGGCTGATAAGGATTTGGTCTAACACGGTCTACTGGGACTATTTCTATTTTTAAATGTTTTTGCATTTGTTAGTACTCCCCTCTAAGACAACATTTTTTGCTAAAATCTAGTATACCATATTTTTACTAAAAAAACTATAATTATGCTTTAAATTTATAGAATTCAAGATAAAAATATACCATAACTCAATAAAATAAAATCATTTTATAACTTATTTAGACCCAGTGGCATCTTAGTAGGTTCTCCAGCTTTTCTCGGATACTTAAGCGCTGTCGATTTTACTTTTTTTATCTTTGCAATACGATGATTGAGATCTGTACCTGGAACTCTAGCCTCTACTACTTCATCTAATTTAGCTCCTAAAAGTTCTATAGCTTTTTTACCTTGCTCAATTTCTTCGTCTAACTTTTGACCTTTAAGTGCTATGAGATATCCATTTACTTTAATAAATGGTATGGTGTATTCACTAAGTATTGCTAGATGTGCTACTGCTCTAGATGCACATACATCAAAAGCCTCTCTATATTGCTTTTGCTTTCCTAAATCTTCTGCTCTTTGATGTACACATATTACTTGCTTAAGTCCTAGTTGATTAATAACTTCTTCTAAAAAAGTGAGTCTTTTTTTTAAAGAATCAACTAAGGTAACATGAATATGTGGAAAAGCTATTTTAATAACAAGACCTGGAAAGCCGGCACCTGTTCCAATATCAATTAATGTATTCACTTTAAGCATATCTAAAGCTTTATGAATAGTTAAAGAGTCTAGAAAATGCTTAGTAATAATTTCGATATCTTCAGTAATAGCTGTTAAGTTCATTTTTTGATTCCACTCTATAAGCAGCTGCTTGTAAAGTATAAATTGATCAACTTGTGCTTCACTAAGCACTACACCTAGAATGCCAGCACCATCTTGTAATAACTTTCTTTCATCCATCCTTTTGCCTCTTTCTTATTACTCTTCATTCTTCTTAGTTCTTCTTTTTTGTTCTAGATAAACTAAAAGCACTGAAATATCTGCTGGAGATACACCTGATATACGAGACGCTTGGCCAATAGATATAGGCCTAATCTGTTTAAGCTTTTGTTTGGCTTCTATTCTTAAACTATATACTTGATCGTAATCAATATCATCTGGTATGAGCTTACGTTCAAGCTTTTTAAACTGTTCAACTTGTTTAAGCTGCCTTGAAATATAACCTTCATATTTAAGTTCTATCATTACTTGGCTTATAATATCTTTTGAAAGTTCTGGTCTTGATGGATCTACTTCTTTAAATTCTTCATATTCAAGCTCTGGTCTCTTTAAAAGCTCTGATAAAGCGATACCAGATCTTAATGGAGTACTTTCTTTTCTACTTAGTATATCCTGTACCTTTTCGCTAGTTCCTACATATACTTTTTTTAATCTATCAAGTTCGCTGTCTATAGCTTGCCTTTTAGCTAAAAAACTCTTATATCTTTCTTCAGATAAAAGCCCTACCTTATAGCCTTTTTCAGTAAGTCTAAGATCTGCATTATCTTGTCTTAAAAGCAGTCTATACTCGGCTCTTGAAGTCATCATACGATACGGTTCTTTGGTTCCCTTTGTCACTAAATCGTCAATGAGTACACCAATATACCCTTCTGATCTATCAATAATTAATGCCTCTTTATCATCTACTTTAAGCGCTGCATTAATACCCGCAATTAACCCTTGTGCTGCTGCTTCTTCATAGCCAGAACTTCCATTCATTTGACCTGCACTAAAAAGACCTTCTATAGATTTAAACTCTAAGGAATGTTTAAGCTGAAGAGGATCTATACAATCATATTCTATAGCATATCCTATTCTCATCACCTCGACGCTTTCAAGTCCTTGTATAGACCTTAACATGGCAACTTGCACTTCTTCTGGAAGTGAAGAACTCATCCCTTGTACATACATCTCCGTCGTATTTTCACCTTCTGGTTCTAAAAAGATTTGATGCCTGTCTTTATCTGCAAATCTTACCACCTTATCTTCAATTGAGGGACAATATCTAGGACCTGTTCCTTCTATAACGCCTCCATAAAGTGGGGAACGATGAAGGTTATCCCTAATAATTTGATGTGTATTTTTATTGGTATACGTTAAATAACATGGAAACTGCTCTCTTTTAATATCTTCCTCTTTATTTTCAAAAGAAAAAGGAACAATCACTTCATCACCATGCTGTGGTTCCATTTTGCTAAAATCAATTGACTTTGCATCAACACGAGCAGGTGTACCTGTTTTAAAACGTCTAAGCTCTATACCTAATTTTTCAAGAGCGCCACTTAGCTCATTCGAAGTCTTAAGTCCATTAGGTCCTGTATACTCTATAGATTCTCCTGTAAGGCATCTAGAACGTATATAAGTACCACTTGCAAGGATCACTGCCTTACACTCATAAATGGCTCCTCTATTTGTTACTACAGCAACAATTTTATTATTCTCTACTAAAATATCTACTATTTCTTGTTGCTTAATACAAAGGTTTTCAGTTTTTTCAAGAATACGTTTCATCGTACTTGTATATTTAAGCTTATCTGCTTGTGCTCTAAGTGAATGTACTGCAGGTCCCTTAGCAGTATTTAACATACGAGATTGAATATAGGTTCTATCTATATTCTTACCCATTTCTCCACCTAATGCATCTATTTCTCTTACTAAATGTCCTTTTGAAGTTCCTCCAACATTAGGATTACATGGCATCATTGCTATACTATCTAAAGACATAGTAAATAGAATAGTCTTTTTTCCCATGCGCGCTGCAGCAAGTGCAGCTTCACAGCCAGCATGTCCTCCTCCTATTATTGCTAAATCAATTTTTTCTGCAATGTAAGTCATTTTAATCTCCTACTTTCCTAAACAAAATCTGCTAAATAATTCATTAATGATTTCATCCTTCAATGCCTCTCCTACAATCATACCTAAATGTCCATAAGCATCATGCAAGTCTATTGCAAGACAATCCTCTGGAAGTCCTAGTTCAATCGCTTCTATTACTTTATCTAAACTTGTGATTGCGTGAATAAGTGATTCTTTTTGCCTTCTATTAGATAAGGTTACGCCTCCTGAAATTTTAGTATTGCCTTTTACTACAAACTGTTTCATAGCATATTTAAGTGAATCTAAACCTTTTTGCTCTTTTGCAGATACTTGCACTACTTCTCCATCATGTAGGTGTTTATTGATTATTTCCTGGGTAATATGACTTCCTAAATCAACTTTATTAAGAACAAAAAATACCTTTTTATGTTTTACTTGTTGCAATATTTCTAAGTCCTTATCTGTAATCCCTTCATGACTATCTATCAAAATCAAAACTAAATCAGCTTCTTCAATAGATGTTTTTGATCTTTCAACACCAATTTTTTCGACTACATCTTTTGTTTCTCTGATTCCAGCCGTATCTAGAAGTAAAAAAGGTACTCCTTCAATATTTAAATAAGCTTCAACTACATCTCTTGTGGTACCAGGTATATCTGTTACAATAGCCTTATTTTCTTCTAATAAAGAATTTAACAAAGAAGACTTCCCTACGTTTGGCCTTCCTACTATAGCTGTTTTTACACCTTCTCTTATCATCTTTCCAGTATTCGCTGTTTGAAGTAATAAATGAAGTTTATCTAATAACTCTTTTATTTCTTGTTCAAAATCCTCTGTAATAGGTTCATCTTGGTCATATTCCGGATAATCTATAGATACCTCTATCCTAGCTATTACTTTAAGCAATATACCTTGGTACTCTTTAATTTGCTTTGATAATTTACCCTCTAATTGCCCCACAGCCTGCGCTAGTGAAAGTTCTGTTTTAGATTCAATAATATCCATAATAGCTTCTACTTGTGCGAGGTCTATTCGCCCATTCAAAAAAGCTCTTTTAGTAAATTCACCCTGATCAGCAATTCTTGCCCCTGCTTTAATAACCTCCATAAGTACAGCATTAAGTGGAACAGGTCCTCCGTGGCAATTTATTTCAACAACATCCTCTTTAGTAAATGTTTTTGGGGCTTTCATTAACATAACAAGCACTTCATCTATAATATTATCATGTTGGTCTACTATATAACCATAAGTAATCGTATGAGAAGGCCTATCTAATAATTTTTTTTTATTCATAGCACGAAATACTTTATTAACTATAGAAATAGCATCATTTCCACTTACTCTAATAATACCTATTCCACCTATTCCTATAGGCGTAGAAATAGCTGCTATAGTATCATCAAATACCATTGTTTTCATCCTTTCTAAAAAAAAACCCAGTATAAACTGGGTCTATTTATAGGTTCTATTTTGATAAATCGGGCTTATTACTACTTTTCTAAAAGGTTCTCGACCTTCACTATGTGTTTTTACAATCTTACTATCTTGCAAAGCAGCGTGGATAATTCTCCTATCATAAGGATTCATAGGTTCTAATATAATAGGTTTTTTAGTTTGCTGTGCTTTCTTACTAAGCTTATAAGCAAGTCTCCTAAGCGTTTCTTCTCTTCTTGCTCTATAATTTTCAGTATCGATCATTACCTTAATATATTCTTCTCTTTTTTTATTTGCAATAATGTTAACTATATATTGAATAGCATCTAGAGTCTCGCCTCTTTTTCCTATTATAATTCCCATATTATTGCCTTCTATACTAATAGCTATTCTATTATTATTAACAACCTTAGATTTAATTGTACACTCAATAGACATTTCTTTTAACAACTTATATAAGAAGCTTTCTGCAAGACTGATAACCTCTGTAATCTCTTCAGTTGTTACAACAATTGCATCTTCTGAATCTTTTTTAATTTCCTTTTTAATTTCTTTTTTAGATAATATAGGTTTATCTAAAATGTCAACCTGAGGTTTAAAGATTTCAATATCCTCTTTAATATCCTCTTTAAGGGTTACTTTAACTTGAGCTTGTTTAACTCCAAAACCTAATAAACCTTTTGAACCTTTTGATATGATTTCAATGTTTACTTTGTCAGTACTCGCACCTAGTTCTATAAGTGCTTCTGTTATAGCTTCATCAACAGTTCTTCCAACTTTTTCTATGAATTTCATATGAATACCCCCAGGTTTTTTATAAATTATTATTTATTACTTTTAGTTTGGATACTCTCATTATCTTCAGTTGTTTTCTTTTGAACAGGTACTTTTTTTATTACTTTCTTCTTAATTACTTTTTTTGCTTTAGCTTCTTCTTCTCTTTCTTTTCGAATAACTTCTTCTAACTTTACTTCTTGTTTAGCTACGATTTTATTTACAAACCACTGCTGTCCCATCATGATAATATTACCAGCAATCCAATAAACTGCCAAGCCTACAGGCATAGTATAAGAAAACATTCCTGTCATAATAGGCATCATAATATTCATACTTTTCATCATTGACTCTGTAGAACTCGGTTGTTTCGTACCATCAGCTGGCTGCTGCATTGCCGCAGAACTTGCCATTGTAAGTTTTGAAAATATATAAGTTGATGCTCCTGCAATAAGAGGAACTAATACCGCAAGCCACACCCCACCTTTAATAAGTAAGGATGGTGTATCTATTAAATTAATGCCTAAAAAGACTTCAAATTGTTCTTTTGCTCTTAAAGCTTGTTCTAAAACTGGTTGTGTCTCTACACTAACTTGACTTAAAAATTCTCGCCATTGACTACTGTTTAAATGACTAAGGAAATTTCCTAGTTGATCACTTTGTGTAATATCATACTCTACACGTGAAGTTGTTTGGACTGCTTTTTTAAAGCCTTCTAACAACTCTTGATAATTTGGAACATTAGTTATAATAGTGCCTGCAATATTACTGTATTGTTCACCTAATGTTCTAATATATCTAGCAGGCTCACGAAGTACGTTAAATAATGCTAGGATAAGTGGAAATTGAATAAGTAAAGGTAAACATCCTGCTAATGGATTAATTTTATACTTTTTATATAAAAGTTTCATTTCATTGCTAGACTGAAGTTGCGATTCCTGATCTTTTTTATTTTTATATTTATCTTGAATACGTTTCATTTCTGGCTGAATCTTACTCATACCCCTCGAAGTTCTTTGTGAAGATAATTGAAGAGGTGTCATAAGTAGCCTTGTTACTAAAGTAAAAATGATAATTGTAATACCTAATGTCCCTACGGGAGAGATTACTGCAACTCCTTCAAATATAATATTGAGAATTGCTCCAAAAAAATCATTAATAAATCCCATTCTATTCCTCCTGATTTTTCTTATCGTTTAATAAGACCTTTTTCTCTGGTACTGGGTCATACATTACAGGGTGAAAGGGATGACATTTTAAAATTCTTTTTATGCCTAAAAATGTCCCTTTCAGAAAACCATGAATTTGTATAGCCTCATAAGTATATTGTGAACATGTTGGAACGAATCTGCAATTACTTCCCAGCATGGGTGATATCTCTCTTTGATAAAACCTTATAAGCATTAATGCTACTTTTTTAGGTATTTCTTGCACCTTAAATATCCTTTCTGTAGCAAATTATATCACATTATTTAAAATTTATATATAATTATCATATACTTTATGCTGTTTTAACAGATGAATAAGTGACGAAGCAATTTCATCATAAGATGAACCTTTCGCATAAGATCTTGCAACAACTACAAAAATCCATCCCTCATGCTGTATTTTTTCTTCATTTAATCTATAACTTTCTCTAATTAGCCTAGTAACCCTACTGCGTACTACACTGTTACCTACTTTTTTACTAACAGATATTCCTAATTTATTTACTTCATTATTAGTTTTATATTTATATAGAACTAAATACTTATTAGCAAAAGACTTTCCTTTTCTATAGACTATCCTAAACTCATAGTTCTTTTTTAGCGATTCTGTATATTTCATCTTAATTACCTCTAAATTTACATAAGGCAAAACAAGGCCACAAATGCGGCCTTGTTTTATGCTGTTAGTTTATTTCTACCTTTTGCTCTTCTTCTAGCAATTACTGCTCTGCCGTTTTTTGTTCTCATTCTTTTACGAAAACCATGTTCTTTACTTCTTTGACGTTTCTTTGGTTGAAAAGTCATTTTCATAGTGTGCACCTCCTTAATGAACAGAGTAATCACACAACACACACCAATTGATAAATTATTAATGAATAAAAATAATCTATCATTATACAAATACAATCACACACAACTTATAAAAAACAATAAATAAGCACTATTCACAGTATAGAAGATTTATAAATACTAGTCAAGCACTAGTTCCTATATTTTCTATATAAAATATGGTAATTTCATCATTTTAATTTAAATTATTAACAACTAGATGTATTCCACAATATATCCACACTTTTTTTAACTATTATGCCTGTGGATATTTTTGTTTAAAGGTTGCTTTTCCACAGGTAGTTTGATATTATTAAATTAATTGTAGATAAGTTGTTAGTTAAAGCAAGTTATTCACATTCTGTTGATAACTCTGTGTATAACTTATATTTTTTCTCTTTTTTTTTTGTTTTTTTACTATTATTGTCATAATTTTCATCTGAACAAATTTATCCACAACTTGTTTACTATATCTGCTCAGATAAAAATTATGCTTTTTTTACCATATATGTTGATTAAATTATTCACATGTTGACAATACTTGAATAACTTGTGTATAAACTGTTTGTTTAGGAGGATTAATAATGTCATCGCTATATGAAAAGCAATGGGAAGCTATTCTTAATATCATAGAAATTGAAACATCTAGTGTAAGTTTTAATACTTGGTTTAAGAATACTCAAATAATTGATATAAAAGACAATACTTTAATACTCGGCGTAAAAAATGAATTTACTAAAGAGATTCTAAATACAAGATATTTAGAACTTATCCGTAATAGTGCACTCCAAATTTTAAATAAGGAGTATGCTATTAAATTCGTGCTTCCCAATGAACAAAGTAATATAGAAAAGAAAAATGCTAAACGCTCTGACCAACTTCAAGATCCACTTAATAATCAAAGCACTCTTAATCCTAGATATTTATTTGATAGCTTTGTAGTTGGTAATAGTAATCGTATGGCTCATGCAGCTGCACTTGCAGTAGCTGAGGCACCAGCTAGAGCATATAATCCTCTATTTTTATATGGTGGTGTAGGCCTTGGAAAGACTCATCTTATGCATTCAATTGCACATTACATTTTAGATCAAAACCCAAATGCTAAGGTTATTTATGCTTCTTCTGAGAAGTTTACAAATGAACTTATCAATTCTATTCGTGATGATAAAAATGAAAGTTTTCGTAATAAATACAGAAATATTGATGTCCTGCTTATAGACGATATTCAATTTATAGCAGGTAAGGAACGAACTCAGGAAGAATTTTTCCATACATTTAATACGCTTCATGAGTCTAATAAGCAAATTATTATTTCAAGTGATAGACCACCTAAAGAAATTGAAACTTTAGAAGATCGGTTGCGCTCACGTTTTGAATGGGGTCTTATTGCAGATATCCAAAGTCCAGATTTAGAAACTAGAATAGCTATTTTACGAAAAAAAGCTGAGATTGAAAGTTTATCTGTACCTGAGGATGTTCTTCTTTTTATAGCTAGAACTGTTATATCCAACATTCGTGAACTTGAGGGTGCCTTAAATCGTATTCTTGCATTTTCTTCATTAACAAATAAACCTATTACAGTAGAACTTGCTAATGAAGCGCTTAAAGATCTTATTTCTAAGGACAAGCCAAAGGTTATTACTGCTGAATATATTCAAGAGACTGTTGCAAATTTCTTTCATCTAAAACAAGAAGAATTAAAATCATCTAAAAGAACTAGAAGTATTTCTTATCCAAGGCAAATAGCTATGTACTTATGCAGAAAACTTACTGATCTATCACTTCCTAAAATTGGTGAGAAATTTGGTGGTCGTGATCATACTACTATTATTCATGGATTTGAAAAGATCTCTAAAGAATTACAAACTGATGTAGAACTTTCTCAAATTATTAATGAACTTGAATCTAAAATAACTTCTAAATAGCATTGTGTGTATCTCTGTTAACTTAAAGTTAACTATTTGTGGATTGTTTTTTTTTTCTGCTCCCATTGTTAACAAAGTGGATAACCTAATGTTTAACTTTAACTCATCCACATACATATATACATGCTTACTCAGAAGACACTAAAGGGTTTGATGGGCTTATACACATTACCCACACCCCCTATTACTATAATTGCTAAATTAACTTTAATTATTGTATTGTTTTATCAGAAAGGAGATATCCACATGCACATCTATTGTAGGCAAGATATTTTATTAAATAGTATTAACATTGTACTAAAAGCTTGCTCAACTAAAACTACAGTACCTATTTTAGAATGTATTTTACTAAAAGCTTCTCATAATAAATTAACGCTCGTGGGAAATAATCTTGAACTTGGTATAGAAAGTACTATTGATGCAGAGGTTCAAGAAGAAGGATCTATTGCTTTAGAAGCTAAAATATTTTCTGAAATTATCAGAAAAATGTCGGGAGATGTAATAGAAATTTCATCTAACGATAACTTTATGACGGCTATAACAAGTGAAAAATCAAAATTTCAAATAGCGGGACAATCTGGAAAAGATTTTCCGGCTCTTCCTAATGTAGAAAAGCTCAATTCTTGTAAGATTGATCAGCTTACTTTAAAAGATATGATTCGTCAGACACTATTTTCTGTTGCACAAGATGAGACAAGGCCTATACTTACAGGAGAAATGCTACAAATAAAGAATAATAATTTAAATATGGTTTCTGTAGATGGTTACCGTATTTCCTACAGAAAGACACCACTCTCAATTGAGAATAGGGATGTAGAAGTTGTCATCCCAGGAAAGACACTAGGTGAAATAAGTAAAATTTTATCTGCTGAGGAAGAAGATTCCGTGACTATTTACTTTGAGGATAAGCATGTTTTATTTGACCTTGGAGAGAGTAAGGTAGTCTCTAGATTATTAGAAGGTGAATTTTTAAAGTATGAACAAGTTTTTTCTTCAGATTATGAAACTAAAATATTAGTAGATAAAAAGCACTTTTTAATGAGTATAGAACGAGCAGCTCTTATATCTAGGGAAGGCAAAAAAAATCCTATCAAAATAGAAATAGATGGAGATAAAATGGTTATTACATCTAATACGGAGCTTGGAACTGCCAGGGAAGAACTTGATGTAGTACTTGAAGGTAAAGAACTAGTTATAGCTTTTAACCCAAGATATTTAATTGATGCACTTAAGACGATAGACGATGAAGAAATATATATCCATTTTATATCCTCTCTTACGCCATGTATTATTACACCTAAAGAAGGTGACTATTATAAATATTTAATATTACCTATTCGTGTAAATGCATAAATGTTTTAAATCGCTCTAGCGTTCACTTATGAATCATAGAGCGATTTGTTAGTTGCTCGTTAAGATATTATAATAAAAGGAGATTTGTTTAATGAAGGAAATTAAAATAACTACAGAATTTATAAAACTCGATCAGCTTATGAAGTTTGCCGATATGGTTCAAAGTGGTGGAGAAGCAAAACTTCTTATCGCCAGGGAACTTGTTCTCGTTAATGATGAAATATGTACACAACGAGGTAGGAAAATACGAAGTGGAGATATAGTTGAATTTGATGGAGAAATCTGTAAGGTTAAATAATTAAGAAGGAGAGCTTTTATGTATATCAAAGAGCTATCTCTAAAAGATTTTAGAAATTATAATAAGCTAGATTTAAAATTAGATGCAGGCGTTAATATTTTTAAGGGTGATAATGCACAAGGAAAAACAAATATATTAGAAGCTATTTATCTTTGTGCAACAGCAAGGTCACATAGAACACATAAAGAAAAAGAAATCATCCGTTGGGGAAATGAATATGCTCATGTTATGATAAACTTACAAAAGAAATATATTGATGACATAATCGATTTTCACTTAAGTCAAAAATCTAAGGCAGCTGCTATTAATAAAATACCCATTAATAAGTTAGGTGAATTGTTTGGGTGTATTAATATCGTTATGTTCTCACCAGAAGATCTCCAACTTGTCAAAAGCAGCCCAAAAGAAAGAAGAAGATTTATAGATATTGAATTATGTCAAATAGATAGGCTTTATTATTATGCTTTAAAGCAATATCATAAGGTTTTAAAGCAAAGAAATGTAGCACTTAAACAATATGCAAGAAATAGAGATCTATCTGCTATAGATATATGGGACGAACAACTTGAAGAATATGCAAAAGAAATTATAAAAAAGAGGTCAGAGTTTATTCAAGAAATAAATAATATTGCAAAGTGTATTCATGAAGATATCACAGGCGGAAAAGAATGTTTACAAGTAGTTTATGAGCCTAGTGTTAACTTAGATGATTTTAAATATAAGATGCTTAAATTCAGAGAAAAAGACATCTTATATCAAACGACATCTGTAGGGCCTCATAGAGATGATATAAGTTTTTTTATTAATGAGATGGATGTCAAAATATATGGGTCACAAGGACAACAAAGAACAGTAGTGCTATCTATGAAGCTAGCAGAACTTAGTATTATGGCAAAGTATATAGGTGAGGAACCTATTTTGCTATTAGATGATGTATTATCAGAATTAGATGATAAAAGACAAAAAGATTTATTTAAATATACACAAAATATTCAAACACTTATAACTTGTACAGGAATAGAACAAAGTGTATGGAATACACAAAAAATTGGAAAACTATACTATGTAAGAGAAGGAAATGTAGAAGAAATAGAAAAATAGTCGTTAAATAATATATTTTACGTTAATTTGCCTTTGTTAGTATTTAGATGTATAATAAATGTTGGATTACTATGCGTATTTGTAATTATAAAAGGAGTGAGATCTTAGTTATGGCAGCAACATATAATGAAAATCAAATTCAAATATTAGAGGGGCTGCAGGCGGTAAGGAAAAGACCTGGCATGTATATAGGGAGTACCTCCTCGAAAGGTCTTCATCATCTCGTATATGAAATAGTAGATAATGCTGTTGATGAAGCATTAGCAGGTTACTGTGATACAATAGTCGTTTCTATACATCCAGATAATTCAATATCTGTGTTAGATAATGGTCGAGGTATCCCTGTTGGAATACAGAAACAAAAAGGAGTTTCAGCAGTTGAAGTTGTCTTTACTATTCTTCATGCAGGCGGAAAATTTGGTGGTGGAGGATATAAAGTATCAGGTGGTTTACATGGGGTAGGTGCCTCTGTTGTAAATGCTCTTTCAGAGTGGCTTAATGTTGAAGTTTATTTAGATAATAAAGTACATGAAGAAAAATTTGCTAGAGGAGATGTTGTTCAGCCTCTCACTATCATAGGAGAAACTAGCAAGACTGGTACTTTTGTACACTTCAAGCCAGATTATGAAATATTTGAAGAGTTAATTTATGATTTTAAAATATTGGCACAAAGACTTAAAGAAACAGCCTATTTAACTAAAGGCCTTAAAATTGAACTTATAGATTTAAGAGAAGAAGAAAAGAAGCATAAGACATTTCATTATGAGGGTGGTATAAAAGAGTTTATTTCGCATCTTAACAAACACAAAACGCCCATATATCCAGAAATCTTTTATTGTGAAGGTGAAAAAGAAGGTATCTTAGTTGAAGTAGCTTTTCAGCATAATGACAGCTATGTTGAAAACATTTTTAGTTTTGTAAATAATATTAATACTGTAGAAGGCGGCACACATCTTTCAGGATTTCGTTCTGCTATTACTAAAACTCTAAATGACTATGGCAGAAAAATGAGTATACTTAAGGATGCAGATAAAAACCTTAGTGGTGATGATATACGAGAAGGTATGACTGCTATTATAAGTATTAAAATAGGAGAACCTCAATTTGAAGGACAAACTAAGACAAAACTTGGAAATAGTGAAGCTAGGGGTGCTGTAGAAAGTGTATTTAGTGAGCAGCTTACTTACTTTTTAGAACAAAATCCTAATGTAGGTAAGATGATTATTCAAAAAGGATTGATGGCAGCAAGAGCTCGTGATGCAGCAAGAAAAGCCAGAGACCTAACACGTCGTAAAAGTATACTAGAAGGAAGTGCTCTGCCAGGTAAGCTTGCAGACTGTCAAGAAAAAGACGCTTCTAAATGTGAAATATATATCGTCGAAGGTGATTCAGCGGGTGGTTCAGCAAAAGGGGCTCGTTCACCTAAAACACAGGCCATACTACCACTCAAAGGTAAGATTTTAAATGTAGAAAAAGCTAGGTTTGATAAGATGTTAGAGAATGAAGAAATTAGAAATATGATTACTGCCTTTGGTGCAGGGATTAGTGATGATTTTGATATTAGTAAGGTAAGATATGGCAAAATCATTCTTATGACTGATGCTGACGTAGATGGAGCTCATATTAGAACACTTCTTTTAACATTTTTATATAGATATTATAGAGAACTTATTGAGCAAGATCATATTTTTATTGCTCAGCCACCACTGTATTTAGTGGAAAAAAACAAGAAAAAACATTATGCCTATAATGATAAAGAGTTAGAAAAAATACTAGAAGAAATAGGCAGAACTGGTATTACACGTATGCAAAGATACAAAGGTCTTGGAGAAATGAACCCTGAACAGTTATGGGAAACAACAATGGATCCAGAGACTAGAACACTTGTGAGAGTAAATTTAGATGATGCAGCAGCTGCTGATGAAATATTTACGGCACTTATGGGAGATAAGGTAGAACCAAGACGTGAATTTATCCATGAGTATGCTCCAAAAGTAACAAACTTAGATATCTAAAAGGGCAAGGAGAAAAATAAATGGATATAAATGATACAACGTACGATAGAATTATTTCTGTAGATATACAGGATGAAATGAAAAAATGTTATATTGATTATGCTATGAGTGTTATTGTATCTCGTGCCCTTCCAGATGTACGAGATGGGTTAAAACCTGTTCATAGACGTATTTTATATGCTATGAGTGAACTTAATTTATGGGCAGATAAGCAATATAGAAAATCAGCACGTATCGTTGGGGATACTATGGGTAAATACCATCCTCATGGTGATTCTTCAATTTATGATGCAATGGTACGTATGGCTCAAGATTTTTCAACCAGATATCCTTTAGTAGATGGACAAGGTAACTTTGGGTCTATAGATGGAGATAGTGCTGCTGCAATGCGTTATACGGAAGCACGTATGAGTAAAATGACTAATTTTATGCTTGCTGATATTGACAAAGATACAGTGAATTTTAGAGCTAACTTTGATGAATCAGCAAAAGAGCCGGTAGTACTTCCATCTAGATATCCCAATTTACTTGTTAATGGTTCATCTGGTATTGCAGTAGGTATGGCAACTAGTATACCACCTCATAATTTAACAGAAGTTATTAGTGCAGTTGTTAAAATGATAGATAACTATATGGGAGAAAATGAGGAAGAACAAGTTCGTGAAACTGAGATAGAAGAACTTATGGAGATTATACAAGCTCCGGATTTTCCAACAGGGGCAACAATTTATGGTAAATATGGCATAGAGCAAGCGTATAGAACTGGCAAAGGAAAAGTAAAAGTAAAGGCTAAAGCAGAAATAGAAGACATGCATGCAGGAAAATCTAGAATTGTTGTAACTGAAATACCTTATATGGTTAACAAATCAAGACTTATTGAAAAAATAGCTGATTTAGTTAAAGAAAAGAAAATAGAAGGTATTACAGATTTAAGGGATGAATCAGATAGAAATGGTATGTCTATTGTTATAGAACTTAGAAGAGATGTAAATGCAAACGTTATTTTGAATCAACTTTACAAATATACTCAAATGCAAGATACTTTTAGTATTAATATGCTCGCACTTGTAAATGATCAACCAAGGGTACTCAATTTAAAACAAATGATAGAAGAGTACTTAAAACATCAAAAAGAAGTTGTTACAAGAAGAACACAGTTTGACTTAAATAAAGCAGAAGCAAGGGCTCATATCGTAGAGGGACTTAGAAAAGCTTTAGATAAAATAGACTTAATTGTTTCTCTTATAAGATCTTCAAAAACAGTCCAAGAAGCAAAAGAAAAAATTATAGAAGCTATAGACCTTACAGAAATTCAAGCTCAAGCAATAGTAGAAATGAGACTACGCTCTTTAACTGGACTTGAAAGAGAAAAACTAGAAGAAGAATATAATCAGTTAATGGAAAAAATAGCTTATCTTAAATCTATTCTTGATAGTGAATATAAGCTTTACTCTGTCATCAAGGAAGAAATGGTAGAAATAAGAGATAAGTATGGAGATGGCAGAAGAACAGATATTACAATAGATGAAGATGAATATGATATAGAAGATCTTATTGATGAAGAGAATATTGTTGTTACTATTACACATTTAGGTTATATCAAGAGAATTCCTCTAGATACTTATAAAAATCAACATAGAGGTGGCAAGGGTATTATTGGGGTTCATACAATAGATGAAGATTTTATTGAACAACTCTTTGTTACAACTAATTTTAATTATATTATGTTCTTTACGAACAAAGGGAAAGCTTATAGAATTAAGGCTTATAAAATACCAGAAGGTGGTAGAACTGCAAGAGGGATGGCACTCATTAATTTACTAGAGCTTGATAAAGATGAACAAATAAGTGCAGTATTTCCAATCAAAGAGTATATGGATAATATGTATTTAACTATGGTTACAAAGCTTGGACAAATTAAGAAGACACCTATTAGTGCATTTAGAAATATTAGAAAAGGTGGGCTTATTGCACTTTCACTTGCAGAAGAAGATGAACTTATGGGTGTTTATCAAACAACTTCTGATGACGCTATTTTAGTATGTACTAAAAAAGGACAAGGTATTATGTTTGAAGGAACTGATGTAAGACCTATGGGGAGAACGGCAAGAGGGGTACGTGCTATTAATCTTGCAGAAGAAGATGTAGTTGTTGGAGCTACAGTACCACAAGAAGGAGAACAGATTCTTACTGCAACAGAAAATGGACTTGGTAAAAGAACACCTATTGAAGCGTTTAGAGCTCAACGACGTGGAGGAAAAGGTCTAAGAATTAATAAAATAACAGAAAAAACAGGTAATGTTATTGGCATAGCATCTGTTAAACAAGATGATGAACTTCTTCTTATCACTTCTCAAGGAATAATCATTCGTATACAAGTTGCTCAAATATCATCTGTTGGACGTAATGCTCAAGGTGTTAAATTGATTAATGTTTCCGAAGGCGTGCAAGTAGTATGTATGGAAAAGGTTAATGAATATATTATAGAAGATCAAATAGAGGATAACCCTCAAGTGGAATAGATGAAAAAGCTAATAATCTTTTTAACTATAGTTCTTGTATTTAGTGTAGGCGGTGTATATGGATATTATATGATTATTAATAGTCCTGATACACTGCCTGCTTTTATTAATAAACAGCCGCCGGATGGACATTTCATTATTAAAAAATCAGGTAAAGTTATACAGCAGCTTGATAATAAAGAAGAAGCTATAAAAAAAGCAACTGAGATGGGGAGAAGTGTAGTTATTAATAAAGATAATGATGAATGGATTTATAGTACATTAGCTCCATTTATTATTATTACAGATAAAGCACTACATGATTTTAAAATTTTTGATAGTGCAATGAGATATGCAAAAAGAAATGGACATAATAAGATTTATTATAATAATGATAGTAAACCAATATGGGAAGATCAAGCAGTATTACCCGATCAAATAAAGATGGATGTTCCAGTAATTACACAATTACCAGAGCTTCCAAGAGGCTGTGAAGTAACATCACTTGCTATGATATTTAAGTATTATGGGCAGGATGTAGGTAAAATGGAGCTTGCACAGCAAGTGAAAAAAGATATAACACCTTATAGTGTTGATGATACAGGACGCATCTATTATGGGAATCCTTATGATGGATTTGTAGGAGATATGTATAATAGTAAAAATAATGGGTATGGGGTATACCATGGTCCAATTACAGAGCTTGCGAGTAAATACTTCAAAGAAAAGGCTATTGATATTACAGGGTTAGAATTTGAAGATATTCTTTATTTTGTATCAAAAGGATACCCAGTTTGGATAGTTACAAATTCTACATATAGGCCATTAGATGAAAGTAATTTTCAATTATGGCATACGCCTACAGGAATAGTAAAGGTGACTAATAGACAACATGCAGTTGTTATAACTGGATTTGATGAGAACAACATATATATTAATGATCCTTTGTATTCAAAACCTAATAGATCAATTGAAAAAACGTCCTTTAAAAAGTCATGGGAACAGATGGGACATCAAGCGGTTACAATATTAAAATAAAAATAGAAATAATTAAATAAAACGAGAATAAATGAATAAATAATAATTGTAATAATATAATAAAAATGATATTATAATAGAGAAGATGTTGTTAGTAATCAGTAAGATAAGTAATTACTCATTATAGTATAAAAAATAATATACACTGTATATTATATATATACATACTATATTATTTAAAATATATATTAATATTTTTATTATGTGCAAATAACAAAAGTATATGAGTAATGAGTAGTAAGATATTTTAGTGATATTAAAATGAAACATCTACAAAGTATTCCAACAAATTATATCCTTACATTCTTATATGTAAGGATATTTTTAAATATATAAAACATATCTTAAAAAAGGCTTGACATAAAGAAGAAAACTTGGTATCATAGATTTTGCCTTAAGTGGTAAAGCCTTAAAAGGTTATAACATAATTAAATACACTTTATCCGGAGAAGTACTCAAGTTGGCCGAAGAGGTGCCCCTGCTAAGGGTATAGGTCGGGAAACCGGCGCGAGGGTTCGAATCCCTCCTTCTCCGCTTTGTTTTTCTAAAAATTGAAAACAAAAAATAAAAAAGTGTTGACATATGTAATACACTTAAGTATAATAGTAAAAGTGCTCACGAGCACAACGGTAAATATTAAATGATAAATTGAACTTTGAAAATAGAATAGTAACCATAAAACCAGTCGATTCAAAAGAATTTCATTATGAAGTTCGAATCTGTACTTGAAAAAGTACAAAACTGTATTTGAGAAAATACAAGTAATAAGTCACAAACATTCTAATGAATG
>CAKZUB010000041.1 GCA_937921505.1 uncultured Clostridia bacterium | reverse complement strand
GCTGCCTTATTTCTAATAAAGGGGCACGCAAGGCAAAGAAACACGCTTACGGAGGCTCCATGTCAATAGCAAACCGAACTACGAATAATACTAAGTATCAAATATCTTTTATGCGACAAGTAGGTTGACAACTTCCGTTATCGCCTTTATAAAATAGGCAATGATATTAATATTATAGATTAATGGTAATAAAAGGTGGTGATAATTTGCCTGATAGAAATGATTGGAGACTCACAAATCAAATGAACTACCTCTATACAGCCCAACTGATAAAATTAGATTACTTTACTAAGTGCAAAGAATGGGATCATGATCATTGTGAATTTTGTTGGGTGAAGTTTAATAGTGACAAAAAAAATGGCTACTGTACCATCCACAACGACCACTGGATTTGCGAGAACTGCTTTGGCGATTTTAAAGATCTATTTAAATGGAAAACTCTAAATTTATAGAGTAGGGTATTTTGAAACAATTAAGTGAACCCTAGCAATCACCAGTGAGGTAGGTGGGGATATATTTTGGGGTGACTCGGGTTTGGCTGTGGCAGACTGTCCGGAAACTATTACCACTTGGCTTTTTCCGAAGATTAGCATGGGGATTTTAGGGTGCGGAAGCTGCCTCTGGAGTCAGTTCGCCCCGAAAATCCTGGTGGTTTTTTCAAATGGTACTTATCTCGCACTGTAATGATCAACCGACTAAAGTCGGTAGCAAGTTTACGGTTGTTCATAAACTAAAATGAGTACTTCGCTCATTTTAGTTTGAAAAAAGCTGCATCTGCATGATTGTCTACTGTCAAAATCTCAACTTCTTTTCCAAATTCGATTGCTTTTTTCATAATTAAATCCATTGCCAGCCTCTTTTCTTCATGCGTGGTATCTTCTTCAATCATCTGGCTTGCTCTTCCAGAATAAGCTAAGTGTTAAAAGCATACTCTAGGTATACGCTCTTCTTTTATAAAATAAAAAACATCCTCTAATTGATCATAGTTATTGCGATTAATCGTAAATCTTAGCCCTACCTTTTGCCCAATATCTAAACAATTTCTAATACCGGTTGCTGCTTTATCAAAACTGCCGTGCACTCCTCTAAATGCATCATTTCTAATACCTATGCCGTCTAAACTAATACCTACATAACTCACGCCATTTTGTTTTAAGTCTTTTGCTACTTCTTTATCTATTAAAGTGCCGTTAGTTGAAACTGTACTTCGTATGTTATTTTCCCTTGTATATTTTAAGAGTTTAAATAAATCTTTTCGTAATAGAGGTTCTCCCCCTGAAATAAGTAGTACTGGGACCTTAAAGCTTGCTAAATCATCAATAAGTGCTTTAGCTGCTTTAGTATCTAATTCTTCTTCAAACTGACAATGCTTTGAATCAGCGTAACAATGCTTACAGCTTAAATTACATGTATTGGTGCAATTCCATACAACTACCGGCCCCTTACCTCTGCTTACACCATATTTTTCATCTTTTGCTCCATGAGTATACCGACGGCTATCACCAAAATTTTCACTTCCGCATAACAATTTAGTTATTCCAAGCATCATAGTATCCTTTCTGACGTATTAATCCATCTATCTATTCCGGCTTATTAAATGTTGCGCTTGGATCTGGTGTGTAATTAGATGTAAAGTCTGTATACTCTATACGCTGCATCATTCCAGCTGCGGCATGATGCAGTTCATGGCAATGCTGTACCCAATCTCCTGGATTATCTGCCTCGAATGCAACCACATACTCTTCTCCGGGCTTTATCATTAGTGTATCCTTCATAATGACAGCTCCTGTTAAAGGCGCTCCATTTTTAGAAAGCACTTGAAAAAAATGTCCATGCAGATGCATTGGATGATCTACTTTACTATTGTTAACATAGGTCATCTTAATAGTATCATTAGTCTTTATTTTCAATGGCGGAAGTTCCATGAATACCTTTCCGTTTATTGTATACTTTAGCTCATCATTACTTGTATCAGTATTTAGATCAACACGGTAATCAATGTCATATGTCTCTTCTAAGGTAAATCGTGCATTGCCTCCGCTTCCATAGCTTGCAAAATCAAATATCTGAAACTCAGCATTGTTTAACTCTTCTAAGTATCTGCCATTTCCATCAATGACATTAACTGGAATTTTAATTTGGTCACTATACTTATTATCATCATGTGTATCAATAACAAAATTTTCATCAGTCTTAACAACAAATTCAATATCGTATCTCTCACCTGGAGCAATCATGATAATCTTATCCTTGATTATGCCAGCATTAGTGATATCTTGCCCATCTGTACTAACAATCTTTATCTCTTGATTAGGTATATGAATGCCATGCTCTCGATAACCCGCATTTAAAAATCTTAACCTTACGAGTTCACCTTTCTTAACTTCTAAAGGCGTAATTAGGCTAGATGATTTTCCATTAACAGTATAAATATTGTACATAGAAGACATCATTTCCTCTTCTTCCATTACAAGATCCTTAGTAGTTTCACCAGACATCTTCATACCATCCATTGTATTTAAATCTTCTTGACTTGTCTCTGACATGTCCATTCCATTCATTGCATCCATTCCTTCTTCTGGATTTTCCATCCACTCATCCAATATAAGTGTATAATCCCTATCAGGTTTCCCCCAATTCTCTGGTTCTACAATTAAAACACCATATAGACCTTTGTCAACTTGCTTAGAACTTTCTTGATGAGAATGATACCAATAAGTTCCAGCAACATCAGCTGAAAAAGCATAGGTAAAAGACTCTCCTGGTCTCACAGCATCTTGATTTAAACCTGGTACCCCATCCATAGAAGATTTTAGAGGATATCCATGCCAATGAATAGTTACAGGCTCTTTAAGATTATTTCTTAGTTCAACTTCAACAAAATCTCCCTGCTTAACACGAATTTCTTGACCAGGCACTGTTCCATTATAAGTCCACGTCATAATGTTTAGATTATCTTTAACTTGTAGATTAGCCTCTATGGCATTTAATGTAAATCTTTTAATAGGTTGCCCATCTTTTGGCTGAATGATATTTTCTGCATTATCAAGAATATTATCTACATTTTGTTTAGGTGGTTCCACCTCCATACTTTCCGATGAAGCAATTTGTTCCTGCACTGCTGAAATTGCTTGAGCAGACATCATTTGTTTGTTTTTATAAGCTACCATTGTTGCAAAAGCAACAACAATCATTGCAACAAATGTCAATATCATTATTTTTTGATTACTCATGTATTATTCACTCCCTTATTTAAAAGACTTAAACGTGAAACTTAGAATACTATTATCTAGTTAACCAAACACTTTATTTAAACTTTTAGAAGTTATTTGTTTAGAAATTAAACATATGAGTAAATTGAACATTAATCTTTTTAGGGATTTTAACTACAAATTCTGTTCCTTCATTTATCTTGCTATTGACAGTTACTGTTCCTCCATGCGCTTCAATAATCGCTTTAGTAATAGTAAGCCCTACTCCTACTCCGCCTGTTTTTTGATTTCTTGACTTGTCTACACGATAGAAACGTTCAAATATATGTGGTAGATCCAATTCATCTATACCTATCCCTGTATCTTTGATCCTTATTTCTGTCGTTTTTTGATGATTGGCTACATCAATTGAAATTTCCCCGTTATTATCTGAATACTTTAAAGCATTTGTTATAAGGTTATTAACTACTTGACTCATCTTATCTTGATCAGAATAGATAGAAACCTCTTTTGGATTATATTTCACCCTAATATGCTTAGTAAAAAACTCATTTTCATAGTTATTCAATAATCTAGTAATAAGCTTTGAAATATCAAAATCTTCTTTATGGATGAGTACATTTTCATTCTCAATTCCTGATAAATCTTCGATACTACCAATTAAGCGTCTCATTCTAATAATTTCATCATAACAACTTGTAAGTCGTTCTTTAGTCATCTCCCATATACCATCAATCATAGCTTCCATATGCCCTTGTACAGAGGTTAATGGTGTTCTTAGTTCATGTGCTACATCTTGTGTAAGTTGCTTTTGCAATTTTTCCTTGTTTTCTAAAGCTTCAGACAACTTATTAATGGTTTTTATTAGTACATCAATTTCTTTAGTGTTAGAGACATCCTTCAACTTCTCTTTATATTTTCCCTCAGATAACAATGAGGCTTTTTTTGCTATTTTGTTAAGTGACTTACTTATTCTTAAGGAAATTATTAGTCCTAGTATAAACACTAAAATTAATGATCCAATCCCGATGATAATGAAAAGGGTATTAAATGCTTTAATAAAAACTAATTCTTCATCATTAAAGTAATAAGGACCAACATATCCTGTTACAAGTGTCCCAATCTTTATATCATTGTGGATCAGGTCATATGATTTTTCCTGATATTCTCCCTGCCAATTACTCGAGTAGCTATACATATTGTTTCGCATACTAACTATAATCTGTTCGCATAACCATTATTATGTTCAGAGGCAGACCACACAATTTGGCTCCCTTCATCTAAAACCTCAATAATGATGCCATTTTGCAAAGCATTCATCCCAATTCTTTCTAGATAGGTTGTATCCCATACCTTATCTTCTTCGTACTGCATGTTTATAAGGTCAATTACTTCATTGGTTTGCTTTTCTTGCCTATTAATAACATAACTTTGGAACTGTGTTTTAATATAGATATTGGCTACTAAACTAATAAGTCCAACAACAATAACAACAATAAGTATATACGAGAGAGTTAACTTGCTTCTTAAAGAATATCTCACTTTAATCACCTCCAAACTTATACCCAATACCACGAACAGTTAAAATGTATTTACACTCTTTCGAATCAGTCTCTATTTTAGAGCGCAAGTTTTTAATATGAGAATCAATTGTTCTGTCATAGCCAAAATAATCCCCCTCAAACGCAACATTGATAAGTTCTTCCCTTGTAAAAACTTTGTTTGGACGTTTAGCTAATGTAAGTAATATCTTAAATTCGCAAGGCGTTAAATTTACAAATTCATGGACTTTCTCCACAGTATAATCATCTACATTTATAATTAAGTCTCCATTGCTGAATAGTAAAAAATCTGGATTCCCGTTTTCTACGCTGCTTCTTCTAGGCAGTGCTTTAACCCGAGCGATCATCTGCCATGGACTAAAAGGTTTAGTGATATAATCATCCGCTCCGATATCAAGCCCATTAAGAATGCTCTCTTCCTGTGATTTAGCAGTTAACATGATAATAGGAACTTGAGATGTTTTTCTTATTTCCCTGCATATTTATTCACCACCGATATCTGGAAGCATTAAATCTAGTAGGATAAGATCAATATTTTGGCTATTAAATAGCTTGAGCGCATCGTAACCTCTAAGCGCCTTATATACTTCATAACCACTGTTAAGCAGATAGGATTCTATAAACTCAACTATTTTTTCTTCATCTTCAACTATAAGTATTTTTTTAGAATTAATATCCATAATATTTACTTATTAGTTTTATTTAAACTTTATTTCTATATGTTTTAATATGGTATAATCATACCTGAACTGTATGGATTTTTAATGGATTGCAATAAAAATACACCCTTATGTTTATATAGACATTTCTGCCTGTTAGTCAACACATCAGGTGTATTTATATTACTCCCAAACTTAGGAGTTCAATACGAATCCAGTTTATTATATCCTACTTATACTTATTACATTATATCCAGCTTCTTCTATTGCTTCCTTTATTTCTTCATTACTCGAAAGGCCTATAGCAAGAGCTGATTGTGTCTGTAAATCTACTTCAACTTTCATGACCCCTTTTAGTTTTTCTAAAGCTTTTTTTATGTGATCCATACAATGTTCACATTTAATACTTTTAAATAGTATTCTCTTTGACATAGGCATTCCTCCTTATTTTTTATAATCTATTAATTTAATTATTATCTTCACTTATTTCTTCTTTTTTATCATGTGAGCAACAACTATGATCTTTTCCATTCCTAAACATTCCTATCATCATAACGACCATCATTATTGGACAAATCAAAGAGGATATTCCTACTATTAGTGTATTAGTTCCTAAATTATTAATCTGTAATAGTGGTAAAATACCTACTATTATTATAGGAAGCAAGCAACAAGCGCCCATCATGCCTATATGTTTCAAAGGACTATGCCCCTTGAGTTTTTTATCTTTATCCTGATCTTGGTTATTATTTCTACTTGAATACATTAAAATCCCTCCTATTAAATGACTTAAACGAAATAAATATATTATTTATTTTTTAATTATTTTTTAGTTTGTTTATAATATAAATATACTATACATTTATGGATTTCTTATGGATAAAAGTATTTTTAATCCTTATGTAAGCTAAGTTTAGACTTTGCTACTATAAAGGCATCTACTAACTTACCATCAAATTGTATTTCTTTATTTTTTATGATTTCATTTAGCGCTGCTTCTTCTGGAAGTCCTTTTCTATAAGGTCGGTCAGAAGTCATAGCATCATATGTATCAGCAATTGCAATAATTCTTGCCTCTAAAGGGATGTCTTTACCACTAATCCCCATTGGGTATCCTCCTCCCGAATATCTTTCATGCTGATGTCGTATTATACCTAGGTTCCCAGCCATAAAATCAATTGTTTGTAGTATGCTGACACCTATATCTGGATGTTTTTTTATAATTTCATACTCTTTATCCGTAAGCTTATCTTTTTTATTTAATATATGATCAGGAATTCCTATCTTCCCCATATCATGAAATAGCGCCGAGTATTCCAAGGCCTTAAGTCTATCTTCTGAAAAGCCCAAGACTTTCCCTATTTCAAGCGACATTTTTGCTACTCTTGTTGAATGACCTGCTGTATAGGAATCCCTTGCATCAACTGCATTAGAAAGTGAGATAACTGTATTTAGATAAGATTTATTAAGCCTCTTATAGGATTCTTCAAGTTTCTAAAACTTTTTTGAATTATTTTAACTTCGTTAACTCTTTTGATTAGATCTTCAACCTTAGATTCATTTTCCTCTCCTATTAGATGCTCGATGTAGATATTTAGATTTTTGATAATTCCATCCTCATAAATTTCATCTAAATGCATAATGTGTTGCATTTTTTCCTCTTTTATCTTAGCTATGAGTACATTTTTTTCTGCCCGTTGTGCTTTTATAATATTGAATTGCGCATCCTTAACATAATATAATCCCATTTTTTTACCTCCAAGCCAATATTTAATTAATTGTACTATATAACAGGTAAGTATCAAGCAACTAATACTTAAGTTACTAGTTATATATAAAACCTCTTTGAACACCTTAATCACGCACTTACCTTAAACTTCTAATTATTTATAAATGGCTTTCACTTTCTAAGTACTTGTAAAAAAAGTGGCATTAGCCACTTTTTTTTACTCTCTATAGCTTATTCCATTTGGCCCCTCATCTACTTGTACAGTACTAATAACTTGACCTGTTGTATTATCAATTACACTGATAGTATTTTCATATTTATTTGTTACATATACGTATTTATTATCATTAGTTACTACAACCCCATGTGCACCTTTACCCGTTTCAATAGTAGCTACAATGGTCTTAGTTCCCATATCTATCTTCGAAACAGTATTTGATGGACTCTCCTTTGTACCTTGATTTGCTACAAAAGCATATTTATCATCGGATTGCAAATAAACTTGAGCTGGGTTAGCTCCTACTGCAATTTTTTCTATAGCATCTGTGGCTAAATCTATAATTGCTAATACATTTTCTGAACTAACAGTTGCCAGTAAAGTCTTACCATCACTTGTTATTGATGTTGTTACAGGAGTTGCTCCTACAGTTATTTTTTTAATTTCTTTGCTATTTTCAATATCAATAACACTTACTGTATCTTCCTCCATATTGGCAATATATGCAAACTTACTATCTTTAGATATTCGGAATCCATTTGGACCTTTACCAACTGCTATAATATTAAGAACCTCATATGTTTTTGCATCAATGATAGATACATTATTATCTTTACTATCCGTTACTAGTACATACTTACCATCTTCAGTAAATACAATATAAGCTGGATGTTTGCCAAGTTCTATTTGTTTAACGAGATCTCTTGTATTGGTATCATAAAAGAATACTTCACCTTTCATATCCATATTCATTTCCATATTTTCATCTTTTTCTTCTTCAGTCATTTTTTCAGCTACTGTAAAAGCAACTATCTGTCCATCTGGTGAAATCTGTATATTATGAGGAGATCCATCAACCTGTATAGTATCTATAACTTTATTAGTGATACTATCTACTTTTGAAATACTGCCACTTTCATTTGCAGTAAAGTAGTAAGTTAATTTCACCTCAGCAGGCGCTGGAGCTGGCGTCTCTAGCACTTGTTCATCTGGTGTTTGTTCTTGTACTTGAACCTGATCTGGCTGCTTTACATTATTATTTTGTGGATTAGCACACCCCGTCAAAGCTAAAGTAAACAGTGCTGAACTTGCTATGAGTTTTATAAATTTTGATTTAGTCATTTTCTAGCTTCCTTTCACTATTTAATTTCTAGTTGTTTGCTATCATCTATCAATAAATAATTAAATAGGCGTAAAATTAAGAGAAGCAGTCATTTCGGCTACTTCCCTTACTGAATTATTTTCTATACTTACATGTACAGAACGTTATATTTCTCTCTATCAATCCCTTTAATAATAATGCTCAGATTACATCATTCCGCCCATCATACCCATTCCACCCATTCCGCCGCCTGATCCACCAGCAGGCATAGCAGCTGGATCTTGTGGCATTGCTGGCATAGCAGCTGGAGCCTGTTGTGGCATTGCCATACCGCCCATGCTACCTTGTGGCATTGATTGCATTGGCATGTTTCCCATACCATTATTCATCATTTGCTGCATTTGGTAGATTTGCATTTGCATCTGATCTAAACGATTCATAATCATATTAATATCCGTTTGGCCACTGCCCATTACACTCATGTTGCCCATATTACCTTGTTGCATTGGCATTGATTGCTGCTGCATTGGCATTGACTGCTGTGTTCCATGATATCCTGTTGTATTTGGTGCTGGAGTCATAAATTGTAATACAACTCCAGAAATAATTATTCCTATAAAAGAAAATAAAGCTAGTTTTAACCATCCGTTACTTTGCATAATAGACCCTCCATTTATTAAAGTATTTTTTTTATTTTTTGTACTTTTGGGTTTCATAATATAACTAACAAACCCCATTCCTAGCATTCCTAATCCTAAAATAAGGAGTAAGATAAGAAAAACCATATATAACGATCCAACATTGCCTAATAATTGCACTATCTCATCTCCTTTTCATACTATCTTAGCCAAATAATTCCTAGAAATACTGCTCCAGCTATGATAAATGGAAGCAATATTACAATAGTAGCTGTGGTTAAAAAGTGCATGATCTTAAGAAAGCTATATTGCTCATTATGATGACTTGCCGCATCGTCTCCAACTTGCGCAGCCTGAACTGGTTGTTTTTGTTTTACAAGCTCGGCTACAGTTACATTTTCAAGATGCATTTTCATCATACTTCCCATACTTTGTTCCATCATACTAGGGCTTGACATAGTATTTGGGCTACTTCCCCATGAATAAAATAAGGCTATTAGCGTTATCAATCCAAAAATTGCTGCTAATTGAATAAATGGTAGCTTTTTCTTATTCATGTTTCTTCCCCCTCGTAAGTCTTACGTAGAATCCTAAAATAACACTTACTAAAATCAAGGGGATAGTTACTGATGCAGCATTTAAAATAAGCTGTTTGAGCTGTACATCCTCCTCAATAGACATTGAAAGTCCCATAAGAGAGCTATGCATAGCTCCCATCATCCCTGACATATACTGCATGATCTGCTGTTCTGTAGGCCTCGGACCTAACGCTGAGATAATTACAGCAGCTCCCATAAAGAAGAAGGAAGTTGAAACAAACCATATCATGAATTTAATCCACGGCTTTTGCAGCATCTCCTCATCTCCTTTATTTTAATAATTGCTTACCTTGAGTTGCTTTCTTAGCTTTAGAACTAGCTTTCGTTTTTTTAGATATTACTAATGCATGTGATTTTTCATAAATATGCCAAATCACACTTGCAAGTACAATATAGGTTAGTTTCTCATGAATGTATAAAGCAAAAGCTGCTGCTTGCTTATTTGAATCCATGCATACCCATATAATGACTCCTGTAATAATGAATATAAGGGTTGTTATAAACGTAAAGATCTGATAACCTTTTTTCCCGATAATAAACCATCCTAGCTTACTTTCATCATTCTTTAATCCACGTATAACCTCATAAGTTATAGCTATAAATGTTAACAGTACAAACACTGCGGCAAATACTCTGTGGGTTAAATCAGCAGAAACTATATCATAGTTCATAATCCATCCATATCTTGCGCCTACCATTGCAAGACCACTTAATGCTAATATCGCAAAGACTATGGCCCACAGCCAGTGCATAATAAAGTCAAACCTAAATTTCATGGTTAAACTCTCCCTTACTCTTCTTTACTATCCTCAATAATAATAATTGAAGAATTTGCACCTGTTTCATTATTTACGCCATTATTTGCTTTATGACTTACTTCATTACTTACTACTCTTTGGTAATTAAAAATGCCTGCATCGAATTGTTTCTTTAAATAAGCAATAACGCCAAGGATAAGAGCTACTACAAGAACAAAAGATAGCACTTGAATTAAAAGTGTTAAGAGCCCTGTCACTGCTAATGTAGGATTTGAAATTCCCATACCATATCCCATGCTGCCATTAATACTCACGCCATATCCGGTAAAACCGTATCTCATGCTTGGATTTAAGAAATTCTGTAACAATGTAAACACAACAACTATACCTATGATTGCTGCAGTAATACCTACTACAGTTTTTAAAATAGGATCATCATTGACTGACTTTAAAACATTTGTATTGATGTTGGTATTTTTAAAGAAAGTTTCTTTTAGCCACATTATGACACCTACTATCACTGCTATTACAAGGACTCCTAAAAGAAGCTTAACTAACAAGACAAGCACCCCCGCAAGAAGTGCATCTATTGAAAATGCAGAACCACCTATATTACCTGCGTAATGTCCACCCATACTACTTCCACCTCCTATAAAGATATTAAATAATAAACTAAATGCAATTGTACCCATTATAATGATTAATAACATCCTAATAATAGGATCATTTTTTGTAGTTCTTGTCAAAACTTTTACCTCCTTTGCTACTGCATGTCAGGCTCATTTTCAATCTTGCTTTCTGTCTCTTTACTTCTCTTATCATGCGCTTCGCGCGGTCTAAGCATATTAGCTATAGCTCCTAACACCCCTATAATAAGACCCACTAATAAGATAATAAGGATCATGTTAAATAGTGTTGTAACGTTCATATTAGCAAATATACCCGAACTAGCTATAGCTCCTTGATTTACTGCTGTTTGATTAGGTATATTCCCTGCACTTTGAACTTGCATTGATGCATTAATCATTTGATTTGCAAAATCTTCAGTTAGCTGGTCTAATAATGCCCTTCCTTGTGCAAGTTTATATATCCCTTGATGTAACTGTTTCATACCTTCACTATTAAAAGCATAGCCACTTTGTGGTGCATATGGATTTACATTTATAAGTATAGAGGCCTGGCTTAGCATGTTAATTGCATTACTTAGCTTATTCTTATTTTGCAAAGCCATATTATAGCGTATGACATAAGTTTGGTAGTTCGCTGGATTTGCTTCCATCATCGTTGATTGGGCAAAAAGATCCTCATTTAACCGATTAACTGACATTACTCCTTGCGCTAATGCAAAAATGCCATTATGAAGTTGTTCTAACTTTCCTTGGTCATAAACATAATTGTTTTGGCTCTGCTGCATATTACCCATACCTGCCATATTATCCATATTCCCAGGAGTATTGTTAACCTGTGGTGTTTGATTATTAGGAGCTGTAGCTGCATTTTCAGAAGGCGTAATAGTGACTGAGCTATTTCCACTAGGATAGATAATGATATTTGGTGTCCCTTGTGGCGATTGTCCCTGCATTCCTTCCATCTGCATATTACCATTATTAGCATCTGGTAAAGTTGTTTTAGAATATGGATCAATTGTGATTAAGTCTATTGCTTGATTAATTAAACCTATCGCCTCAGTTAACGTTTCTCTGTTCCCCGCAGCTATTGTATTTGGTGTTACTGGATTTTGCTCTGGAGTATTCTGCGCTGGTGTTTGTTCGCTATTTGCTAATTGCTCATTAACTTGAGGTGCATTTAGTACAAAATTGTTCATTCCACCCATGAAATACGCGCTATATCCTATATAGCCTAATCCTCCTAAAATAATTAAAATTAGCAGTGTGACAATAAAACTTCTAAATGCTCTCATTTATTCACATCCTTACTGTAGCCACGCTGTGTATGGAATACCCATATAAAGTTTTTTCTTTTGTTACTCAACTATTTCACTCCCTTTGCAGCAAATTTATCCCTTAAAATAATAACATGCCTATTGTGCCCGAAATAACTATTAGTATTCTATCAAATATCTTGAGCACAAATTAAAAAGTATAAGTTATATAATATGTAAAAAATACTATATACACCTCATTATTGCATGCGTATCTGTGGGTACATCATACAGTGAATACAATATACTATTACAATAAAAATTGTTGCAATAATACTTAGAATAATAAGTGTATATTTTATTCATAGACCTCCTCCCTCCCTTTCTTCTCTTTTAATTCACTTACCATAAATAAAACATAGTAAATATGTCAAACACAAAGAGAATAATCAACTTATTATTCCTATAGGCTTACTCTGTATTGTAGATACTATTAATGGATTTTTAATGGATTTTTCATGGAGAAAGTTACATAATTTATTTATTTAGAAAAAAACCTCATTCTTAGATATGCCATACTTTATAACGTTAACTAAAAAAGGCTTATTCAGAGTGAGCGTTTATTAAACCCTGAATAAGCCTTTTAATAATCTTTACTTTATTTGGTTCAGTAATTTCTCCGTCTCTTTGATTTCTTCAGCTTGTTTTTTTATAGTATTTTCAGCCATTCGTTTAACCTCTGTGTTATCTGTATATTTTAAAACACTGCGCGACATATTTACCGCGCCCTCATGATGGGGAATCATTCCTAGCAAGAAGTTTTTATCAACATTACATGTCGGTTTAATACTCTTCATTTTATTCATCATATCTTCATGAATTTGCATAGATTCGCGCCTATACGCATCCGCTTGTGTTTGATCAATTTGTGGATTTGCTTTAATCTTTTCTATAAGCTCTCGGACTTCCCCAATATCAGCTGTTTGTTCTTTAACAATTTTTTGAGCCATTTGCTTTACTTTTTGATTTGTACCATATTGCAGTACATTCTCAGATATAGCAATAGCCGCTTCGTGATGAGGAATCATCTGGTAAAGATAATCAAGTGCAGGATCTCCTGTTTTTGGAGCATTCTCCATTCCTGTTTCCATTGTTTGCAAAATGGATTGGTATTTTTCTAAATAAGCTGCTTCATTTTGAGAAGCTGCCAGTATGTTCATACTTGAAAAATACAATATGCTTATAATCATTCCCACACAAATATTTATTTTACATTTCTTCATGATATTTCCTCCTAAATAAATTATGCTTTATTATTTGTCTGAAGGTGCATTTTTATACTATTTTTGGAACCTCTCTATATTAAGCTTATTCAAAATGTCTAGATTTGTAATTATTTAATCTATCTAATTATTTCTTTACAAACTAAAAGAGATATCTACCCTTGTTGGTACACATCTCTTTAATAAAAATCTTTCTATTTTGAGTATCAATTCATAAATCTATATTTATTCACTATTTCTTGTTTTTCTCATATTGTCTTATGCAATACTCTATTAATCTATTCTTACTATTAGCTTCTGGCTTTTTAATTACATCATCAAGAACCTTTTCAAGGAGCCTGCCTATACATTCTCCTCTTGGAATACCGGCTTCTATAAGATCTTGTCCTGTTATAGCTAGCATCGCCTTGTTGTAGCACTCTCCATTTTTGATGACTTCTTCTTTGATAGTTTTTTGTAGCTTAATCATTTCTAGTTTTGGTTCTAATTTTTGTGGATTTTGTGCTTTGACATCTGCAAGTTGTACTACCATTAGTTTGTCAAATAAATCCGGACCGATAATACTGAGTAGTTTTTTAATACTGATCTTGGATATCTTATGCTTAAGGTGGTAATCATGATGTTCTACTAGTAAAGAGGTCTCTCTTATAGTTTGGTTATCTAATCTAAGATCCTTCAATACTTTTTTCAGTATCTTGACTGACTCTTCAGGATGATTATAAAAATGATCTATTCCTTTTTTATCTGTAGTGCGTGTACTCATTTTCCCTATATCATGCAGAAAAACGCTTAACCTTAGAAGTGTATCTTGGGGTGTGTTTTCCATAGCAACTATTGTATGCTCAGCTACATTATAAATGTGATGAGGGTGGTTTTGAGGCGTGATATAAGCACTTATAAACTCCGGCACAATATATTCAAGTAATTTTAACTCGTAAAGCTTATGAATATGGCTAGGGCTCTTGGAAACACATATCTTGATAAACTCATCTCGCACACGTTCTTTACTAATATGCATGAGTAACTCTTTGCAGGCTTGTATTCCTTTTACCGTCTCTTCTTCTATCTTAAATTGCAGCTGTGCTGAAAATCTAATTGCTCTAAGAATCCTAAGGGCATCTTCTGTAAAGCGTTCTTTTGCATCTCGAACTGAGCGAATACATTTACTTTTGATATCCTCTATCCCTTTATAAGGATCTATAAAACCTCTTATGGGATGATACGCTATGGCATTCATTGTAAAATCTCTTCTAGATAAGTCTAGAGTAATATCTTCTACAAAATCTACCTGCTCAGGCCTTCTAAAATCTTTATATTCACCTTCTATACGATACGTTGTTACTTCGTAATGTTCGTCACTTAAAATAACTGTCACTGTACCATGTTTAATTCCTGTATCATAAGTTCGCCTAAATATCTGCTTTATTTCTGAAGGCTTTGCAGAAGTTGTAATATCAAAGTCATGAGGGTGCCTATTCATAAGCATATCCCTAACGCATCCCCCTACAATATAAGCTTCATATCCAGCATGCTCAATAGCATCTATAATTTCTAATACATCTTTAGGTATCTTCTTATTGTACTCTACTCCCATATTTGATCCTCTTTCTTGTGTAGCAACTTTAAACTTTTATTGTTTTTATTATATACCCGTTTTTGGCATAACTCTATACTATTCTTTTTAACTTTAATTATGTAATCTTTTTATTTGAGCCTCCATTTCATTCTATTACTTATTTTATTACTTGTTATCTTTTTATTCAAATATTTTCATAATAATTACTTACCACCTATGATCTCTGCTGGGTAATTTGTTGTAATTATAAATCCTTCTGTTTGATTGTCTACTTTAAAGTTAACCCGTACATCTCCACTTCCCCTAAATTTAAAACTTACTTCATAATTGCCTATATCTTGAGGTTCAAGCCTACTTCCTTCAATAATAGTATTACTTATTAATGTGGCTTCTGTAGTCCCTTGAAGTGCTGTTATAGCAATATCATTTTCTAACTCGATGCTCTGCTCTCCAATATTCGTAATATTAATATTTAGTATGGCAGCTATAACTTCTTTACCTGTCTCATCAAGTTCTGTCCCAAAGCCTACTATATCGACTTTAATAGCTTGCCCAACTGCATTCCCGACATTCATTTCATATATAAATCCAGACTTCGGATTACATCCTACAGATACAACCCCTATACACATTATGACATATAAAATAAATATCTTTTTAAACATTGCTAAACCTCCATACCTATTGCTATCTGTTTACTTTAAACTTATTTCTTATTTTGATAGTATTTGAGTTTTTTTATTCCAAAAAGGGGACGGTTCTCCAAAGTTCATGGTGTAGACCATGAACTTTGGAGAACCGTCCCCTTATTGCGTCCCTAGTTGATATGTGATAAACATAGTAGTAATCCCCAATTTGCGATTAATGTCCCGAAGGATATCCACAATTTCTTCAGTTGTATGCACATCTAGTGCAGAAGCTTAAGCTTTCAGCCTAATCGTTAAAAGCTTGTTTAATCTGATTTAAAGCCTTTTTTACTACCGAACGAGGACAGGCAAAATTAAATCTTAAAAAACCTTTTCCATTTTCTCCAAACCATACTCCAAGATCAGGTAGGACCTTAGCTTTTTCTATAACAATTTTATTAATCTCTTCCTGCGAAAGATTCATATCATTAAAATTTACCCATCCTAGATACGTTCCTTGAGGACTTATTAACTTAGCTCCTTTTATATTTTCCTCAATATACTCTTTTGCAAAATCCATGTTTCCTTCAATATATTCAAGCATTTCTTCTAAGTAGCGTTCCCCATAGCTATAGGCAGCTATGAAGGCTGCACTTCCAAATACGTTAACTCCCTGAGCTGCATTTATACTAAGTTGGGCTTTAAATCGTTTAAGTATTTCTTTATCAGTAATAACAACCGCCGCAGTCTTTAATCCTGCTAAATTAAATGTTTTACTGGGGGCATAGGAGGTAATAATATTTTTCTCAAATTCCTCGCAGGCCTTAACAAGTGGTATATGCTTAAATCCTTTAAAAATAAGGTCTGAATGAATTTCATCAGAAAATATTAGAACATCATTTCTCGTACAAATCTCTCCTATTTGTCTAAGCTCTTCTTCTACCCAAACTCTGCCTACAGGATTATGCGGATGACATAATATCATTAATTTAGTTCTTGGATCTTTAGCCTTTTTCTCTAGATCTTCAAAATTTATCGAATATGTTTCACCGTCAAACAAAAGGGTGTTTTCCTTAACAATACGTTTATTATTGAGGATTGTTTGTTTAAAAGGATAATAAACTGGAGGCTGTATAATAACGCCATCCCCCTCTCTTGAAAAGGCTTGTACGGCATATGCAATTGCCGGTACAACACCTGGTACAGCTACTATTTGGTTAGCATCTACGCACCATTTATGTCTTTTATCAAGCCAATTAATGAGTGCTTCATTAAATGCTCTGGCATTTCCATCAGGATATCCAAATATGCCTTGTCTTGCCTTTTCAATGATGGCTTCTTTTACTTCGCTTGGCACAAAAAAATCTGAATCAGCTACCCACATTGGCAGGCAACCTTTAGTATCTAGTCCCGGGAAATATCTTTCAAATCCATCCCATTTAATACAATCTGTTCCCCTTCTGTCTATAATTTCATCAAAATTTACTGACTGCATAAAATTCCCTCCCCTTATTTATAAATAAAATTAAAAAATTCCTCTTATCTCTAAAAGATAAAAGGAACTTAGTATATTTATAAAATACTATTTCTTATCTTTCAGAAGCTCTGTTCTGTTGGATTTAGCACCGTACATATTCATGTGGTTGCTGAGATATCATCAGGCCAAATCCCTCCATCTCTCGTGATAAGTTCTTTATTATTCAGTTTTTTATTTGTTCTAGTATATTATATACATATCGTAGCGTCAACAATTTTTTATTAGTTTTTTATATATTTAGTTGGTATTTTACATATTATTTAATCCTTTATTTCATAGAAACTTTCTCATCTAAAGCTGCACAAACCTCTTTAAAAGGGTCTTACCATAGGCATGATTTTGTACAGAGTACAATAGCTGGTCTACATCATAACCTTGATTTGCAATATGCTCTCTTTTGTGCTCCATGTACTGTTTTAAAAGATCTGCTGTAAACTCTGGATGAAACTGAACTCCCCAAACATTATCTCTAAAACGTAACGCGTGATGCTGCTCAAAAGAGTTTTTAGCTAAAACCACTGCCTCTGGTGGGATCTGCTTAACTGTCTGAGCGTGGGCTACATACGCTCTAATATCAGAAGGAAGTCCACCAAAAAGTTTATCATCCTTACTTTCATCAGTAAGCTGCAAAGTGGTATCTCCATATTCTTCCCCATTAGGATGATAGCCTACTACCCCTCCTAATGCATGTGCCAAAAGCTGGTGCCCATAGCAAATACCTAAGATTGGAATATCTTTTTTGTCTAAATCTAAGAGCCACTTACTAACATATTTAGTCCATGCTAGGGTATCTGTTACCATTGCCTTTGAACCTGTTATAATGACTGAGGATATTGAATCTAAACGCTCTGGTAACAGGGACCCTTCATATACTGGTACCACCATTGTCTGATCTAAAGATATCTCCAGCTAATTACAAATTAAATTCTCAAAATCTCCAAATCGGTCTTGTATAAATTGTCCAATAGTTCCGGTTTTAATAATAAGTAATTTTTTCATTCCCATCCCTCAAATCGTTTCTAAGTTTCTGTTGCCTCTTACTACTTTCTTTGCTTTGAAATAATTAAATAATTACTTTTTTATATTTTTATAGAGAAACCACTTTAGACACATAAATATACTGTAATAAGTTAGAAAATAACTAGGCCTACTTTCATCAAATCTACCTCCTAAATCCTAGATTTAAAATAGTAATTTCTGGGATTAATTATAGACATAATAAGCTGT
>CAKZUB010000040.1 GCA_937921505.1 uncultured Clostridia bacterium | reverse complement strand
TCACTGCAAATAACACCAAGAAAGTTATCATGAATGATAACCGATTACGGAAGGGAGTATTTTTGAAGAGCCCGGTGCGGTAGTTCCGCACGCCGGGATCCGCGCGGGGGACATGGAGCAATCCATGTTTCTACCGTAACGCCAAAATCCTTTCGAAGCGCTTGCTGATTTTGAGTTGTTGATTAAATTAACTCACTGCGCTATTTTATACAATTTATAAATGAGCTTTTCGGAGGAACCATAGCATTAACTAATGTTTAATAAAACTGTAAGTTTATGCAGGATTTATTCCATTGATTCAGTGAAGCATAAGCAGCGTGAGTGTGCGCCTGCGAAGTAAGTTTGGCGGAAGCGAATATGAGAACTTAGAAAAGCAAGGTTTTGTAGTACGCTCATGGTAAATTACATGAATTAGCGCAACGAGTTAAATTAGATAGAGTTCACATTGATTTGATAAAATAAAATAATCATATTTATGGGGGAAGAAATGTTAGATAACATGTTTTTATTTATTTCAACTGTAATTGCATTCTTTGTAAAAGGTATAACAGGATTTGGTAATACACTTGTTATGGGATCGTTGCTTTCGTTTGTAGTATCAAATAGGGTAATTAGCCCCGTTGACCTTATGTTTAGCATCCCCACTAATACGTATATGGTTTGGAGAAATCGAAAAAGTATATCTTTAAAAGTTGTTATACCATTATCACTACTCTTATTAGCCGGGATTATTCCGGGTACATTCTTATTGAAGAATGGAAGCGATTGGGTGTTAAAATCTGGTTTAGGAATAGTAATAATGGGGATGGCAGTGGAAATGTTGACAAGAAAGTCAATAGAAGGAGGCTCAAAAGCTACTAATCCTATTTTGCTTGTTATAATCGGCGTGATCTCAGGAATATTAGCAGGTCTTTATGGAATTGGTGCTCTTTTAGTTGCATATATCAGTAGAACTACTGATATAAGAAGTGAGTTTAGGGCTAATATTTGCTGTGTTTTCTTAGTGGACAATATATTTAGATTTTTTCTATATTGGGTTACCGGTATATTAAATAAAGAGATATTTCTTTTAGTTCTATTTCTTTCGCCGGCAGTTGTTTTAGGAATGGTAGTCGGTGTAAAAGTTGATGCAAAAATGGATGAGAAAACGGTAAAAAATTCGGTTATTATTTTATTAATTCTCAGTGGATTAATCTTGTTTATTAAGAATATCTTAGATCATTGAGGTCATCAGTTTCATATTACTTTATATATGCTGAGAGGAATTTACTGTATAGCCGAAATTTTGAGTGTAATGAAGCAGGACTTTGGCTAACAATATAGTTCCAACATGTCACAGGCCAAGTGCAATCGCACTAAGCCTCTGGTACGTCGGAACTACGTAACGTTAGCTGACATTCCGTGCTAGTGAATAAGCAATATATTTGATATGGGTAGGTGATTACATGAGAAAGATTCTAATTATTGGAATTGTCGCAAGTGGAAAAACGACTTTAGCTAGAAAACTATCTAATCAAATCAATATTCCATGGTTTGAACTTGATTACATTGTGCGTCAAGTGACAGAGTTTGGTAGATATAAACGTACTCCAGAGGAACAAGTAGAAGCTATAATTGATATTGATAATAATGGGTCATGGATATTTGAGGGAATATATAGAGAATCCTACCATTGTTTGCTTGATATGGCTGATACAATAATATTTCTTGATACTCCATTGTGGAAACGTAAGATTAGAATATTTTTACGTTTTGTAAAGCAGATAACTGGAATTGAGAAGTGTCATTATAATTCGAATTTGAAGATGCTGAGAATGATGTATAAATGGACCCATGATTTTGAGGTTGCTAGAAGCAACTTCGAATCGATGCTTCGCTTATATGAGCATAAGCTAACAATATTATCAGATAGTAAGGATTTAGATTTTTTGAACTTACATTAAGTAATCTCATTCATAGATCTTGATGATAAAAAAACACTATTTGGTTTATGAATATGGGCAACTCCTGCGCGGAACATCAGCTAACAAGCTGATTCCAGTGCGCTACGCACACCCTCTCATACTTCGAGGGAGTCTGGAATCACAGACGTTAGCTGAAACAATCTAGGGTAGTTAGTGGTAATCGGAAGTTTTTTAATCTATCATAAAGGAGAGACGACAGTATGGAAGAAAATCAAGTTTTATTTAAAGAAATTCAGAAGTTTAGGTCTATAGTCTTATGGGTATTCTTATTGGCATTGGCAGGTTTCTTGCTATATGGGGTTGTTCAGCAAGTTATGTTTGATATACCATTTGGCAATAATCCGGCATCAGATATAGGTTTAGTTACTATGTTTTTGGTTTTTGGAATTGGATTTTCAGCATTATTTTATTTTTCGAAACTTACAACTGAGGTAAGAAAGGATGGAGTTTATTATAGGTTTAAACCTTTTCACATAAGATGGAACAAGATTGTACTTCGAGATGTAAAGAAGTATGAGATTAGAAAGTATAGACCCTTAAAAGAATATGGTGGCTATGGGATTAGATATGGATTAAAAGGAAGAGCGTATAATGTTTCAGGTGTTATGGGCATCCAATTTGAATTGAATAATGGGAAGAGGATTTTGATAGGTACACAAGCAGCGGACAATTTTAAGGAAGCAATTGACAAAATAAGAGAAGGGGTTAGATGAGATCGGGAGGTTAGTGCAGGGCTGCTTCAGCTAACAAAGCACTCCAGTTCGCTTCGCACACTTTCTCATACTTCGAAAGCGTCTGGAGTTCGAAACGTTAGCTGACAGATAATACCTGTGTCTATAGCAAATCTTTATAGTTTTGATAAGAAGACAGAACTCGCAGCACGCTTACTGTTTTTGAGTTCTTGTCTGGTCGGTAGAATATAATGTAATTGTCAATGATAAGTATTCTAATGCCTTTCAATCGAAGTTGAGCATAATTAGGTATAGTCCCTTTGAATGGGAAATCTGAAAGAATACTTATAGAATTTTGAAATTTCTCGATTAAATTATAAGCTACCGTAGGATTATCTTCGGCAATATAATTAATGATATTGTCGATATCAGACTCAAATGTTGGTGTATAGAAGATTGAGTAGTTATTCGACATGATATTTGCTCTTAAGTTTATCAAACAATTCATCATGTGGAATTGTAGCGACACCGTTTACAAGTTCAGCTTCAGCTACAGCTAATTTTTCATATAGATCTAATTTTGCTTGTAATCTTTCAAAGTACTTATGACTAGTAACGACTAAGTCGCCTTTACCATTTTTGGTAATATAAACTGGCTCAGCATCTTGGTGGCATATAGCTGAAATCTCATTGAAATTATTTCTTAAATCAGAGATAGGTAGGATTTTGGGCATACTATCAAGAACGTTATGTGACAGATGATGCTAGGAAAAAGAAGAATAGCTTTGACAATTATATAAGAAATTGGGGTATTAATATTGGTATTTAGAGATGCTTTTGAAAATGATTTAGAAAAAATCTACACGCTAATTTGTGAACTAGAGAAATCAATCCTTAATTTTAAAGATTTTAATAGAGTTTATTTAGATAATTTAGAAGATAAAAATATTTATTACATCATTGCGGAAGATGAGGAAAAAGAGATAGTAGGATTCATTAGTTTACACATTCAAAAATTATTACATCATGTTGCCCTATGTGTTAGACTAGTTGTCGTATAGAGGTATTCTATTTTATAATAAGGATAAATACCTAAAGGAGACGATAAACTATGTATTCCAATCATCCATATACAGATAAAGAAAAATTAGAGCTTATAAAAAGAAGCCTAC
>CAKZUB010000039.1 GCA_937921505.1 uncultured Clostridia bacterium | reverse complement strand
GACGAGACCAAAAATACATGTAAATATATACGATATATAGGCAAAAGGTTCTATGAAGAGCCGTATACCTGAATTGGGTACGTACGGTTCTGTGAGGGTCTTATACTGTGAAGTATAGGTCTACTCGACGAAGATGGAACTTACACTGATTAGTATACTGTTTTGAACGAGAAGTAATCTACGACTCCTCCTACCGTGCTTTGTAGTGTAACTTCTCCTTAAATAGAGTTATAACCAAATGGTGGAAACCGCACACCATTTTCATTACTATTTGTGCCGCAAGCGGAGCGGCGGAATGGAGATTAGTATGAAAGTTATGGGGTTAATTGGTGGTATGAGTTGGGAATCTTCTATAGAGTATTACCGTATTATAAATCAAATGGTTAAACTTAAATTAGGAGATTTACATTCATGTAAATGTATTATGTATTCAGTTGATTTTAGTGAAATTGAATTGCTACAGCATGAAGGTAAATGGGAAGAACTGTCGAACATGATGATAGATGTGGCACAGAATTTAGTGCGAGCAGGAGCAGAATTTATCATCATATGTACAAATACAATGCATATGATGGCTGATAAGGTGCAAGATAGCATAAATGTTCCAGTATTACATATAGCTGATGCAGTAGCTGAACAAATTAAGGCAGAAAAATTAAAGAAAGTGGGTCTTTTGGGAACGAGATTTACAATGGAACAAGATTTTTATAAGGATAGGATATATGAGAAATATGGCATAGAAGTTATTATTCCATCAAAAGAGGAGCGGTGTGTAATACACGATATCATTTATAATGAGTTGGTTCGAGGAATAATAAAACCTGAGTCTAAAGATAAATATAAAAAAATTATCCAAGGCCTTGTTGAGCAGGGAGCAGAGGGGGTTATTCTTGGATGCACAGAAATACCTATTTTGATTAAGCAAGAAGATATCAATATTCGAATTTTTGATTCCACAACAATTCATGCAGAATATGCAGTTAAGTTTGCACTTAAGAATTGAACATCAAAGTTCCACTTTAAGTTCTTATTTACAGGAGGTGAAAGGATATGTGGATGTTAATTTAAAATGGATAAATCTAAATATAAGGAGGATCACTAATGATAAATTATACAATAAGAGCAATCAAACATTCAGAAATACATTTATTAGAAGACTTTATATATGAGGCGATTTTTCAAAGAGATGAGATGAATCTATTGCCAAGAGATGTAATAAACCAGCCTGAAATCAGAGTGTTTATAGAAGAATTTGGTAAACCAGATGATTTATGCCTTGTAGCTGATGTTGACGGGGAAATTGTTGGTGCAGTATGGACAAGAATATTATGTGGAGAAGCAAGAGGATTTGGAAATATTGATGATAGCACTCCAGAATTCGCAATTTCTTTATATAAAGCATACCGAAATAAAGGGATTGGAACTGCACTTATGAAAAGTATGTTGCAGCTACTAAAAGAACGTGGGTATAAACGAACATCTCTAGCAGTTCAGAAAGATAACTATGCGGTTAGAATGTATAAAAACGTTGGCTTTGAGATAATGAAAGATTTAGAAGAAGAATACGTTATGGTTCATAATTTGAATCCTTGAGTATATGAACGGAGAAAGAGATGGAGAACTACAGGATATTCCATATGTGCTCATTGATAATCAAGATCGTTTTAGCAAAAGAGCTTTAGAAGAATGGATTTATGATCAATCGTTAAGTAAATAAAACCATCAATAAGTTCAAGTAGACTCTCTAGTGTGAACATGAGGATTTTAGCAGAAAGTCATGGCAGTAGGGTGAAAGTTTAAAGCTTTTGTTTTTCAAATGCGGATTTGTAGGATATAGCGAATAACATTATACTTATGAGGAGAATAAGAAGTGAATATTAAAAAAACTTTTTACGAGCAATTAGCATCAGATTTAGGTTGTACAGTAGATGATATAGCAAGTGAGAAAAATATCTTTACTTGTTCTAAAAAACTAGAAGGTGCACGTACATGCAATTGGCATGAGATAAGTAAGCTTAATCTGATTTGCATAAACAGTAAGATTGTTGCAAGAAGTGAAGAACCGGAAATTATTAACTGGTTAAGAGAAAACTATACTAGCTTTAAAGGTGAGTGGCTTTCTGAATATGGAGACTTAAGAAAGCTTGACGAAGGGTTAAAACAGTTTGATATATGTATAGGAAATCTACAACCGTTTTTTGTTCCAGGGGAAAAGAAAATTGAGCCTGACTACAACGTGCTTAAAGATATTGAATTGAAATGGTATAACCAAGAAGAAATTCTACAATTTAAAGGTGATAGAAGATTTGAGCATGCTATAAACTTTGATAAAAGTGCTCCAGATGTGATAGCGGTAACTGCACAAAGAAATGGGGAAGTTTTGGCAATGGCAGCAGCAAATGCTGATAGTAAGAGACTCTGGCAGATGGGCATAGATGTCATACCAGAATATAAAGGATATGGCTTAGGTACAACGATGGTTATTCTTCTAAAAAATAAGATTATGAAGATGGATATATTACCATACTATGGTACAGCAGTATCACATATACAATCACAGATGATAGCAGTGAAGTCAGGATTTGTACCTGGATGGATGGAACTTTGCACAATGCCAGCAAACAAATCAAAGTAATAAAATGAGAGGTGTAATATGAAGAGGTATAATACCAGGATTGTTCTGGCTGTGTTAATTATAATCTTGCTGAGTGGATGTTCAAACAATGAAAATGCGAGTAAAGAGCTATCTTTAAGTGTTGGGGGGAAGAATATAAGTTATCATATAATAGAAGATGTCAATATCAATAATCTGAATGATTTATTTTCTTTTGCTTTTGATACTCATTCAATATATAGTATTGAAGAAGTTGATATAGGTGATAAGATATATATAGATTTTGGAGCTAATCCACCTGATAAATTTTATATAAGAGATTATCTTCTTACACGTGAAGGAAAGCAGCAATATAATGAAAAGCTTGCTCTAGATGTTCCAGTTCAAGGAGATAACGATAGATACTGCATTATTATAGATATGCATATGGCGTCTTATCTAAGTTCATATTATGAAGAGGATAAGAAGGATAATCGTGGATTTTTAATTGTTACAACTACCGAGGGAGTCGAAAAAACTTACCAGTTTGTTATTAGGACAAAAGCGGCTTAATTTTATAATTCAAGCTATTTCCGCTCGCACACAATTAATGGCAGATTGGATCAATCAGTGCATTTAACTCAGTTAGATTGGCTACATAATAGGAAAAATGGTGGCTAAATGAAGAAAAAAGTAATAAGACTATTACTTATAACAAGAATGAAAAAGAGGGATGATTACGAAATGAATAAAGTTGAAGAAAATAAAAAAGCGTGGGGGTTACTATCACAAGAGCATTACAAGCATTTTAAAAAACGATTTCAAGAACAAAAGTATAGTTTAAATCCAATTGTATTAAAGGAATTGGGAAATATATGTGGGAAGAAGGTACTTCACTTACAATGTAATACAGGTGCAGATTCTATTGCATTAGCAAAAATGGGAGCGAATGTTATAGGCGTTGATCTAGTTCCAGATAATATATATTTTGCTAAAAAATTGGCAAAGGACTTAGAAATTGAAAATGTAGATTTTATCGCATCTGATATTATGGAGCTTATGGAAAATCATGAAGGAATATATGATATAGTTTTTACATCTGATGGAGCAATTGGGTGGTTGCCAGATCTAAAGAAGTGGGGAAGAACAATAAAACACTTTTTAAAAGACGATGGATTTTTCTATGTGCATGATAGCCACCCATTTTACCTGACTTTTGATGAAGATAAGCTTACAAGAGGAGTTACTGAAATAAAATATCCTTATTTTAAAGAAGAGGCAGATGAAGACGATAAAATTGGCGGTTATGCATCTGAAGCTAAAGAAGCTAAAAGTTATTTTTGGATGTATACTATGAGTAATTTAGTTAATTCCTTAGCCCAAGCAGGACTATTTATTGATTTTTTGAATGAATACGACCGCGCTGTTCCAGGGATGGGAGGCACAACAGCAGATGAAGAAGGGCTTTTGTATTACCCAGCGTTAGAAGGTGCTATGCCTATAACATTTAGTTTAAAAGCTACTCCAAGATAGAACTTTATGCCAATCATCTATATTCTTTGCCTACCCCATTCTATATGGATCGCCCAATAAATCATGAGCACAAGCAAGTAAATGTCTTAATAATAATAAAATGACTCAAAGCCAACATAGTCTATTATGTTTTGTGTCTTGAGAGAAGCGAAAGGAAGGATGCAATTATATCTGGTTTTAGGTGATGGCTTTCACGGTGCTTTTGTAGATGCAACTTTAGATATATACAGCCGAAACAAAGAACAGATTAATGAGATATTAAAGAGTATACGAATAATAAAATAACATCCAATTTCTTTACATAAAAACTCAAGAGATAGGGACAGAATATTATAGAGTAAGGTGGTTGTTAGACATGAACATCAGTAACTTTTACAAAAATCTTATCAAACGACTTGATAGTGGGATTTTAATAACTATAGCAGTTTTTTGGCTGGCTGTCGTGTTTGGTAATGGAATATTCAGTGTGTTAAGTTGGACAGCCCTATTATTGATAGTTCCAATACTAGGACTTTTGCGTTTGATTATAACTATTATATTAATGTTAATTCAACGCAAGCTAATGAAACGATTTATCATTAGTATCGCAATAAGTATATTGATGATTATGCCTTTTAGTATAACACTAGGACTTACATCTATTGTTTATCCTTCTGGGGATCTGTCAATGGAGGCTCTTGTCATTGGCACGCCATTCAAGGAAGATGTTACTGTTGGTTGGGGAGGAGATTTGGCGAAAGATAATAAACCTCATGTTATATGGGCATCAGAGCGTTATGCTTATGATTTGGTTAAAACACCATACAATACTGGAGCTAAAGATCTTAAGGAGTATGGTATATATGGTTTAGAATGTTTTTCACCCATATCAGGAACTGTAGTTGCAGTTTGCGATAAAGAACCTGATATTCTTCCAAATACAGAAGAATTCACCAGTCTTGAAGGGAACTATGTATATATCCGGATAGAATCAACAGGAACATATTTATTGCTTAATCATTTTCAAAAGGGAACTATAGCAGTCACAATAGGTGAAGATATTCAACATGGAACATATTTGGGTAAAATGGGAAATTCTGGTACAACATCAGAGCCACATTTACATATTCATCATCAAAGTCAAGATCCAACAAAAACTTTGCACCCAATATTGGCAGAAGGTTTACCCTTACTATTTTCACTTACAAGGGACTCAAATGACATCAATATTGGAGAAGTGTTAGTAAAAGGGAAAATGCTACCTGGGAATTATAACTATATGCGTTGATTATAAAAGGATAGAATCATAAAGCAGGTTTCTTGAATTACAGCGTGACAGTGCACATTAGACTTGCAGGCTGATAGTATTTTGTTTGTATATTAGATTTAAGAAAAAGTCATTTAGCAGAGGTAAGATTGATAGACAATACGAAGGGCAATGGAATGAATGCGGCAGACAAGTGTGCAAGCATCACTACGAAGACGAGCTCTTGCAAGTACTATTATACTAGGAGGCAAACTATGAAGAGTATTTATAAGAAAAAAGATAGTAAAGAAAAAGTTATTAAACTATATGATAAGCAGTTGAGTGAAATGGGTATTTCATTTGAAGATATTTATGTTGATACGTGTTTTGGTAAAACCCATGTTATTAAGACAGGAAACAGTAAGGCTAAACCATTGTTGTTGTTTCATGGTGGAAATGCTACATCAGCTTATAATTTAATCTTATGTAGATTTTTATTAAAAGATTTTCAGGTTTATGCTGTTGATATTATTGGTCATCCAGGTAAAAGTGATGAAGTTTGTTTGTCAGCTCATAATTATGATTATGGGAAATGGGCAAGTAGTGTTATTGAGTCTTTAGGATTTAACCGAATGTTATGTTTTGGTGGCTCATTTGGAGCTGGAGTTCTAGCGAAGCTAATGTGCTATTCACCAGAAAAAATTGAACGAGCAATTCTATATATCCCATCAGGTATACAAAATGAATCCGCACTAAAAAGTATGAATATGGCATTCCCAATGATATTGTATTGGTTGACTGGGAAAAAGTCATATATTATGAAATGCATTTTACCTATGGCTATGTCAGAAGATGATGTTGATGATACAACATATGAGACTGTGAAATGTAGTATTGATAATGCGAAGATAAAAATGAGTATGCCAAGCAATGTAAGAGAAAGGGATATGAAAAAGTGCCTAGCACCAACACTTGTAATGGCTGCTGAGAATGATTGCCTATTCCCAGCAAAACTAGTTATTCCACGTGCACAAAAAATTATATCAAATTGTATAACATATTTGATACAAAAGAGAGGACATTTACATACGCTTACTGAAGAGGAGAAGGAAATGATGATAGAATTTTTAAACGAATAAACAAGTAGACTTTCTATCTAAAGCCAGAGCGTTTTAGCAAAAGGACTTTAAAAGAATGGACTTATGATAAATTTTGTAATTTTTTGTGTCTTGGGTACACAAAAAGGAAGGATAGTTAAAATGAAGAAGAGTTGTATGGTTTCAATAGCATTATTGTTTATTTGGTTTTCGATGGATATGACAGGATTTTCTATTGGAAATGTAACACTTGTAGAAGCTGCATGGAATAGTATTGATGGTGTGTGGGGGCTGATCTTTTTATTTTTATCAATTTTATTTATTATAAAAGACACAATAGAGAAGCATCCACTTACTCTATTTATCTTTGTGTGGTTGGTTAGTCAGTATTTTAGTCATTGGCATTATACATTGTTTGGCGCCTCTGATAAGAAGATAAATGCATATAACCAATTTTTTAGTGAAACATATCACATTATACCGCCTTCGCATACGGTAGTGATTCCAGATTTCTATCATATAGTGTTACATATTTTTATTTTATCAACTTTAAGTTGCTTAACTGTATTTTGTGTATATAATCGTAAATCAGTGCCCAGAAACATATAAGATAAGAAAAATGGTGGCTAAATGAAGAAAAAAGTAATGAGACTATTGATGGTAATGATCTTAATCATACCAACTATTATTATAGGTTTTTCATATTTTGATTATAGAAGTTATAACATTACTGATACTTGTATAGAAGAAGTAGAGCTATATCTAAGAGACATAAAACATCAAACTGGAAAGATCACTTTGGAGAAGTATTTAGATTTTAAAAGTGATGGATACTTCATTATTGGACCTTACATAACAAGTCAAGAAAGACAAAAGATAGTTGGTGAAAAATGGTATAATGCTTCATCTTATGCAAGTCATATTATCAATGAAAAAATATTCAAAGGGGATAATATCAATGAAAGTCAGCAAATATTTGTTTTTGTTAAAGATGGCACACCAATTAGTTTTGCAATAACTGATAGAAGTGAAGGGGATTTACTTAATGATACAGATCCGTATTATAGTATTGATGACATTCTTATTAACTGTAAAGAAAGTAGAGATTTAGAGTATTGGAGAGTATCCCGATTAATTAAAGAGGAATAATAGAATTTGTTTGCATCAACGGAGATTCTAGGTAAAATGAACCGGATAGTTCATTATAGGATTCACAATTAGTGAGAGAGTTAACGCATATAAAGAATGAAGGGAATATGTAATGAAAAATAGAGGGCCGTTTATACTACCAATATTTAGAAGTGGTTTATTTATTGTGGCTGGGTTATTATTTGCGGTATTAACCAATAAGTCGCTAGTACAAGCAAGCCAATGGTGGTCTATAATATGTACTGTGTGTAATATTATTACTATTGTTTTATTATTAATTGTTTGTAAAATTGAAGGCACTACATATAAAAAACTAATTAATTATCAAAAAAGTGAAGGTAATTTAAATTATATAATAGGGATTGTTATACTAATGCTCTTATTAGGAATAGGTGGTATGTATGGATTTGGATTTATGATTTATGGTTATGTGCCTGTAATAATGATACAACCCATTCCAGTTTGGCTTGCAGCAATAAATATTATACTTTTACCGATAACTATAGTATTTGCTGAATTACCTTTATACTTTGGATATGCCGTAAATAGAATTGAAAAAATGACAGGTAATAAAATCCTATCAATTGGGTATCCAATGTTTTTCTATGCTTTGCAGCATAGTTTTATACCTTTGATATATGATTGGAAATATATCTTATTTAGATTTTTTTCATTCGTACCTTTATTGTTCATATTAGGGATTATTTATTATAAAAAGAGAAAACTTGTTCCATTGATGATAGGGCATGGAATTTTAGATTTAGCAACAGGTACACAGATCTTAATGACTTCTCTATATCCGGCAGTATTTGAGATGATGCAGACAATGAAAAAGTAATATGCTCATAAAATAGATCTGTTCGGTTAGGTATGTCGGATTATAAAATCCATATGACGGGAAGAGTGATTAAGATGAAAAATGAATTTGAAAAGGTTGCTACTCAGCATGGTGATAGGTTAAAGGTTATTTCCATAGAACACTTAAAAGAACTAAGAGAGATTACTGAAGATTTTAAGGAGCAAGAAGAACTTAATGATTTTCAAAAATGGATTATAAATGAATTGTATCAATTTGAGATACCAGAAGAAGAATTCAAGATTAATTCCATTATACTCGTTGCAATTCATCATCCATTTTATGCTAAGGTTGATTTTATTGTAGAAGGAAAAAAGAAGACTTTTTTAAGCTTGGTACGTTCAGATTTTAATAAAACAGAAGAATATATAAGAAAATTTACAGGCGAAAGAGGATATTCTATCAAGGAAGAAAAAAATTGCCGCTCAAAAGATTAGGAGTTCATAGTAGGTTGGCAAAGTATGGTCGAAATAATATTACGTATGTCGATGGTTTAGGAAGCAATTTTTCATATGCAGCGTATTTTTCAGATATGATGTGTGATGAGGATACTTGGGGTGAAGTGAGAAATGTAGATATCTGCAATAAATGCAATTTGTGAGTTGAGAGTTGTCCGACAGGGGCTATTCGTCAGGAAAGGTTTTTAATAGATAATCAAAAATGTTTATCGTATATTAATGAGGCTCCTGGTGAATTTCCCGCATGGATTCCTGTAACAGCGCATCACACATTGTATGATTGTTTAATATGTCAGCGTATTTGCGCTATGAATTATGGACAAGCAGACAAGCAGATAATATTATTGAATGTGTATCATTTACAGAACAAGAAACTAATATGTTGTTAGATGGCAAATCTATTGATACTTTTTCTAAGGAACTTAAAACCAAAATAGACATGCTTGGAATAGATAAATGGTATAAAGCAATTCCAAGAAATCTGAGGGTTTTATTTGAACTGTAAAATTAAACTGTTATGAAATGCAAATAATAATTATAATGCAGGGACTTAAATGTAAAGATCAATAATTTCAAAGCTATAAGTTGCTATAAAAAACTAGGTTACAAAGAGTTTGAAGGATTTATAGCTTATGAAATTCAAAATAATAGAGAGTAATCTTTAAGAGAAGGAAAATAGAATTTACAGCTAAATTAAAAGAATATAAAAATAAATTAAAATGATGTAGACGAGTTATATATAAATACATATAATTGAATAATGATTTAAAATAATTTTTATTATTAAGATTGAGTATAGATTTCACATCTTTAAATTTAAGTTATTCATGATGATGCATGGTGTGAAAGCATTCTGAGAAGCAACTTTGTGTAGCTGAATAGATTAAGTTTTTAAGTTGTTTCTCTATATATTATAAACGAGCATAAATGCTCCCAACTTATTACCAAGGCATATTATTCCAGTTAATGAAGATATAATTAGTCTCTATGCTACTTTTTTGATTTTCAAATATCTGCTAGTGGAATACCCTCTTGAGCTTTTCTATATATCCAGTTAATCTCAAGAGATTTTATCTCTTGCCTAGCTTTTTTCAATCCTTTACTAAAGCCAAGAGAATCACCTTGAACTTCAAGCTCACAGTAAAGATAAGTTAACATTAGAAGATACATATGTCTTCTAATGCCTCTGGATGTATGGATCTGATATTTATCAAAGCCCAGTTGCCTCTTACTTTCTCTAAAAAATGTCTCCACAGGCCATCTTTTGATATAGTGATTAAGTAGCTGGATACCAGACATCTTTATGTCTAAGCTAACAAAAGCTTTCATAGCCCTAGGATTCCACAAAGCATCTTTAGGCCAGCTTATAACAATCTTAACCTTTCTAGCGCCTTTAATTTTACCAAGATAAGTATATGTATAATAAGCCTTACCACTGACTGTCACTAAGTCAAGTTCATGCT
>CAKZUB010000038.1 GCA_937921505.1 uncultured Clostridia bacterium | reverse complement strand
AATCAGATTCTTCTACACATAAGTATAGGCAAACCCGTTAATTGTTGCTTCTTGCCCACTTCATCTCAATGAAGTGATGTTTTTATCCTTATCATAATTATACCTTATATTGTAGTCCAACTTATACACTCAACTGTTTTTCCCTCTTCTTCTGCAAACTTTACCTTCCTGTATATTTAAGAAGATGGTTGCCCTATGGACAACCATCTTCTAAGACACCTATTAGTCTCTAATAAATCTACTTTTTAAATGCTAATTATACTCATTTTAGTCGCAGTGGTTAGTTTAATGTTTACAATTAATATAAAGTATGTATTATCATCCTTATTGGTTAAACTAATTATTAATTATACTATGTAAGTACTTTTTAATGTTATTCCTTTATATATATTTGAATATGTAAATAATCGCTAATATTACTCCCCCTCCGATAATTGTCAAGATTTTTTCTGATGTCTTTATCTCAAAATTTAAAAAAGTTTGTTGTGATAGCATTGATAAAAATAATAATATACTTATAAATATAAATGTTTTTAGAAAATCAAAAAACTCATACATTTTTCCCTCCATTTTTAACGTCATCTATCTTTTAGAATTATCTATTTTTTTATAAACTTATTCTTTTTCACAATAACTCCTTGCTACTTGTTTTTTAGAACATTCAATTTTCTAATTCTTCTTTCTCATATGAATTTAAATTAGTTATCTTTTACAATTAGCATTACCATTATAAGCATCTTTTAATTTCTTAGCTATCTCATATAACTGATTATGAGCATTTTTTATTTCACCACGTTTCTTATCAATATCTCCAAAAGTCTTATCCCATAAATTTATCGCATAGTCATAGTCACCTATTCCAAATAAGCTTGAGCCAAAATATTTATTATACATATTTATATATTCTTTTGAACTATAATTATCAAGTATTGATTCTATGGCCGTCATTGCAATGTATAAATCAGCTGGATCTCTAACTTTTCTCAGTTCTCTATCTAGTCCTGATGATCTAATCATCCCATAAAGGAAATTATCTTTTTTAGCTCTCTCGTTTGCAGACAATCCATCTTTTATAAGCATTCCATATGTTCCAACTTTTTTGACAGCCTGTAGCAACTTTTTTGTTGAGTTTGATACTGCTAATCCTAATAAATCGTTACCCTTACCAAAGGTTTCCCATGCATCTATTATTTCTTTGTCTGGTTTATACGTATACACATTATCATATCCTGTAGTCAATTCAGTCATTTTCTCCCCAAACCATTGTGCCCTATCACCATAATCTATAAATGAACCAAGGGGTCCAAATGTATTTGCTGCTATTTTAGCTCCATCTACAATTAAATTATCATATACAATATGTAGATATCTTATTTTCTCATTACTCCCATAAGTATCTTCACTTACTAAGATACTCCAGTATCCACTTGGATCAACATATCTAATCGGATTGTTCTGTACATAGGTATAAAGATTTAAGCCATCTCCTCTGTAAGTATCCTCTTGAGTAAATCTGCCGTCTTGTGGATTGTAGTATCTTGCTCTTAGATAATATTGACCTGTTAGATTGTCAAATTGCTCTCCTGCATATCTAAATCTATTGATGACTTGTTCAGCATAGTTTGTTGTATTGCCAAAGGCGTCGTATTCATAGCTATTTAAGATTGCTCCTGCTCCATTAACTAAGCTTACAACATCACCATGGGCATTATTAAGGTAATAATTTAATTCTCCTGCCACATTCTCTTTTGCAATAAGTCCTAGTCCTCTTAGGTTTCTTGCTACAAGTTCATCAGCAGCATTAACTTCTGTAAGGATATTTCCTCTGTCAAAGATAAAGTCATATCTTAAGCCATTTTCAATAGTTGCTATTCTAAGTCCTAGGGCATCATACTCATTAACTGTTCTATTACCACCAGGCATAGCAACTGTCTTTAATCTATTGAATCCATCATAAGTATAGACCGTACCATTTGATGCTGTCAATTGATTGCCATTATTATCATACCCATAGACAATACTGCCTTTAGCAGAGTCTGTAACAGTTACCAATCTATTTCTGCTATCGTAGTTATAAGTCGTTGAACCGTGAGATCCTGACCATGACTTTCTGTTACCTGCATTGTCATAAGAATAGGTATTATTGCCTGCTGTTAGAAGCCTTCCTACCTTATCATAAGTATAGTTTATGCCAACACCATTTTCTACCTTTGAAACCTGATTACCATTATTGTCATAGGTATAGGTAAAGTTATTGATGTTCCCTTGTGAACCTCTTTGTATGAGTGAAATGATATTTTTATCTTTATCATAACTATAGCTTATATTAATACCACTACTGTAATTAACGCTTGATAAGGTATTATCACTGTTGTACTGATAAGATGTTACTTCACTATTACCATTAAGTACGGTTTGAAGTCTTCCATTATTATCATAATTATACTGTACTGTTTGGCCTGTTACATCTGTTACACGTTTTACATTGCCATTTTTGTCATAGTCATATTCGAGTACAAGCTTGCCATTTCTTAGCTTTCTTAAAAGCTGACCTGCTGAGGTGTATTCGAAGGTATCTACTCCTGTAAAGCCTATGGCACCTAGTAAGCTGCCGTCTTTATTATAGAGATATTTTTCTTCTTCCCCTGTTGTATTAACACTTCTTGAGATAAGATTATTATCTGAATTATACTTATATATCAATGTTTGTCCATTGCGGTCGTACTCTTTGATCATTCTTCCATCTTTGTCATACTCATAAGTTATACTCTGACCGGATGGGTCTTTTATTTCTGTGAGCTGATTAAGACTATTATAAATGTACTGTGTTGTATTATTGTTACCGTCCGTTGTACTTCTAACATTGCCTGCATAATCATAGTTATAGATGCTTCGTACGTTATAAGGATCTATCAGTGTTCTAATTTTGCCCCACATATCTCTTTCATAGGTTGTGGTGTTGTTTTCTCCATCTGTGTAGGTTGCTGCATTCCCTAGTGCATCATAGGTATAAGTTGTACTTGTTTTACCTTTAGCTTTTGCCTCTGGCGTTGTGATTGTTTGCAGTCTATTACCTATATCATAAGTATATTCTACGCCACTGGATAAACCTGTTTTAGCATCTGTTGTCCTTATTACCAAGCTATTGATATCATAGCTATTTTTTTGCAAAATATTGCCTTGTGTATCTCTTACTTCTTGAAGTCTGTTCATTGCATCATAAACATAAGTGATGCTGTTACCTTCTGGAAGTGTTTCTTTTGTTTTATTGCCTATTTCATCATAGGTGATACTTGTGGTGTTTCCTATTTGATCTGTTAGAGATGTTAAACGATTATAGGCATCATAACCGTAGGTAATACTATTACCATTAGTGTTTATCTCTTTAGTGAGATTGCCTGCTTTATCATATTCATAATTGGTTGTTCGGGTAGTTGTATGTGTTTCTTCTTTGTAGGATAGATTTGTAAACTTTTCTGCAAAGGGGGCTTGTTTTATTGGATTAAGCAGTGCTTCATCTCCCGTAGCAGTTAGTAAATAATCCTTTAGGGCATCAAGATCTAACTTTTCTATTACCCCATTACCGTCTATATCAAATTTTTCATCATAATTAGGATTGCCTTTTGCTAAACCAACTTTTTGTGCTAAGAGGGAAAAGTCATTGATTTCAACTTTGCCATCTTTATTCATATCAAAACTTTTGTTTGCAACTGTCTTTCCTGTTCCTTCTGCAAACTTTTTCTTGCCTTCATGATCTGTATAAGTGGAGGTTGGACTGATAATTACATAGCCTTTTCCTGACACATCTTCTTTGATTTTAAAAGTTATTGAAGCAAGCAATGCTTTTTGATCAATGGTGGAGCTTGAAGTACTAAGTTTAATTTTGCCTTCTATGTCAGCATTAACTGTAATACCTGCCTCCTCAGCTTTAGCCTCTATAAACTCACATACTCTTGCATCATATTCAATTTGTATATCAAAGCCTATCACTGTTGTATCAGGTTGTATTTCAAGCTTATAGGTAGATTGTTGTCCTGGCAAAACTGCCCCTTGCAAAGCCGTAAGTGATACTGTTGTATGATTAATATTAATTGTGCTTTCTGATACTTCTTCACTTTTCTTAATCAGTCTGTTTGCTGCATCATATTCAAAAACTGTTTTATGACCTGCTGGACTTAACAGACTCATTAGATTACCATTTTTATCATACTCAAAAGTCGTTTCTACTCTGCCTGCACTTGATTCTCTCCATGTTTTTTGCACTTTTCCTATGTTGTTATACTCATAACCTACTATGCTGTATGTATTATCATCTAGCTTAGATTTTTCCTGAATGATATTGCCTAATGCATCATAAGTGTATTCAATATAACTTCCTAAGCTATCTGCTATACTTTTTACTTTTCCATTTTTGTAGTAAGTATAGGTAATTACATTCCATGATTTAGGCTCTCCTGATTGTGCTACATAATCTGGTGATGTCTTTTGTTCAAGGATCTTTCCGTTTTTATCATAGATATATCGTATGACTTGATAGTAAATCGTGCTTGCTTCACTTTTTACAGGTATTCTTTTTTCTTGAAGCCATCCTGCAAGATTATAGCTATTAATAGTACCATATCTGCTACTTTGATCACTTCCGCTTAAGTAGCCTTTGCCATCAATTTCTTTTATCGCTCTGCCGTCTGTATCATAAATAATTTGTTTAATAATACGTCCTTCTGTATCTTTAATAATAGTCAGCCTGTTCATTTGGTCATAGGTATATTCCATGCCTAGTCCACTATCTGTACTTTCATTATAGTTATTTGCATCGATCGTTTTTATGATATTGCCTACACCATCATACTTGATTCTGGATTTTTTACCGGAAGGATTAGTTACTTTAACAAGTCTTCCTGTTTTATCATAACTATAACTTACTCCAAGTCCATCATTCGTAACTGCACTATAATAATTTGGATTAACTTCTTTAATCTTATTGCCTTGGTTATCATACTTCGTTGCGCTGATAAATCCTAATTCATTTATCTGCGTAATAGGTCTGTCCATTGCATCATATTGATAGGTAACTCCTAAACCATCATCTGACGCTAAGTTATATTGCTGAGGATTAATAATCTTATTAAGATTTCCTATACTATCATACTTTAAGCGGGTTGTATTTTGTGCTGGGTCTATAATTTTTTCTAGTTTATCTTGATTGTTATAGACAAATGTTGTGGTTCCATAAACTGTAGTGGCTGTCTTTTTTCTATTGAGCGTATCGTAAGTATAACTAATGGTATTATTTTCTGCATCTGTTATTTTTTCTGGATGAGGGCCACTGCCGTACTCAAAGGTTGTGGTATTATTTTCTGCATCTGTTAGTGTTAAGACTCTGCCTAAAGAATCATAACTATAAGTAATAGATGTAGTGCTTTTTTCATCAAGCTTAGTGGTTAATTTTTGAAGATTGCCTTTTTCATCATATTCAAATTGCGTTACCCCTCCGCCTGCAGTTGTTATTTGTTTGATATTATCCTTTTCATCATAGGTATAACGATCTGTGTCATTAGAAGGACCTGGTTTAATTACTTCTAAAAGATTTCCTCTTTGATTATAAAGATACCTTGTTACATTACCATTTCGATCTCGAATACTATTTTTATTACCCCACTCATCATAGGTGTATTGTTCATAAGTATTATCGCTGTAGGTTACCTTTGTAACGTATAGCTTATCGTTATACTGATACTTCTCTATTTGACCGGTTGTTACGTGATAAAGTGTGTTTTCTTTTGTTTCATCTCCATAAATATACTGCGTTTCATTTCCATTTTCATCAAGTTGTTTAATGACTCTTCTATACTCATCATATTCATTTTCTATAAACTTTTTATTGTTCTCATCTATAATGGAGGTAATACCATATTCATTATAGTTATATATTTTCGTACCTCCACCAATGCCTTTTACAGAATGCAATCTGCCTTGTGCATCATAAGAATAAATGATGTTTCTTGTTGCTAAGTCGGTAATACTCTTGATTTTGCCTCCTTCAAAGGTAAAGTAAAGCTTTTTACCACCTTGTCCTGTTACCGTTTGAAGCTGTCCTGAACCATCATATTGTAAACTTATGGTATTATTATTTTTATCTGAAATGCCTATAAGTTTACCACTGGTATTATAAGTATAAACAGTTTTATCTCTTAATAAAAGCTTATAGCCTCCGCTGCCATTTTTCTCAAGGGTGTCGAAGACGCCTTCTGGTGCACTATACCCGTTGCCACTAGGTACAAAATGAGTTGTATGTCCATCTGGATAAGCTATAACCACATTTCCTGTTCCCGAATCTATTGTAATCTTAGATTCATAATTTAAACGCCATGCTTTACCTAATATTCCGCTTCTTTCATCTGTTGAATTATAGGCTCTTTGTATTTGAAGGGGCAGCCCAATATCTTCAATATTTAAATCTACTTCATCTAAATAAAAGTTACCTGTAACACTGTTAACTGGGTCTCCAATATAAGGCTGCCTATCTTCATAACTGGATCCAAGATATTTTTCTGTTATCATCTTGTTGGCTTGTGAAGGAATCTTAACTTCAATTTCGCCTATTGTCCACCATTCAGACTCTATGTTGTCAAAGTTTCTGGATTTGACTTTGATAAAATAGAAAGAGGCTTTAGGTATGTCTGTAAGTGTAGTATTAAGCCCTGTAATCCAACTTCCATCTTTTAAAAGGATACCACTTTTATCAAATACTCCTACTTTGTATCCTGTGCCGCTTGGATTGCCATTTGCACTCCATGAAGCTGTCAGCTTACCATTAGTTATTGTTCCTTCCCTCGGTTCTACAACATTAGCCAGGGTATAGCCTGAAGCAGCTGAACTCCATCCACTATCTCCTGCTGAATTAGAAGCCTTTACTCTAAAACTATAGAGTGAATTAGGATCCAGTCCTCTAACACGGCACGATGCACTGCTGCTCTCCTCAACTACCACTCCGTCCATCCTAATGATATAACTTTCGGCTTGTGATACTCTGCCCCATGAAAGATCCATATAACTGATACCTGGCTGCAATGCTAAGCCGCTAGGTGTCTCTGGTGGATCTGTAGGATCATCAGGCGGATCTATAGGCCCCCCACCGTCTTCTTTTACATAAATTGTAAAGATAACATTATTACTCGGTTTATCCTCTGGTGCAAATGTTACTGAATAGGTTCCCAGTTTATCTAAGTAAGTACTTCTGCAGAGATAGTATTCAGGTACAGTTGTAGGATAAGTCCCTCTAACAGATATAATTTCTGAATGAGTTATCGTATTACTATTTGTATGTTTAATGGTGACTCTCATATTATTGTGATTCTCTGTAAATAGTACGCCGACAGTTGCACTATTACCTAGCTTAACAATTTGTCCATCTCCAGAAAATTTCGTGGCAGACATATGAACTTCTTCATCTATTCCTGCATCTTCTCCTATTGTGTTATCGCTTCTTCCTAGTGGCTGATCTAAGTTGGTATTTATATTTTTTAGAGACTGCGCTGCGTCCACTAGACCATAACCATATGTATCTTCATTTCCAAGAGAACTTGCACTTTTATAAAGCAGATTTTTAAGTTGATTATTCGTCATGCTTTGCTTGGCACTCCAAAGCTCTGCTGCTACCCCTGCTACGTGAGGTACTGCTGCTGATGTTCCACTCATTAATTTAGAACCTATCGTTTCTACATCAACTCCCGGAGCAACAATATCAAGGGCAGCTCCTGTGTTTGAAAAGGAAGCTCTGCGATTTTCACGATCTACTGCTCCAACACAAACAACGTTATTATATCTTGCCGGATAATTAATTGAGTTACTTCCTTCATTGCCAGCAGCTGCCACAATAAGGATATTACGGTTATTAGCATCATCTATAGCTTCTTGTAATATTCTAGAATACTTAGCCCCTCCTAAGCTCATACAAATAATATCTATATCATGATCCATTGCCCACTCTAAACCATTAATAATATTACTGTATGTACCTGCTCCATTTTTATCAAGCACTTTAACTGCATATAATTCTATGTCAGGTGATACGCCTAAATAGCCTTGATTATTTTTAGCAGCTGCTAATATCCCAGCTACAGCTGTCCCATGTCCATTGTCATCATTATAGCTGCTTGCACCTTCTACAAAAGAAACACCTCCAGCTACTTTAATATCCTTACTCGCAGTTATTCCTGTATCAAATAGCGCAACTTTAATGCCTTTTCCAGTAAAACCTTCCTTATGAAGCTCGGGTGCTTTTACCTTATTAATGTTCCAAGTTATTTTATCAGTACACATTTTAACTACGACGTCTTCTTCAATGTACTCTACATTATCACTACGTATCATATCTTGTATTGTACTGTTATCAGCTTCTATAACATAAACATTTTCCTTTTTTGTAGCTTGTTTATCTAGAAATGAATGCGTACTAACAGTCTTATTATTCTTTGCCACATTGATATTTGCATTCTTCTTAACATCTGTTTGGTTTTTGTATTTAACTAATACTTTCTTTGTAGGCTCCGACTTTTCACTAGTCTTATTTGCAAAAGTAATACTCTGCAAAGAAAGTACGGTTAATAGTGTAACAATTAAAATTCTTATAAGTTGTTTTTTCACTTTCCATGCTCCTATGCTATCTTGATAGAGTATAAAACTCTATCAAGATAAAATTTTTAATTATTTGAATCAATATCTTGTATTACTTTTATATCCAGACTGTTTATCTCTGGAATTTGTATGTATTCTCCTGAAGTATTTACTAGCTTAATAGATTTAACTCTAAATGATGTGGAATTGCTCTGGGACATCTTAAGCTTTAGACTGATAATATCAACTAGTCCATCTACGATACGTTCTTGTGAAAGTGCTGAAACTAATATCTTGATACTTCCTGCTGTCTCATCTACAGCTAAAGCCAAATATCCTTTTTCCTCTTCTAGGAATATCAAATTTTTAATACTATCTGGTGTAAGAATTAATTCTTGTGGGTTGTATTGAAGCTCTATTTGAGTAGTATATAAATTAGACATAGCATTGGCTTTTAATATAAGTTCAATGTCTTCCGTACTACTTATATCCTTTATCCAATTGGATTGTGCTAAGACTACTGATGGTATGCCTTCTGCCCAATTTATAAGCCAAGTTACATCGCTCCATGCACTCGAAGCTAGCGAATTTTTAGCCTTCACTCTATAAGTATGCTGTTTATTTGGTGATGGACTTCTATGAAGATATGTTGGTACTTTCACATTATCAACTACTATGCCATCTACTTCTACATCATAGGTATTCGCTTCTGGTATAGCATCCCAGGTTACAATAATGCCATCTTTTCCAAGTTGCGCTGCAACATTTTGTGGTGTTGAAAGCTGAACTGCTATTGTCTTAACCGTTAATAACGGACTCCACTCTCCAATCCAGCTTTCTTTTTTAGCTCTTACGCGGTAAGAATGCTCTGTGCTTGGCTGTAAACCTGTATGAGTATAACTTGTTTCTGTAAGGCTTATAATGCTTCCATCTGCCTCTAATTCATAGCCTGTTGCTCCTTCAACGTTTTGCCAGAGTGTACTAATTGAAGTATCTGTTACATTTGTAACTGTGATAGCAGATAAGTTAAGCACATTTCTTAAAAATGGGTAGGCTTGTCCTCCATCGATTGCCCATATACTTGAGAAATCCCACCCAGTATATGTAGCTCGTTGTTTCATCTGCAAAGTTGTTCTAGCCTGCGTATTAGATGCGGTTATTCCAGTAGCTACAGAATCATAGTAACTATTAGTAACAGTTACAGAACCCGATACATATCCATATAATCCTCCTATGATACTACCTGTTGCACTTATCTTTCCTGCTGCATAACAGTTAATAAGTTTTACTCCTCCCTGTCCTAATATTCCCCCCACATAATTTATCCCTTTTATCTGTGATAGAGAATAACTATTTTCTATTGTTAGCGTACCCCCACTATTGGCACCAGCTATTCCTCCAGCACAGGATCCTCCAGTTTGTTCTATAGTACCAGTAGTATAGCATTCGCTTACGTTTCCAACTAAATATCCTATTAATCCTCCAAGATATGTATTTCCTTTTACATTTCCTGTGGCATAACTCTTTCTTATTGCTCCGTATA
>CAKZUB010000037.1 GCA_937921505.1 uncultured Clostridia bacterium | reverse complement strand
AGCTTATTATGTCTATAATTAATCCCAGAAATTACTATTTTAAATCTAGGATTTAGGAGGTAGATTTGATGAAAGTAGGCCTAGTTATTTTCTAACTTATTACAGTATATTTATGTGTCTAAAGTGGTTTCTCTATACCTTAGCACCAAATAATACTATTCCTGATAAAGGCACGCCATATAAGAGGCTTATCCATTTCAATGTATTTCCTTTGAATTCTTTGCTGTTTATGTAACAAGTAAGCATTACTAAAAATACACTACCCAAAACTATTGCTCCAAATATATTTTCTATGGCAATCAGAGCTATAGGGAGTAATGCTGCTACACCAAGACTTATACGGGTTTTTATACTGTTATTTCCCCATTTACGTATAAGTCCTGCATAAGAAAGTATCAACAGTGGCTGTGCTAAATGAACTGCCGAAAAAGTTATACCTCCTATTCGTAGCCACCGGGTCATACCATTTACAGTGATCCCAAAAAATAGCACCCCTAAAAGTATAAGATTTCCTATGCCCCACCCTATTATAGAATATTTTTCAAAACGTCTGTAATCTAAAAAGTATACACCACTTGTAAAACTGCTTCCCATAATGATAAAAATAATCTGTCTAATATGTACATCGTATGCATAAGAAGACTCCAAATAGTGCTTGTTCCACATTGCAAGCATTATAAAACTTATACAAGTCAGTACTGCAATGAGTATCACTATCGACCACTCCACCCTAGGCTTATGAATATTATGCAGCGAGTGTCCTATAACCGCTGCATCTCCCATCTCCTCTATTGCCTTTTGATAAGCAGCCTCTTCCTTCACGCCTCGTTTTGTATAATCTTCTTTTAAAAGTTCAAGGTGATCTTCTAATTCTTTAGCAATGTGGCTATGCATCTTTTGATATTTAATAGGTTCTAAAACTTTTTCTATAAACTTAGAAACTAATGGATTCACTGCATACACCTCCATTAATAATGTTGTTTACCCCTTTTGAATAAGCTATCCACTCTGTCTTTTTATCTTGAAGTAACTTATTTCCTTTTTTTGTAATACAATAATATTTGCGTTTACGGGCAGCTTGTGTATCTTCCCAATAAGCTTCTATCATGCCTTCACTTTCTAATGTATGAAGAATAGGATATAAGGTTCCCTCTTTTAATGTAAATAAGCTGTCAGACCTTTTTTCTAACTCTCTTGTCATCTCGTACCCATACTTATCACCTTCTTTAAGTAACTGCAAAATAAGCAAGGTTGTTGTGCCTTTTAATAATTCTTTATTAACACTCATCTCAATACCTCCTATTACGATACATAGTAAATCTATGTATCGGGTATCATTTTGTTCTATATAGGTCAATAGTTTAACTATCTGTTATTCTAAACAAAATAAAAGAACTTATCTTATTTTGATAAGTTCTTGTCTTATTTTAATGAGCTATGTATCTTTATCCGTTAATATACTTTAAAATCGGCTTTAAATATGCCTTATCTGTCCAATCATGTTGTGAGCCTATCGCTTCCATCAAGGCCGCTTCCCAAGGCTGATAATCTTTAGGATCTTTTCTAGAAACTACCTTTTTAAGCATTGTGCATAACATTTTGTCTTTTAAAGACATGGACTCTTCATGCCATGCGCCTCTGCAATAAAAACACGGAACTTCCGCTGATATATTTTTATAGTTTCGTTCTTTTATCGCTTGCATTGCCTCTTCATCATATGGAGACGCCCCCACTGCAAATGTAACAATCTTTTTCTCTTTTAATGCCTTATAATTTTTCTTTAAAAATGAAATACCTGCTACACCAGACGCATAGATTCCTCCACCTAAAACAATAACATCATAATGCTTTAGATTATCAACTGATACTTTTGTGATTTCTACCATTTCACAAGATAAAGATTCTGCTAACCAAGCAGCATATTTTTGGGTTGATCCATATTTTGATTGATACATTACAATTATTTTGTTGTTGCCTTCCATCTATTCCACAGCCTCCTTATTTTCCCTAAATCATGCCCTGTGACTCACAACCTTTTAAATAATTAATAATATAACTTAATGTACAAAAGCTCTTATCTAACTTTTTACCAATAAGCTGCAATCCCTTTATAAGCGTTTCTTCGTCAAAGTTTTCCAGTAGTATCATAATACTTAGTGGGCTAATTTCACCTGTTTTTGTATCTAGCGTTCTTGACGCCTTTATAAACTCATTATTCATCGCCTCTTTAACAGCAGTATTTAAATCTTCACTTATTGTGAGCTTTGGCATCTCATCAAAAATTTTAACATCTGCCTTTACTATATTTAAATAAGCTGCTTGTTTGACATCTGTAAAAATAAAGATGGTATTGATAAAAACTGCATCTCTAAAATCTGCTCCCTCTAAGTTAACAGAATCAAAAATTGCATTTTCAAATCTAGCTTTTCTAAACTTGCTTTTTTTAAAGTTTGCACCTACAAATTCTGCAGATCTAAAGGTACATTCATGAAAATCACATGATTTGAAATGAGCTCCTCTAAAGCTTGTATAGTCAAAATTAGACCCTGTGAAATTACTATTATAGCAGTTGCTTCTTTTTAAATCTTTATACATAAAATTCTTATTGAGTTTCTGTGCTTTATCGTAATTAAAGCCACCTGCACTTCTTTTGTTTATAGCCATTTTACCTCCAATTGAAATATTACTATTTCAACGTTTTTTTATATTCTTTCTCCATATTATATAAGATATTCCTGAAAGTCAATCTATTTATTTGCCTCCAAATATATACTTATATTATTTATCCTTCACTACTTAGACAAGTCTTTGCACATCTGTTCAAGTGCCTTACCAATTTTTTTCTCATTATATTTAGCTGTTTCACAAAAAGGAATCCCTTTATTGATTGAAATAGTCACAGTTTTTTCTTCCTCTGGAATCGTTGCAAATATCCCATCTTTAAATACCTTTTCTACATCCTTCTTACTTATTCCATAATTCGTTGTAAATCTATTGATAACAAGCTTGACTTTATTTTTATCATATCCTAGTAATTGCATCTTTCTCATACCAAGCTTAGTATTTTTTAAAGATTCAATGTCCATAGTAGAGACAAAAAAGATTTTTTCTGCATCATCTAAAAGATAAAGCGTGTGATCGTTGAAATGAGTGCCTGCATCTACAATAATAATATCATATTCTCTTTTTAACAACTTCATAATTTTTCGGGTATTATCTTTTGTTGTCGATACCCCCTCTTCTGTCTTTCCATAAGCAAAAAACATATCTAAGTTCTCACTATATTTATATAAATAAGGCTCTATATTTTCATAAGAATCCAACTTCGCTGTATCTGCAGCATTAAGGGTAGTATTTTGATTATACTGATTGACTAGAATTGTCACACTTCCAACTTGTACATCCATATCTAAAAGAAGTATTTTTTTATTTTTATCCTTACTTAAGATAACGGCTGTATTTAAAGCTAAAACAGACTTTCCAACACCTTTTTTGGAGCTGTAAAAACTCATAATCTTACCCTTTCTATCTCTTTGCTCACTTTTTACTAACTGCATTTGTCTTTCTTTATTCTTCTCATAAGTTCTCTTAATCGTTTCTGTTAGACTCTTATAATTAAAGGGTTTAATAATATATTCCTTGGCTCCATGAAACATAGCTTTTTTTAAATAGTGATTTTCAGCCTGTACAGACATCATGATAACAATGACCAAAGGATACTGATTTGTAATTTTTTCTGTAGCCTCTAACCCATTGAGTATCGGCATATTAATATCCATTAACACAACATCTGGCTTTATCTTAGGAATAAGACTTAGAACCTCTTCTCCGTTACTTGCTTCTCCAACAACTTCAAAAATATTATCTTCTAGGTTTAAAATCTTTTTTATTACCATTCTTGTTTCTTCCATATCGTCTGCAACTAGTATCTTAATTTTATCCATGATGCGCCTCCTATTAGCTTTTCTTCTTACCTTTAAGTATATTCTTTTGTTCTTTGCTTTTATAGATCTCAAAAGTCCTATTATACGAGGTAAAACGTCATAAAAAACAGGGACCAAAGTCCCTATTCGCCTTTATACTTTATATTATAATAATCTTCAACACTATTTTGCAGTGCAATGATTGTTGCTTGAACACGATCATATACATTAATCTTCCTAAAAAGACTAGTTGCATAATTTTTAACTGTCTTTTCTGCTAAGTAAAGCTGTTCTCCAATTTCCTTATTGCCTAAACCATTGGACATTTTGATAAGTACTTCAAGCTCTCTTTTAGAAAGTATATCTAATATACTCTTTGTTTTTTTACTTTCACTTTTTATATCTGAAAATAAAACGCCTATTAAAGACTTATCAATATACTTTTCACCTTTATAAACTAGTCTAATAGCACTAACTATTTCTGTACCTGCAGAGTCTTTTAGCATATAACCGTCTGCCCCAATACCTATGGCTGAATGAATGGTTTTTCTATCGTTTTCAACAGTAAGCATGATGACCTTAGTATCTTGATTCGCTGCTTTTATACATCTTAATACTTCAATACCATTTTTAAATGGCATATTACAATCTAACACTATGACATCAGGTTTACAAGACTTTAGTAATTCTAGGGCCTCTTCGCCATTTTCCGCCTCTTTAATGACACTTATATCTTCCTCAAAACTAATAATCCTCTTAAGTCCTTGTCTAATGATATCGTGATCATCTGCAATAAATACTTTAATATCCTCTTTTTTCATCTCTAATCACCTCTCCATTAATAGGAAGCTTAACACTATAAGTCGTCCCTATCCCTTGTGAAGATTTAATTTCAATTTTACCTAGCAATTGATGCACGCGATCAAATATCCCAATAAGACCGTAGGAAGATGCTTTAGTTTTTACATGCTTTAGAGTTTCTTCTACATTAAAGCCAATACCATCATCCGATATGACGAGTGTGATATACTGCGTACCAAAATCCAATTTCACCTCTGCGTGTTTTGCTTTAGAATGCTTTTTAATATTATTAAAAACCTCTTGAATGATTCGGTATACAGCAACTTGAATAATTGGCTCTATTTCTTCTTTTATAGGCTTTAATGTTAATTTTATATCCATTTGAGACTCTCTTGTCATTGATTCTATCATTTCTTGCAGCGTATCATTAAGGCCCAAGTCATCTAGAGACATTGGCCTTAGGTCGAAAATAATATTTCTAACTTCTTTTAGTGCTATCTTCACACTCTCTTTTAAACTTGCAAGCTCCTTAAGCCCTTCTTTTAAGTCCTTTTGAATAACCATATCGCAAATATCAACCTTCATAACAGCATTCGCCATATGTTGGGCAGGTCCATCATGAATATCTCTTGCTATTCTCCTACGCTCATCCTCTTGTGCTTCTAGAATCTTTATACCAAGAAACATCTCTGAGTTTTTATCTTTTTCTCCTAGTGCTAAGTACATATCTCCCTCTAAGTATCCTAGGGCAATACTTATTTGACTTACGATCTTCTCAGCATTTTCTATATTTTTCATTGACTTTTTTAAAGCTACTTCTAGCTGAGTTCTTTTCTCTCTTAATATCTTTTCTTCATTTTTCTTAGTATAGAATTTCACTTTAATATCCGAGGCTTTTTCATAAACCTCTTTAATATCTTTTTCCGTATATTTATGAAACTCCGAGGATACTTGTGCCAACCTTTTTCTCATCATCTTATCATTCTTTTCAAGTTCATCTACTTCATTAATAACTCGTGCTGTTTCATTCTTAATATGTATTAACTGCATCTTCAGGCTTTCTTGTTCATTTCTTATACTGTCAATTATATCAAGTATTTGTTCCCGACTTGAATCTATTTCGCCTATTATCTTTTTATTTATTTCACTAATAAGACTAATGTCTACTTCTACTTTATCTGCCATCATATCACCTTCATTAAAAGCTCTTTTTTATTGTTTATTTAGCTTTATTATATCTGACAGCAGGAAATATTACAAATATCTAAATAAAATAACATTCAAATAAGTTGCTTATTTTATATCAACTATATTTTTTAACTTTTTACACATTTCACCTATCTCTTTAATACTATTACTGATCATGATTATTTGTTTACTCTCATCTTCTGTCGTTGCTAAGACTTCCTGAATTGATGCAGCATTTTGTTCTGAAACACTGGCTATAGTTTCCATTTCCTTCTGAGCATCTACAAACCTTACAGTAACACCATCTATTTGAGTCATCCCTTTATTAATTTCAATATCTGTTGTATCAAATGCTTCTTTTATAGAATCAAAGTATACGGATATTTCACTTATAAGCTCTCTGCCTTCAATTGCTGCCGTTTCTCCTTGATTAACCTTCTTAGAAGCCTCCTTAGCTTTTGCAAATATACTTATTGTAACTTGGTTTATATCATTTACTATTTTTGTACTCTGCTCTGCGAGTTTCATAACTTCTTCTGCTACAATCGCAAACCCTCTTCCATGTTCACCCGCACGAGCAGATTCAATAGCAGCATTAAGCGCTAATAAATTGGTCTGTTCTGCAATTTGTCTTATCCCTTCGAGTAATCTATTTACCTCTTCTATACTTAATTGCAGTTCAGCTACGGTTGCACCAGCGATCATAATCGCATTCATAGTTAGATTCATCTGATTGTTAATTTGCTCTATTTTTTCACAGCCATTATCTACCTTTCCATTCATTTGGGCAGATTGATCTGCTATACCTTTTGATATACGCTGAGCCTCTTGTACACGTTCTAGTGAAACTAGCATGGTTTCATTTACACTATAAATATTGGAAGTCTCTTCTTGTATAGCTATTGCCATCTCTTGCATAGCTACACTAATTTTTTCCCTTGCCTCTGTTACCTCTTTTGTATTAGCATGAACTAGATTCACATTACTAGAAAGTATACGAGTAGTTTCTTCAATATCTACAAACGTACTATTTAACCTACCTAGCAATTCGTTTACATGTTTTTCCTTTTTATAGGCTTCATTAACTACTTCTCTTCCCCATTTAGTTAGGAAAAATAATATCATTATAGTACCATTAAATACTATCATTATTGTAATAAAATTTGATACCTCTGAACTAGAATTAACTAGCTTTTCTGGTTTTAATATGTAAACTATAATAAGTAAAACATCTATAATACCACCGTGTATTATAAGAATTTCTTTTTTAAAGTATAACGCAGCCATAGCAACAGTTGCTAATAAAATATAATGTTTATTAAGCGCATAATTATCAAAATAGAAAAGACTCATGACCACTACTGCTGGAATTAATGCAAATAAAAGGCCTTTTGTGTATTTTTCAATCGGCAGAAAATAATTAATAATCACAAGTACAAGGACAATGGACCCTTGTATTCCGATAACAGCTCCACGACTAATCCCCTGTGTAACTATAAATTGAATAACTAATACCAGTACAATCAATACTGTAAAGGCAAAATTCACCTTGTGAACTCTTTTAACATTATAACTATCTTGACTTAACATATAACGCCTCCTAGTAGAATGTATTTGTTAACTATTGTAGCAGCAGCTGTCAATTGTTTTAGTATTGCCTCATAATAAGTTTAATATTGCAAACTTTTCTTATAATAAGACATTTACTATTTGAACGCAAAGCTCTATACTATATATATCACTATTATGCTTTCTTTAAAAGGACATAAACTGACATATGCTATAACAATCTCTTACATTTCATAAAGTGAGGTTAACATGGATAAGGAAAAACTAAAGAGTTATCTCTATGAAATATCAGATTTTGAATTACTAATCAAAAAATCAAATTATGATACTTTATTTTTTGATAAGACTCTAAAAAAACAATTAGCAAGCTATCTTCCTGTGACCCAACTTTCAGATATTGAATTTATACCAGATTTCCAATGGTTTATTAATCATATTGCAGTAACAGAAAATATTATTTTTGCTAAGCATATGCGTTTTATCGAAACCCCTTTTCATAATCACAACTTTATTGAGCTAAGCTATGTTTATTCTGGAAAAATTACACAAATAGTTAATGGTCAGACAATCTTTCTTAAACAAGGCTGCTTTCTCATTACGAATTCAAAAGTTAAGCACTCAATATATAAGACAGAAGAAGAGGATATCCTCATTAATTGCTTAATTGGCAAGGATGTATTAAATTACAATTTTTTATCACTTCTTAATAAAAACCAACCTATTTATAATTTTTTTCTATCCTTTTTATATGATGATAATCCCAATCAATTTTTTGTTTTTGATGCTGCTAACCACTCTGATATAAAAGATCTTTTTGAACTTATGTTATGTGAATATTATAGTAATACACCATCTAATAACCAGATTATAAAATGTTATTTAGCTGCTTTATTAATTAAACTATTTTCTATTCAAAAAAACCAATACACTAATCACTATGCTATTAGCTCCAACACATTGGATTCTTTATCTGTGCTTAACTATATTAGCAGTCACCTTAAAACTGTAACCCTAAAAGATACTGCACATTACTTTGGTTACAATGCTGACTATTTTTGTCGTATTTTTAAAGACACTCATAATCATAAATTTACAGAGGTTGTTAAAGCCTGCAGACTTGAAAAAGCTGTTTGCTTATTATCAAGTACAAACATCACTATCAAAGATATTGCATCTATTGTGGGGTATACAAACACCTCGTTTTTTTATAAAGTATTCTATGATTGTTTTGGTGTTACACCTGCGACTTTTCGTAAAACATTAAGTATCTGCAAATTTGAGACTGATACTTACTTATAAATTTGCATAAAAAAGAAGCAATTTTAAAATTGCTTCTTTTTTATGCATTATGTTACATTTATTAACTATTTTTACTTGTTTAATCTCTAAACTTATCTACAATAACTGCACAAGATGCATCTCCTGTAACATTAACTGCTGTTCTTAACATATCAAACAATCTATCAACTCCAAAGAGTAATGGTAACCCTATAACAGGTATGTTAGCTGCAAGAAGTACTGCAACAACAAGTAAAGAAGGTCCTGGCACACCTGCCTGGCCGATTGATCCTATAGTTGCAGTAATAATGATTGCTATATATGCGGACATACCTAACTCAATTCCAAAAAGCTGAGCAAAAAAGCACGCTGCTAATGCATAGTATATGGCATTACCATCCATATTGATTGTAGCTCCAAGTGGAAGTACAAAGCCTGCGGTTTCCTTTGAAACGCCAAGATCTTCTTCACAAGTCTCCATATTAACTCCAAGTGTTGCCATAGATGATGCCGTTGACAAAGCTACTACCTGTACTTTATAAATCTTCTTAAAGAATTTAAGCGGAGAAATCTTTGAAAATAACTTTAGCGCCAATGCGTATACGCCAAACGTATGAATAATAAGTACAATAACATAAACAATAAATAATTTTAATACAAGTGCTAAGATACTAAATCCAAAAGTACCCGTTGCGTCCGCCATTAATGCAAAAACCCCAATTGGTGCTATGTACATAATTCTTAAAATAATGAAAACTAATGCATCATTAAGTGCATCTAAAAAGTTAATAAGGTAAGCCTTTCTATCTTCTTTTAATGAAGATATGCCAAATCCTAGGAATAAACTAAAGAATAAGATCTGAAGAATATTGCCATCTACTAAAGACTTAATTGGATTTGCAGGTACTATACCTATTAAAGTTTCCCAGAAGGTTGGCAAAACGCCTTGGTCTATATATTCATTAGAAAACATCGCATTAATAGACTCAAGAGGAATACCTATACCAGGTTTAAATAACTCCCCTGCTACAAGGCCTAAAATAACTGCAATTGCTGTTGTTCCCAGATAATAAACAAAGGTAACAATACCAATTTTCCCTGCTGATTTCCCATTTCCTATTGATGCTGCCCCACTTATTATAGAAACTGCTACAAGCGGAATAACAACCATTCTAATAAGTTGTACAAACAAATCCCCAACCGGTCTAAATATTCCTGCATTTTCCCCCATTATTGCTCCTACAATAATCCCTAGAAGCATCGCTACAATAATAATATTCCCCAGATTTTTGAATAACCCCTTGCCTTTTTTCATGATAAATCCTCCTTTTAAATATATGGATTAAGTATACGTGAAAAACAGGTGTAATTCAATAGCTATTTTTATAAAATATGGGGTTTAGCCCTGGTAAACTAAGTAAGTAGTTCCTTCCCTGAAATACCAGGCTCTGTCATAGACATGGTATTAAGTATACAGTCTAATTCTTTCTGATTTAATAATCCCTCTCTTAAAATCAATTCTCTCACAGATTCTCCTGTTTTAATAGCTTGTTTCGCTAATAGTGATGCCTTTTGATAGCCTACATGCGGACAAAGTGCCGTAATAATCCCCACACTGTTTTCTACAAGATCTAAACATCTTTCTCTATTAGCCGTAATACCCTTCACACAATTATCTACAAAAGTATTGACTGCATAGGTAAGTGTATCAATAGATTGAAAAAGACAATAAAATATAATAGGTTCAAAAGCATTAAGTTCTAATTGCCCAGCCTCTGCTGCCATTGTAATGGTAAGATCATTGCCAATAATGTTAAAGGCCACTTGGTTGACTACTTCTGGAATAACCGGATTTACCTTGCCTGGCATAATGGAGGACCCATTTTGTTTGGGTGGCAAGTTGATTTCTCCGAAGCCAGTTCTAGGCCCTGAGGACATAAGCCGTAAATCATTTGATATTTTAGATAAGGTTACAGCGCAAGCTTTAACAGCACCTGATACAGCTACAAAATTATCTACATTTTGAGTTGCATCAATAAGATCAAAAGCTTGCACTAGCCCCATTCCCGTGATCTTATCTAAGTTAGGCACTACCCTTTTTAAATATTGTTCATCTGCATTAAGGCCAGTACCTACCGCAGTTCCGCCAAGATTAAGTGAGCGCATTTCATCCTTAGCTTTTTCCATACGATGGATATCTCTGTTTATGGCTGCCGCATAGGCCTTAAATTCTTGACCTAGACGAATAGGCACAGCGTCTTGCATCTGAGTTCTTCCCATTTTTATAACATCATTAAACTCTTCTGCCTTTTCACATAGCGCTTCATAGAGTCGTCTAAGTTCTACCTGTGCATTCTCCAATAATTTAAGTGCTGTCATTTTGCCAGCTGTTGGAATAACATCATTAGTAGACTGACCATAGTTAACATGGTCATTAGGATTGACTATAGAATAATCTCCTTTTATGCCCCCTAAGAGCTCAATGGCACGATTGGCTATTACTTCATTTGCATTCATATTAAGTGAAGTTCCAGCGCCTCCTTGAATAGGATCAACAATGAAATACTGATGCAGCTTTCCTTCTATAATTTCGTCGCAAGCTTTTACAATAGCCTCTGCTATTTTTTTATCTAATAGCCCTACCTCGTAATTGGTAATAGCTGCTGCTTTTTTTATTTGCGCTAAGCTATTAATAATTTCACTGTGCATTTCAAGTCCTGTAATGCGAAAATTCTCCGCTGCTCTTAGAGACTGCAGACCATAATAAACATCTTTTAGAACATCTTTTGTACCTATTGAGTCTTTCTCTAAACGATAATCTGCTTGTGAATACTCTTTTTCAAGTTTTTCCTTGTTCATGGCTTAGTCACTCCTGATTACATAATTTATAATACTATTTATCCGTTACACATTTAATAAATGCTTCCCGGTAAACTTCTGCAGCCTTCATTAAATCATCAATCGCCACACGCTCATTAGGTTGATGCTCACTTGTCGGTGAATCAGGCAAGTTAGCTCCAAAGGCCACACAATTATCAAAAGCTCTTGCATAAGTAGCTCCTGCTGATATATACGGCTTAGAGGTAATATCCCCGGTTACTTCTTGATAAGACGTAAGAAGATTTGTTAAAAGCTCACTTTCTAATGGTACATGAATTGGCTTTAACCAATCGTATTCTTCTACTCTCAACTTATATTTTGAAGCTTCTTCACGAATTATCTTAAGAATATCTTCTTTTTTCTGACCTACCGGAAGCCTAAGATCTACACTAAAAATTGTACCCTTTTCATCTGCCTTTATTTTACTGAGATTAACAGTTACAGGACCTGAAAAATCTGAAAGATCTTGCTTGGTAAATCCTTCAAACTTAAACTTATTATTTAAAATATCACAGGCAAATTGTATCGCATGATCTGTGTAGCCTGATTGATAAAGAGCCTCTAAAAGATGTAGGTTGGCACTTATACCTTTCCATGGGTTTTTGGCATGGGCCGTTAAACCTGTCACTACAATTTCATCATTATCTACATGATAGGAGTAGTCTAGCTGTTTTAAGGTTTCTTCTATCTTTGCACTATATGGACATGCTGCAAAAGCAGAAACTGCATTAAAGCTATCTCCTCCATTATAATAATAAGCTGGTTTACTAACATCCTTAATCAAAATTTGAAGTAACCCTTTTTCTGCATAAGTAAGAGGAAAAGTAGAATCTGGTGTAAACCCACTTACAGGTGCTTCCTCTTTTTTTGTATATTCTGTCATGCAGCGCCACAACGTTTCTTCATCTGTTCCAAAAATAAAACGTACACGTTTATTCAAACAATAGCCATCATCTAATAAAGACTTGAGTGCATAGGCTGCAAGTACAATCGGCCCTTTATCGTCTTGTACGCCTCTGCCGCAAATACATCCTGCACTTATCATTGGCGTAAAAGGAGGATGCTCCCATCCATCTTCTTCTCTAGCACTTACCACATCAATGTGGCCGAGTACTCCAAAAAGTTCTCCTTCTCCTAATTCAGCATAGCCATAGGCACCATTTTCTGCTTTATAGGTTCTAAACCCAAGTCTTTCCATCATTGCCAAGGATTCATCTAGGCACTTATCAATAGGTTCACCAAAAAGATATAGATCACTTTCTTCATAGACAGAAGGAATTGCTACTAATTCACATATATTTTTAATGATTTCGTTACGATATCTCTCCATTATTTAACCTCACTTTAGAAAAATTTAAGATGGCAGGCGAGTGTTATCACGCCTGCCATCTCACCCTTAAATTCTATTAAATGGGAAGAAACACCCCTACACTTAATAAAATAATAGTTGCTGCAAAAATAATTAATAATAATTTAGACATAAACTTCCATAATTGTCCATAACTTATCCCCGCAAGAGCAATAGCTCCCATTACTGTACCGCTTGTAGGCGAAACTAAGTTAACTAATCCACTTGCAGATTGATAAGCTGTAATAGCTAAAGCCTGACCATGTGATCCTACCATATTGGCATTTTCAAAAACATTACCTGCCAAGCCACCAATAATAGGCATTGTTGCATTAGCAAGCCCCGAAGTTGATGGAATAAGGAATGATAGCGGAATATTGAAGAAATATGCAAGATTTGTAAAGATAACTGGACTTGTATTACGTAGTGCCACCTCTCCAGCTCTTAGTATCGTCGCATCCATACCACCCGATTCCATAACAACTTTAATCCCTCTTGATAGTCCAACGATCAAAGCTACAGAAACTAAATCCTTTACACCACCCATAAAAGTTCTAACAATTTCTTTTTCTTTCATACCCGCAACAAAACCAATTACAACAGACATAAAGAGGAACCAGACAGATAATTGACCAAAGTACCAATCTCCAAGTGCTGCACTGTGTGTAAGTGAATTATCATAATTGTTCCAGTAAGAACCTGCCACGCTCGGCTGAAGTCCAAAAACACGGCTCACTTTAGCTGTTGCATTGTAAATATTATCAAAAATCATAATATCAAACTTGAAGGCCCATGGCACAACACCTATTATCATCACAATAAATGTTATCGCAAATAAAATCATAACAACCTTGTGTCTACCTGTAATTGGGACGATCTCATCAGTTGTTTTTGTCATATTCTTAGGAATAGCAGCACCATGCATAATTGAAGATGCTGGATTGGCTTTTACCTTCTTTGCATAACTCATGACATACCATACGCCTATGCCGTAGAAAACAAGCCACATAATAAAACGTAGTATAATACCTTCTCCTAAACCAATACCTACAACACTACTTGCAACTCCTGTTGCAAAAGGATTCGTTGTAGAAGCCAAAACACCTAACCCCGCTGAAACTAAGATCACACTAAAACCAGTCATGAGATCAAATCCTGCTGCTAAAAACACGGCAATAATGATGGGGTAAAAGGCTAGTGTCTCCTCACACATACCATAAGTGGTTCCTCCAATAGCAAAAATCGCCATTAAAATCGGAATAAGATAAATTTCTCTCCCTTTCATTCTTGTTATAAGTGCTCCAATCGTAGCATCTAGTGCACCTGTTTTCATAAGTATGCCTACAAAACCACCTATGATTAAGATAAATAGTGCTACATCCTTAGCTTGGAAAAAGCCTTCTATAGGTGCAGCGATAATGTTCCATATACCTTGCTTAGCTGGAATATTTTTGCTTGATCTACTCACACCACTATTACCTGTTTCAAGGTAAGACAGCATTCTACTTGGAACTGCTTCTACAAGCTCAGGTTTTAATTCTGGGTTTTGAGAAATCACAATTTGGGCAAGTTCATTTGCATAGGTCTCGCGCATTGCCTCTGCATTATCTCCTCCCATTTCAATCTCATAGAGACGATCTCGGCTAAGTGGCACGTGTACTAATGTAGATATTTCCGCGTCCCCTTCTCCAGCTGTTACCTTAACATACTTGCTTGCTGGAATAATCCAAGTAAGTACTGCAACGATTACCGTAATCCACACTAGGATGGTAAAAGCTGAGGGCATTTGCATTTTTCTTTTCATCATAACCTCTCCCCTTTAATTCATATTTTTTTGTTTTTATAGCCTTATGTATAAGTATATTTTATAATATAAAACGGTAAAGAACCGATACTTTTAAACTAAAAAAGCACCCTATTAGGTGCTTTTAGAAATATTTTTTAATTTTGATAAGGGTATTTTCCCCCCACGAATATTCAAACATATATTCCCCGTGAAATTTTTCAATAAACGTTTGATTTCCTTCTAATAAATGATAGTAATCACAGCTAAACTCTGTTTTATTCACATAACAACTTCCTCTATTAGAAACAAAAAAATGAACATTGTGGGCCGTTAATGTTTTATTTAAATGATTGACTGCTTTACGGTAGAGTTGCTTTACATTTTCATCATAAGGGCGCTCCGGCCAGAGCAGATCAATGATTGTATCCATAGATACGGTACATCCCTTTCGGTCAATGAGGACTGCTAGTAGCTCCTTGGCCTTAGCATTACTAAAATAGATAGGTTTTTCATTAACAAAAACATCAAAATGATCAAATGTCTGGACAAATACTTTTTGAGTTTTAGGCATCATATACTTTTTAACTTTTTGTACCGCTTTAATAACATCAGCTATCTCACTAGGTTTTAAAATATAGGAAACAGCATCAGTGCGAAAGGCTTCTAAGGCATATTGTTCATAGCCTGTAACAAAAACAACAGCTGTAGTGAGTCCCCTCTTTTGAATTTCTTTTGCAATATCCAGTCCACTTATTTGCGGCATATCTACATCTAAAAATACTAAGTCTATCTGACTTTCACAAAGATATTCTAGGGCATGCTGAGGGTTCATAAATGTTTCCACTACTTCTATATCAGCAATTTGCTTACATAGTCCATGCAAATAGTTTAGCGGCGCTTTCTCATCATCTACTAACACTGTTTTCATCATTTGCCTCCTCCTTCCGTGGCTTCTTTAATAGCTCTACCCCTGCGATCGTCCCAACGTCTTTCTCACTGCTTAGATTAACTGAAGCATTCATCACAATAGCTAAGCGTGCTTTAATATTTTCAATACCAAGTGAATCCATATTTTTTTCATTTAAAATATTAACATCAAAGCCAACACCATCATCTGAAACCTCAACAAAGAATGACTTTTCATTTTCATAAGTTTTTATCCTCACAGTTCCTCCCTCAATACGTTTACAAACTCCGTGCTTAATGGCATTTTCTACTAAGGGTTGGATAGTAAGCGGTGGTACAAAAAAATGATCTGTTTGAATATCATAGCAAACCTTGAGTCTCTCTCCAAATCTTAATTTTTCAATTGCAACATAGTTTTGAATATGTTTAAGTTCATCTTGAAAGGAAATAGGTTCCTTGCTTCCAATAGATCGCATGTTAGCTCTTAAGTAACGTGCAAACTTCAAAATAGCTTCACTTGCCTCTTCTGGATCTTCAGCATTTAACTCATAAATAGCAATAAGTGCATTATAAAGAAAGTGTGGCCTAATCTGACTCAGCATAAGTGCTGACTCACTTTCTTTTATTTTGAGCTTCATCTTGCTAAGTTCTAGTTCGCTCTTTTGAGACTCTTTTGCAATACTTTGTGACTGTGTATTTTTTTTCACATAGGCATAAAGCAAGATAATGAAAAACCCAGCAAAGCAGGTAGGCAAAAACATAGACATATTAAAAACATATATGCCTAGAAAACTATATTGTTCAACAAGTATCCCACAAAAAATAAATAAATAATTGATACCGATTGTAAAGGCATAGGGCGTACCTTTGCTTATTTCTTTAAATAAAAAGGGAATAACAAGAAGAGCCGGTACAGAGCCTGCTGCATTAAACAGCATTTTGTAATGCCTTAAGTCTCCTATATTAGGCGGTACTCGCCCCATCACGCCAACCCCTGTTAAAATCAAAAGCATGATTATACTTCTTCTTGGTACTTTTACTTCTAATAAGTCGTACACATATAAATACATGAGTAGTGGTAAAAAAGCTGAAATAAAATGAACAAAATCTATGTAAGCAAAACTATTTATATAAGGAATGATAAGTCCTATTGTCGCACCAATTTCCCCTCTATTAGAAATAATAAGAGACAATATGATACATACTAACATTAAGTAGATAGAATATAAATTTCTTCCTCCTGAAAGTAAAACAAGACTATATAAGATAATAAAGGTCATAAACCCACCTATATACATACTCGCCCAAGTAAGACGTAAATTAGTACGCATATAGTCAGAACTGCTTTCCACTAATAAAGGTGTATAATTTATTACTGGAAAGTATTTTGCAGAAACCTCAATGCTAATGTCAACATTTTGACCGCGTGGTAAGGTTAACCTGTTTTTCAATACATTTTGATCTAATATAACTTCTCTTGGATCTTTAGATAACATACCACTTGAAGCAATTAAATTTTCATCCATATACACGCGGTAGGCTGCTCTGATACTAGGTATAAATGCCATAAGCTCGACATCTGTTGGACAATTGATAAGTTTTAGTCTATAAGTTCCAAAACCAAAGGTCGTTTTAAAATCAGCACCTTTTGCGTTTATATTCCAAGAAGTTGGTATTTGAATGTACTGTTTTTTCTCTCTATGATCTTGTTTATCTGTCATAATCCACTGATAGGGGTAGAACTCCCATTCACCATTTAAAGGAATTTGTTTACTCGTTTTAAAGTCTACATGTTTTAGATCAAGTACTCCTCCTTGGATTCTTGGAAGTTCCTTTTGCTCTTGATAATTTGTACTGATAATAGGTAATACCATAAGGGGATAAGCTGCTATTATCATGCACACTATAAAGATAATTTTATTTCTTAGTATACATATGTTTTTCACTTTGCCTCCCTAATGTCCCTATGTCTTTTATTTAATTATATCATATTTATACCCATTGCAAATAAAAAGCTGTAGACAACTCTGTAGTCTACAGCTTAAAGTCTTGTACTTTCAAGACATGAAATATATTTATATTGCCCTTAACATTTTGTACTGTGACATGTAGAGATTATAGTATGCTCCCTTTAGATTAATAAGCTCATCATGAGTTCCAGCTTCAATGATGCAGCTTTCATCTACATACATTATTTTATCTGCCTCTTTTATTGTAGAGAGCCTGTGTGCGACTATAAAAGAAGTTCTTCCCTTTAATAATTCCTTTATGCCCTTTTGAACTAATAGTTCAGTCTTTGTATCAAGACTAGATGTTGCCTCATCTAATATTAATAGTTTGGGATTTGCGAGAAACGCTCTTGCTAATGCTAAAAGTTGTTTTTCTCCAGCAGATAATCTTGAACCCCTTTCAGTAACTTCTGAGTAGTAACCATTTTCTAATTTACTGATAAACTCATGTGCTGAGGCTGATTTTGCAGCTAGTATAACTTCTTCTTCTGTCGCATCTAATTTTCCATATCTGATATTGTCTATGATTGTTCCTGAAAACACAAAAGTATCTTGAGGCATTATGCCCATTTGTTGTCTTAAAGATCTTAACTTGATATCTCTTATATCTATCCCATCAAGCAATATGCTTCCCTGGTCGATATCATAAAATCTACTTATTAAATTGACAATCGTAGATTTTCCAGCCCCTGTTGGACCTACTAATGCAATGGTGTCTCCTGAATTTACTCTAAAAGAAACATGTGATAATATCTTTTTATCTTCTTCATATCCAAAACTTACATCTTTAAATTCAACAGCTCCATCTATTTGAGATAGTGTCATGGCCTCTTTTCTATCTTTTATAGTTATTGGTTCATCCATTGTCTCGAAAATTCTTTCAACATATGCAGTCGTCATAATAAGTGCATTGTAGAAATTAGCTATATTTGTAATAGGCATCCAAAATCGCCATATGTACCCTATAAAAGCTATAAGTATTCCTACTGTAACGGTTTGTGCCCCCATCAAGTAAATACCTACTATATAAACAAGTGACACTGTAAGTACAGAAATATTCTCTATAGAGGGCCACATCAGCAGCTGAATTCTTATTGCCTTAAGCCAAGATTGTCTATAATCATTACTTACCTTTCTAAATCTTTGGAGATTTTCATCTTCTCTCGCAAAGGCTTGCGTTACTCTTATTCCTATTAAACTCTCATGAATATAGGCATTCATATTAGATTGTTTATTGCTATAATTTTGAAAGGCTTTCCTTTGTATTTTTTTCAGTAAAAATACAATAATAAGTAAAAAGGGCATTCCCGCCATACAAACAAGTGTAAGTTTTGGACTTATTATAAACATATAAACCAAAATAACTACTATGCTAAATAGGTCTGTAATAAGATTGATCAACCCATTCGATAAAAGGTCACTTAGTGCATTAACATAATTAACTACTCTTACAAGTATTTTACCATGTGGTCTGCTATCATAATGTGAAAAGGATAAATCCTGAAGATGGGTAAATAGATCTCTTCTTAGATTCAACACTACTTTTTGACCAATATAAGACATCATCCTAACCTTATATTTCAAACATATTCCTGTTATAAGGATACTTACTAAAAAAATTAATGCCAATACTATAAGCATTTTTATATCTTTTTGAGGTATTACTGTATCGATAGCAATCTTAACAAGATATGGCCCAAGCAAGCTTGCACTGCTAGTTATAAGCATTAAAAAAACAGTAGTAAGCATCTGTTGTTTATAGGGTTTTACATAACTTAACAATCTTTTAAACTGTATCCAATTAAACTCCTTACCAAGAAATTCATCTTCATCGTATTTATTTCTAGCCATCTATATCACCTCTTTTTTAAACTGCATGTCAAAGTCTCCCCATTGATTATTATAAACACTATAATAATATCCTTTTTTCGAAAGCAATTCCTCATGTTTTCCCGTTTCATAGACTTTTCCATCTTTTAAGACTAAGATCAAGTCTGCACTTTTAACAGAAGCTATTCTATTTGCTATTATAATACAAGTCTTTTGCGCACATATACGCTTTAAGTTCTTTTGAATTAAAAACTCTGTTTCCATATCCAAGCTGGATGTTGTGTCATCTAAAACTAATATAGGCGTATTTTTCACAAGAGCCCTTGCTAGAGATATCCTTTGCTTTTGTCCTCCTGATAATCCTACTCCTCTTTCACCAACAACAGTGTCATAGCCTTGTGGCATTTTTAATATAAAATCATTAGCGCAAGCTGCTTTTGAAGCCTCTACTATTTGATCATCCTCTACCTCCCTCGTGCTATAACTAATGTTATTTTTAACACTATCCGAGAATAAAAAAACATCTTGCATAGCTACAGCTACATTATCTCTGACATACTTAAAGTCATAATCCTTTATATTTTTTCCATCTATTAATATTTCTCCGCAAGTGACATCATAAAATCGCTCAATAAGGTTGATTAATGTAGATTTCCCTGAACCCGTAGGCCCTATAATACCTACAGTTTCTCCACGATTAATCTTAAAATCGATACCTTTTAAAATATCCTCATTTTCAAGAGATAAATGAACTCCTTTAAATTCAATTTCCCCCTTAATAGCTTGCATTTTTATTTTTTCACGTTTATTTTGTATCTTAGGCTCTTCATTTAAAAGGAGTCTAATTTTTTTTGAAGAGGCTACAAAACGCTGTACGTCATTAATAAGCCATCCAGACATCTTCATAGGATTATTAAGTGCCCATATTAAACTATTAAACACTACAAGTTCTCCCATACTCATAGACTTATTAATAACCATTATCCCTCCAAAAAATATCATCTCTACAGATAATATGCTCCCTAAGACTTCTAGCGTCGGAAGGTACTTTTCCCAAATTCTCGCAGAGATTAAATTCACATCAAAAAACTTTTCATTTTCCTTATCAAACTTCTCAATTTCATAATCTTCCTTAGCAAAAGATCTAACCACTCTATTCCCACTAATATTTTCTTGAACTACAGTATTAAGACTTGATAACTGTTCTCTGATATCGATAAAAGTAGGCCCTACTTCTCGTGTCATCTTACAAGCCAAATAACCAATAAGTGGTGTTATACTGATCATAATCAAAGTAAATTGCCAGTTTATATAAAACATAAAACAAACTGCAAATATAAAGACAGTGACATTTTCAAATACATTGTAAATGACCCATGCAATAAAATGTCTTATAGCGTTCATATCTCCTGTCATCCTAGACATAAGATCCCCTGTACGATTCTCATTATAATATTGAAAGTCTAATTTCTGAAGTTTTACATACATACTATCACGTATTTCATATATAATATCTTGAGATATCTTTTCAAAGGACAATTGATAAAGATACCTCGTTATTGATTTAGTTAAAGTAACTAAGATCATAACGGCCAAGATAGGTATCAATATGCTTTTATTATTCTTTAGTATTACTTTCTCAACTATTTCTCCTGATAAATACGGATTTATCATACTTATAGCGGAGCAAACTAGTACAAACATTAAAGTCATTATAAATTTAAATTTGTACTTTTTAATATACTTGCTAATCCATCTTATACTTTCCATCAAATCACCTCATATTTATTTTCCATTTCTTATTATGTGATATAATGAGATAAGAATAAATGGATTATCTTATTATTATGATGTATATTTACATACAATTTGGAGGTTTTGAATAATGTATAAATTAGGACTATGTCCAGAAAATTTCAATCCACAAATACTTTATGTCTTTAAAAGTATTAATACTGTGGCTACAAATACAAAATATCATTGTCATGATTTTCTAGAATTAAGCTATATACTATCTGGAAAAGGATCTTATAGTATAAATGATAAATTATATGATGTTGAAGCTGGTGATTTACTGGCTTTTAATCCAAATGTTTACCATAGACAGTATAGTTTTGGGGAAGAAAAATTCGAAGAAATTCATATTGGCATAAAAAACTTTCATTTTAATAATCTGCCAAAAGACTATATTATTGATGAGCATTTTTCAGGAGTGATTCGTTTCACTAAGACGGGAGAATATTTCTTAAAGTGTTGCAATGAAATACTAGAAGAACAAAAAAATAATGAGCTTGGATATGATCTTGTTTTAAAATCTCTTATTATGAAACTGATGATTCTTTTACTCCGAGAAGTAAGTGACTTTAGCGATGAGTCAAAAAATGAGTGTTGTACCTTTGATTCTTCTGAAAAATCAAATATTATCCATACCATTATTTCTTTTATGAATGATAACTATATGTATGATATTTCATTAGATCGTATTTCAAAAAATATGTATCTAAGCCCTATTTACATATCAAAAATTTTCAAAGAAGAAACCGGTGATTCTCCTATTAAGTACCTCATAAAAATTAGACTTCAAAAAGCATCCCACTTACTTCGAAAAAATAAAGAAATTTCTATTAAAGAAATTTCTAAGTTAGTTGGTTATAAGGATGCCTATTACTTTAGTAAATTATTTAAGAAATATTATGGTTGTTCTCCCTTAAAATTTAAGCTTAAATACGCTGAGAAATAAACTATACCTGTCGCCCTATATTATAAAACCTCTGCGATGTGCAGAGGTTATTTTTTATGTAATTTGGCAGCCACCTACTCTACCGAGGCGGGAATAAATATCCTCCAGTCTTCCAACTTCGTCTTGCTGCAAATCTAAGCAGCTTTCTTTGAATGAACGGTCGAAACTCGCCAATATTGCTAAAGCAATATTTCGCTCAAACAGTCTCCCTAAGAACCATTCAAATAAACCTGCAAGATTTGCTACGCAATACTACGTAGTCAGACTTCCGGATAATTATTCCCTCTAGCTTTTAAGAAAACCCTATAGAAATGAATAGCATGTGGCATAAAAATAAGTGCCATCTGATTAATCCTTAAATATAAAAAAACTCCGCAATATGCAGAGGTTGATTTTTATGTAATCTGGCAGCCACCTACTCTCCCGGCTCGTCTCCAAGCAAGTACCATCGGCCGACTAGGTCTTAACCTACGTGTTCGGTATGGGAACGGGTGTGTCCCCTAGTCGCATCGCCACCAGAAATATTAGATTGT
>CAKZUB010000036.1 GCA_937921505.1 uncultured Clostridia bacterium | reverse complement strand
TTGATTTTCCGTAAATACTATGCATATGATCAAGCCCTTTCCTGTAGGATTTGTTGTTGCAGACTTAGTATTTACAGGAATGATAGGCTTGATCTTTTGTATTTTGTGGAATTTAAAATTTAATTACTTGTAAAGTGGTGTTGCATTTAGAAAGTTTAAGCTAATAAAACGTATTAATCTCCCTTAGACTTGATACTGTTTGTCTTATTTTTGTATAATGAAGTAGGGTGAGTAAATATGAAAAGCAATCGTATGTTTGGGATACTGTGTATTTTGTTAGAAAAAGAAAAGATCACGGCTAAGGAGTTGTCCGATTATTTCGAAGTATCCGTCCGTACTATCCATCGTGATTTATTAGACTTATCAAGCGCCGGATTCCCTGTCACATCGCAGCAAGGCATTGGTGGAGGCGTATCATTACTACCTGATTTTAAATATAGCAAAACAGCACTCAACAAAGAGGATATGAATTTTCTTCTTGCTGTAATACAGGGTTTTGCAAGTATTGAGAAAATAAAGATCATTCGTGTAGCGATTGCAAATAATCAATTGCTTGAAATGAAATATTACGGCGGAAGCGGCTATTTTCACAGGTGCATTGAGCCTTACAAACTGATTTTTAAACAGGAGCATTGGTATCTCTTTGGATATTGCAGATACAAAAAAGACTTTCGTATATTCAAAGTAAGCAGAATGACAGACTTAAATATAAACAATGAAAATTTTGTAGAGCAAGAGGACCACACCATTCCACCATTACAAAGCGATTTTGCAAATGATAGTGGCGTATGTATTACGGTTAGAATGGGTTATCAGCACGTTTGCAGGTTTTGGAAAAAAGGCAGAAATTATTTCACCAGATGCTTTGCGTGAGGAAATGAAATTGTTTTTAGCACAGACACAAAAGTTATACGAAACATGACACTCGGTTGTCTTGTTTTGGCTTTACAATATGATTTAGAATATGTGTTTTTCAATTATGGAGGATAATAAAATGGCGGTGGAAAATCAATATTTATCAGATGTTGAAGCAATATTATCTCATAGGTATGATAATGGCGCAGATTTTTGGACGACGTCCGACAAGCGATTACTAAAAGGTTCCCCATTCTCAGCATATAACAGCGCAAAAATGTTATTGGAGTTAGGTATGGGGCCTAATGATCCCATATTAAAAGAGGTATCTGAACTGTTTTTCAGCACATGGCAACAGGATGGTCGTTTTAATTTATATCCGAACGGCAGCGTGCTTCCATGCCAAACTGCTGAAGCCGCCTATCTGCTTTGCCGTATGGGATATAATAAAGATGTCAGAATACAAAAAACGCTCCGCCATCTTTTAGATATTCAATACTATGACGGGGGCTTACGGTGCAATAAATTTTCATTTGGGCATGGTCCGGAAACAGAATACTCAAATCCCATGCCTACACTTACTGCTTTAAATGCGTTTCGTTACACTGACTATCTTAACAACGAACCTGCACTTGATAAGGCGGTAGACTTTTTGTTAGAACATTGGGTAATCAAAAAACCGATTGGCCCATGCCACTATGGAATAGGTACATTATTTATGCAGTTGGAATATCCTTTTGGCAATTACAACCTCTTTGAATATGTCTACGTTTTATCTTTTTACAACCGAGCAAAAGAAGATAAGCGTTTTCTGGAAGCATTGGAAACTCTGAAGTCTAAAGCAATTGATAGTCAAATCGTAGTAGAGCGTGTTGTCCCTAAATTGGCAAAACTCTCTTTCTGTAAAAAAGGTAAGCCAAGTGCATTGGCAACACGGCGATATAGCGAGATTTTGGAAAACCTAAATACAGGAGTTTAAGTACATGAAAAAATAAATTTCAGCTTTTATATCAGACGATTATGTGGATTAAGAGGATGCATATACCTACTCAGAACTGAATAAGCCGAAATCACAATTCATCGGCCTATTTGGAGGAGTTTGCAAAGAATTATAAAGGTTCCAATCACTTTATTGAAAAGCAAGTGGTTTCAGTGGATGGCTTCATTACTGCAAATGGATCAGCAGCAGTTGAGTTTGCAAAAGAAATCCTTAGATACTTTGGGGTGATGCAGCAAGACCAGTTAGATAATTGGTATCAAATGTTCAAAGTGGGCTTTTATAAAGAATAGAAAGGCGAATAGGGACGTTTCTTTTTGGAAGGATTTAGGCATTGTTACTATTTTATCATCAATATTAAGCTAGCAAACTGACATTAACTCTTCAAAAATATAGCAGAGGGATGAGAGGGATATTTTCAGCTTGACTTGGAGCGGCAGCGACGGAAAGAGGAAAATTTCCCTCCCATCCCTCATGCGGAACTCAGAGAGAATGTTACAAGTATATAAATTTACAAAATAAGTAATTCACCATGAAATCCTAGGCACAAAAAAGACCACAAGATGCTATCACCGCTATCTTATGGTCCTTATTCATATGCTTTTTATAATCTCCTTAAATACACTCTCTCACTTTACTTCTTATAATCCTTGCACGCTTGCACGTAAGCCAAAATATTTTCCCATGGTACTTCTGGCTCTAGCATATGTGTTGGTGCAATAAATAGTCCGCCTTTTTCTCCTGCTACATCCAAATTCTTAAATACTGTTTCTCTAACTTCTTCTGGTGTACCGAGTGGCATTGTTGTTTGTGTACCTACTGTGCCATGGAATGATATTTTATCACCATGCACTCTATGTATTTCAGCAAAGTCCATACATTCACTTTGAATTGGATTAAGTACATCTACCCCAGCTTCAATAAGATGTGGAATAAAGGGTTCTACAAAACCGCAAGAATGGTAGAAAATGATAATATCTGGATTAATACTTCTAGCTGCATCAATAACTTCTTTAAGTTTAGGCTTGATCCATCTGCAGTATAACTCTTCGCTCATCATGACGCTATTTTGCATACCGATATCATCACCTATAAAGATAACATCTACACCTGCTTTTGCATAAGAGCGCGCACGCACAACAGCAAGCTCTGTTACTTTGTCAAATAAGAACTCTGCTTTTTCATCTTCCATCATCATATCACACATGAGCTCTTCCATACTTCGCATATACCATGCACATTCCCAAATCGTCATCGGCATATTCCCAACTGCTACTAGTCCTCGCTCTTTGATACGTGCTACTTGTTCTGGTTGGTGTGATGCATCTCCATTTGCAAAATCTGGATAAGGGTACGCCATAAGCTCTTCGAGTGTTGTCATATTTTCAAGTGGATTTCTCATATAAGTCATATGATTACTATTAGGAGATTTTTCGTGACCTACTCCCCATATATCAATATCTGCACCTTCTGCAAGCGGTTTTAGAAAATATTTTCTGTACTTTTCAACATCATGGTCTTTGAGTCTTATGTCTTCAATATCCCTCCAAGGAAACTCAAAGTATTCTTGATAATCCTCAGCCCCAGTTTCTTTTTTAAATCTTTCAATTAAAGAGGGACACAAAATAAATTCTACTGGTATATATTCATAGCCCTCTCTTCTAACAAGTGATAAAAAATTCTCACGTGGCGTCATATCATTTACCTCCATCCAATATTTTAGTGTGTTTAACCATTGCCTTAAATCCGTTCCTTTAGGTATAATAAGTTTAATAATATATATTATATAACATCCCTTAAAATTAAAAATAAGATAATCGGCATAAAACATATGGATTTCGGAAACAAGGAGGTACTATGAATTTTGATTTTTGCGTTTGCGAGTCACCCGAACATTGTATCGATGTAAAAGTGGATACTATTTATAATATTTGTGGGAATAAGAGTTATTCGGTAGTCCACGCACCTCTTGAAACAGAGAAATATATACTCATTTATACACTAGCTGGTAATGGTTGTATCAAAACAGATAATTTGACTTTTACCCTTACAGATTATGAAATGCTCCTTATCAAGCCGACAGATTATTTTACCTATTGGTGCAGTTCGGACCACTGGAACTTTTGGTGGATTGAATTTTGGAGTGATAACTTACCTTTAGAGATGAATCACAAATATAAAGTAGTTACGACCGAGCTTGAACTAATGCTTTTTCAAAAGAGTCTGGATTTACTTAAGCAAGGAAAAGAAAAATTATCCTCTTCAATAGTTGGCGGTATTATAAGCCTAATGCTTATGAATATTGATGAAAATAAGCCAACTGAACACACCTTAGAGATTTTCAACAAAGCAGATACAACAATCAGAAGTCGCCTAAGTACTATAACAGTGGCGCAATTAGCTAAACATCTTAATATCAGCGATAGAACTTTAAGAAATATCTTTCACAAGTGCGCGTATCTGTCTCCCCAGCAGTATATAGATAACATCAAACTGGCAAATGCCAGGTTTATGTTAGAAAACACATCCATGGCTATGTCGGAGATTGCTTTAACTCTTGGCTATTGCACACAGTTTTATTTCACTCAAGTTTTTAGCAATAAATATGGTATACCCCCTAGTAAATACAGAAATTATTTTAGAGTGAAAGAGGAATGTTACTCACCAAACTTATAACCTACTCCCCATACTGTAAAGATATACTCTGGTTTTCTAGGATTATCTTCTATTTTTTCTCTTAGCTTTCTAATATGAACCATAACAGTATTGTTGTTCTCAAAGTATTCCTGTTCCCATATGCGTTCATAAATAGTTTTTATTGTAAATACAATACCTTTGTTAACCCATAATAGCTTTAAAATATTAAACTCTGTAGGAGTTAGTCCTATTTCTCTATCTCTTTGATATACCTTGCCAGATTCTAGATCTAACTTTAGTTCGTGTTCCTCTAATATTTTGCCATTATTGCTATTTGTATTAAGCTTTGTAAAGCGCCTTAACTGCGCTTTAACTCTAGCAATAAGCTCTAACGGATTAAATGGTTTTGTAAGGTAATCATCTGCTCCTACCGAAAGACCTAATATTTTATCAATATCTTCCGCCTTTGCTGAAAGCATTATAATAGGAATATTATGTTTTTGTCTTATCTGAATGCAAGCATCTATACCATTAACAACAGGCATCATCACATCCAGTATGATAAGATCTATTTTTTTTTGCTCCACTATTTGCAGTGCTTCTAGTCCTGTACCTGCAATAAACGTTGGGTAGCCTTCATTTTTAAGATAAATTTCTACTAAGTCCCTAATTTCTTTTTCATCGTCTACAATAAGTATTGTTTCTTGGTTCATCCTATCACCTGCTTATAAGTTCTATTTTGCTATCATTCTATATTTTGGTAATCTCACTTTAAAGCTAATAAGATCCGCATCTCGCGCAGCCGTTATTTTACCACCATGAAGCTCTACGATATTTTTGGCTATTGCAAGGCCTAATCCACTCCCACCTACCACACTGCTTCTTGACTTATCCGTTCTATAAAAGCGATCAAAAAATCTGTCGACTTCTTCTTGCTGGATATTATAACATCTATTATTTACTGTAACATTGACTTCTTTTTGAAGTTCTTTAAGCTCAACATAAATCGCTTCCCCTTCGTCACTATATTTGATAGCATTTTCTATAAGATTTTCAAATACTCTTGTTATTTTAGGAACATCCGCTCGAATACTTGCCTCTGTTGCTGTTATAAAGCTTTCTATCACTATACCTTTTTCACTCGCTAAAGGCATCATTTCTTCTGTCAGTTGATTGATTAGATTAGCTAGAGAGATAATCTCTTTCTCTATTTTACCTTGTTGCTGATGCAATTTAGTAAGTTCAAATAAGTCTTCTATCAGTATTTTTAATTTTTCTGATTTGGTATAGGCTATCTCTAAATATTTGGCTTCCTCTTCACTATTTGAAAATTGCTTATTTTTGACTAGCCCTATGTAACCGATAATAGAGGTAAGCGGTGTCCTTAGATCATGTGCTACATTTGTAACAAGTTCATTTTTTACTTTCTCTGCTTTTACTTGTGCCTCTATTTGCAATTTGATTTCTGACTCCATATAAGTAATATTTTTAGCTACTTGCGCGAGTTCATCCTCCCCTATAGCCTCTATAGTATAATCAAGATCCCCTTTAGAAATTTCTTCCAGGCAGTGTGAAAGATATTCTATATAATCAATCTTAGGTTTAATAAACTTAAACAGTAAGGCTATAAACACACCTACCGCCGTAATAAACCCAATGATATTCCCAATCCCTCTATAATAATATTTGATATGAGGTGTTAAAGTACTGTCATTAAATAAATAATGCACTTCACCCTTAATAATAAGAGGGTAAATCTCTGTAAAACTATCTTCTTTATTATACCTCGCTCTGCTACTATTAACCTTCTGAATAATCTTTGTAATATCCAATTCTTCTACAAAACTGTCTTGATACATTACCTTACCTTGACTATTAACCAGATAAATTGTTTCACTTAAACTTTTTCTGCTAGAAAGAATGCTTCTAATCTCCTCTTCACTTTCAGGCTGTAATTGTGCATTATTAATTTGCTCTATAATCCATCCCAGTTCTCTTTGTATGCTATTTCTGCTCTCTTCATAGCTTGTATAACTTCTTTTTCCCATCCCTGTTTGATTAATAGTAGTTTTCACTACTAAAAAAGCTATTACTGAAATACAAAAGGCCATAACTACAACGTAAAGTATTTCAAGTTTTAAACTCTTATTTACCTTTTTTCTTGTTTTATGATAGAATTTTCTACTTTTATCTTTTATTCGGAAACTTTTCTGCACTCTTTTTCCCTCCCTACACACATAGTTTACATATACGAGTAACTAGCAAGTGATTTTAGTATTCGGAAGGTGCCTATGTAGTAATTCGTAAAAAATCTTAGTAGTTTTTTAAAATGGTTCTTAGGGAGACTGTTTGAGCGTAAGCGAGTTTCGACCGTTCATTTTAAAAAAGTGCTTAGATTTTTAGAATTACGAAATTGAGCACCTGGAGAATACTAAAATCACTTGCGCCCCTATTCGATAACCTAAATCTCTTAAGTTTTTCAATCACCTATTAACGATAGTACACTCTATTGTACTTGAACTGCTTCTTGTGTTTCTACAATATGACTTACATAGCCATTATTCAGTATATAAATGTCATTGTACTGATTAGATTCAACAAAGATCTTCGTCGAAGCATCTCCATACATATATCTTCTTATATTTCCTGATGCTAAAGTATTTTCTAGCACATAATCACTTATTACTTTCTTCTCGTTTGGAAAATTATCTTCATAGTAAATACGACTATTATCTGTTAAATCTATACCCGTTATATTATTGGGTAACATTAACCTTGTACTCCCACTACCTCCTAGTATGTCAATACGTTTTGGGATAACTGTTGTATTAAGCTCTATATCTCCTCCATCTAACTTTACAGCTACTAACTGAAGGGCACCTTCTAATTTTACTTTTCCTTGCCCACTGTCAATACTAACTTGACATAATGTATTTGATTTGACTCCTATATCCATATACCCATGTCCCTTTATATCAACTTGCTTATAGCTGCCGTTTAATTTAACACTCCCATGACCAGTTTCTATCCATACCTCTGCTGGAAGCTCTGAGCTAATATCCAAAAGTTGCTGAATTCCTTGTACTTTTATTTTACTATAAGCTCCTGTTAATTGACACTCTTCACTTCCAGCTATTTTTAAGTCAACTGGCAGCTTAGAATGCATTTCTATCCTTCCTCCCTGTTGCGTAATATCTACCTTCTCATAACTACCATCAATATAAATAGTCTGTCTTCTGTTTGTATGAATGAACAATTCTTTAATATCGTTATGCCTAAGATCAAGCTCCAAATCACCCACTCCCTGATTATAGTTCCCTAGATTTTTAATACTTAACTTATCAAGAGCCATCCTAGGTAAATAAAGCGTACAGAGTGTTCTGTTTTCCTGTATGCCAATCATTAGATCTAACTCTGCTGTTTGCTTTACCGTGATATAAGCTGCCTGCTCCCTTGACTCTACTTGTAGTTCATAAGTAGGCACTTTATCTATGATACTCGTGAATTTCTGACTAAACTCAACGTATGCGGGCCCATCTGTTGGCTGCACACTTACCTTGACAGCTGAGTCTATGTAGATATTTTCAAGACCACTCATTTCTAATTCTTGCTTATCATAATCTTCATAGGTTTTCATTTCTTTATAATAAATATGTCCCGCCAGAGCTCCACTGCTGGCTGCCCCTAATATCATAATAGCACTTAAAATAATAATCCACTTTTTCATGTTATCTTACCTCGCTTTGTGCATGACTTTGTTTTCTTTTTTTGTAATAATATTTTATCGCACTTATCAGTGCTTTTATTACGATGATAAATAGAATCATCGCTAATGCACCAGCTGCAAATAATGTTACCGAAGTCGTAATGCCTAGCATAATAAGAGTTCCTCCGAGGTAACTTGAAAAGAAAGCTGATCCAATGAGTAGCACAAGTCCTCCGCCAAGAAGTCCTATACCGCCTCCTAGGAAGGCTATCGCCACGAATACCCCCACCCCTGCTACTATAAGTATAAAAGGCAGACACATAAGAAATAAAATAAGCTTCAAGCATTTCATAAACCATTTTTTGAAACCATGTTGATTCTTAGCCTTTTGATAAGTATGTGCCTTAAAAGAAGTGTCCTTAGGTTCTTCTTGAAAAATGTCTTCTTTTTGTGTTAAGACTTCCTCTACTTTTACAGGTAAATATTCTGCAACCTCATCAAGCTCTGTATAGTCTATTTGTTTATCATCATCTAGCTTATACTCCTCATACTGCTCACGCTCTTCATATTTTTCATATTCCTTTTCACTCATATCCCTTTTTTCCTCTCCTTCTTATCTAATGACCTTATTCTATCTCTAAGTTCTTAATATCCATATCTAAAATTATTAAGATTTCTTAAGATTTACAATAATTCATAAATAACAAGGGGTACCAAACAACAAAATTATGTTTGGTACCCCTTGTTATTTATGATAGGATGCGCTTAAAATTTTATATTTCTCTTAAAACAACTTTTCCTCAATAGCGTCTCCGCTTTTCTTCTTATTCTCTCTATATTTTACTTGGTTACTGCGAAATACTTCTGTATAAAGAATATCTAACACAAAGAGCTGTGCAATTTTTGTTGATAGTGCACCGCCTTGCAGCGGACCTTCCCTAGACCCCGTCAGAAGTATAACATCAGCATAGCGTGTAATCGGAGACCTGGCATGATGTGTAATACAAATGGTTTTTGCACCGGCTTCTTTCGCTAGACACAAGGCCTGTATCGTATCTTTTGCACTGCCAGAATGAGAAATACCAATAACAACATCTTCCCCTGTGAGTAGAGAAGCATCCATCGCCATCATATGTCCATCCATATAACAGTCCACTAAAAGACCAATGCGCATAAATTTATATTTGGCATCTAATGCAGTAACGCCAGATGATCCTACGCCGTAAAAATGGACTCTGCGACTTTTTCTAATAAGCTCTACTGCTTTTAATACTTGTTCTTGCTGTAATAGAGAAAGCGTCTCTTGCAAGGCGCTTGTATTGATATGATATAACTTTTGAATCACAATATCTGTTGCATCATCATCTGCAATCTCTTCGCTAAGTACAACAGAAGACTCGCCGTTACTCGCTGATATTTCTTGTGCCAGTGCCATTTTAAAGCCTTGATAGCCTTTAAATCTAAGTTTTCTGCAAAAACGAATGATAGTTGTATCTCCAACCCCCACCATTTCAGCAAGATCTGTGATAGAGCTATAAATAATCTGACTAGGCTGTTTTAACACAACCTCTGCAACCTTCTTTTCTGACTTAGTAAAGCTTTGAAGCAAACTTGCGATCATCGGCAAAACGCTTCCTACTTCTGTATTATTGGGAACCATATCTCAACTTCCTTTCTATAATACTGCTTTTAAGCCTTTTATAGTAATCCATACACTGACCCTAATATCCCCGCATCATTTCCGAGCTTTGCAAAGCATACGTGCAGCTCTTTAGCAAAAGAAGGCATAACAGATGCTTTGACTGCTTGTTCAATTTTTTGGCTAAGCCATAGTCCCTGTGCAGAGATGCCCCCACCAATAATAATAAAACCTGGATTAAAAATATGCACCAAACTTGCAATACCAACTGCCATATTGTTAATAAATAGGTCTATTGCCTCCTGACACACTATGTCTCCTTTAGCTGCCTCTTCAAATATCATTTTACCAGTAATTATTTTACTTTTAAATCTATTTTTCAAATTTATTTCTTCTGCTATAAGCGCAAGGGCTTTAGTTGATGCATATTGTTCAAAACACCCTTTGCTGCCACAAGTACAAGGTTTTCCGCCTTTGTGTATCACGATATGCCCAAACTCTCCAGCCGTACCCGCTATACCGTGATACACCTTTCCATTTATGACAATCGCACCGCCAATTCCTGTCCCTATCGTTAAACATAAAAAGTCTTCGACTTCGCTGCCAGCGCCTAACCACTTCTCACCTAAGGCTGCTGCATTCACATCATTTTCTACCGCTACTGGTAATAAGAATGTGTCTTGAATATGCTTTTTAAGCTCTATGCCCGTCCACCCAGGCAAGTTATCCGTGGCAAATAAAACACTCCCTGATTTTGGACATACTTGCCCTGCTGTACTAATACCAATACCATCAATGTGCGGCGCACCTTGCATCTGCTCTTTGATTAGGTCTGTTATTTTTTTGAGCAAGGCTTGCCCGCCCTTTTCGGCCTCAGTCTTTATCTCACCTTTTCTTAGTATAACTCCCATTTCATTAATGACGCCATATTTTATGCTGGTTCCACCTATATCTAGAGCTATAAAATGTTTCATGCTAATCCCTCTTTTCTATAAGTAACTCCATGCCAATCTCAAACATGCGGTTCCAAGGGGTATAGACGTTTTGTATCTGTACTTGATAGTCCTTAAATGTATGGACTATATGTTCTTGCCATAGTGATTGCATGACACGCTTCATTTCACTGTGTATTTCTTCATCTTTTGAATCAAAATCATAATAAGAAGCCCCGATCTTTGGTAAAAAGTTTTGTATAACTTGTTGACGTGCATGCGTTTGATAGCCCCAGTCCTCTAGTATACGATAGACTAAATTCTTAGTAACCTCCACTTGATCAGCCTCTTGCAAACCTATGATTCCTGTTGCAATAACAGTGCCTAAAGTATTGCACGCTGTGTTCCACCCTGCATAACCACCAATCTTATCTAATAGCTTTTTCTGATCCAACATGTGTATGAGTTCATGGTCTCCGCCATTACTAAAGCTTACATCTGCGACTACACACTTTTTATTTTGACTGATATAGTAGGCAATTTTCTGCACAAACTCTCGTAGATTACGGTAGCTCGCATAAGTAACGTCTTTTTCCTGCTGTTCCCATGACTCTTGCATGATTTTGCCGGCACTGTTAATAGCAATAACAAAATCTGCTTCATGGGCTGTATCCACAAGCAACCCTCCGACTGCTAAGATATGTGACTTTACACTTTCTCCAAAAGGTCGATCTTCATACTTTGGTGTGATCTGGGCACCTAATGTAGAACTATAAAAAACGTAAATCTTAGGCATCCTGTTGTTTTTAATATTATAGACCCGTGCTAGCAGTGTGCAGCCTACTTCATCTGCTCCTGGATACATATGAATCACATCATATAAGCGTCTTTTTCCTATCATCTCTATAATTTTTCTTTGATCTATCGCCGTAAAACCATAGGGCGCTGAGTCATCTTGCGGCATACTTAAAAAATCTATTATGCCTTCTTGTACTGTCTCAACAACTGCCTCGGTAACTTTTATATTAATACTACGCCTTTCACAATAGTCTGTGATAAACTCTTTGTTGGTTGTTTCAATTATTTCATCCAACTCTTTTTGCTCATCTTGTGTAAGGCCTACTCGTTCTTTTAGATCCATAAGACGCCCGTACTGAAAAATATTTTCTCCATGTGTTTCATAATAGTCAGGTTCTTCTTCGCTGCTATTGTAGGTCGGGGTACGCATAATGAGGTTAAATCCATAAATACATAGCTTAGGATATAAATCTTTTAGCTCTTTGATTTTTTCTAAGCGCCCAAGGCACTCAGCTTCCGATAAGGTATGAATTCTAGAGGGTAAAAGCCCTCCATAAATAAGCATTTCAATAGATATAATAGCTGCCTCACACTGGGGTACTGCTCGATAGATCCACTCCCAAAGCAAGTCTATATCTGCTGCTCTTTTTTTCTCTCCCAACAAATAAACAGGAGGTACCACCAGCTGCATCTGATTTGTCATACCTGCAATCAATTGGGGGTACTTATAATTACAAGGTCTTTCATCTAAAGGGATATAGAGTACATTCATAACAGGTCTCTCCTCAATATTATTGTTCTATAGTTAGTGTGTAAATCTGCTTAGGCTTTAAAGACAGTGAAATCTTATGACTTTCAGCTATCAACTCTTGCACGGGTTCATCCAGCAAATTAGATTCCCACACTTTTTTGAGTGGCCGGCCAAATGTAAGTGAACACGCCTTCTGCTTCGTAGCAGGGTTAAAAAGACGCACAATAAGATGTTTCATTTCGTTTTTCTTACAAGCAGTTACAACTATGTCTGGATTATCTAATGCACATAGCGTAGAAGGTATTTCAGCTAATAACCCTTGGTTTACAATGCATTTAATCCGCATTTGTTTTGCCAGATTAATCAATCTCTCTTTAGGTTGAGCGAGTGTAAGCCCGTAATCAAATGTATAGGTGCCTATGCACTGCGCTTGTGGTGTTGGCATTTTAGGACCTGCACCTCCACCCCTAGTAGAAAAATCATCCCTTGAGAGCCAGCCCACACATCGCATCAATGTCATATAAATAGCATCCCTATTTTCATCATAATAGCCAACTTCATACTCTTGCAGACCTCCGTGTAACACCCCTATACCCTCCGCATAAACTACACTAGAGCTTGGATGTGTATTGACTGGGACTTCTTTTTGCTTGCCTGCATGAAACCCAATATCACAAAGTACTGGACGCTCTACCAAATCAAAAGGCGTATCGCCATAAGAACAATCAGCTTTTTTAGAAAGTGGAAATCCCACGCGGAGCCTGTGATCTTTTGCCTTATTATCTACTGTGGTTTTAAAATGAATAACTGGATCGTTAATACAGAGTGTGATTTTTGTAAAAATCTCTGAAAGTACCGTGTCATCTGCTGCACCATCTCTCTTTGCATCCAGCTCCTGAGGCATATTAAGTCCTTGTGAGATACTTATCGTTTCAAAAGACTTTCCGCTTGTAACAACTGGTGCTTTTAGCATAGTGGCTTTTGTCATACAATCATAAGTCGGCGGACAGTACGTATATTCATCTCCACAATCGAGCGTCGAGGTTATTTGGTGTAGATTATCGTATATCAGCCCTGTCTTTTTATCATAAACACGCAGCGTTTCATCTGAACTTATTTCTATTTTATAATATTCATTTTCTATATGCTTCTTAGTTGTCATTAAAAGTGCCAAGCGTTTTTCTACTGGCTCTTGTGTAATATGAAATGCCTTAAGTTGCATCCCATCAAAAGAGCTTACAAAACCAATTGTATACACAATGCAAGGATACCAATTAGGTTGCTTTTCCATCTCAGATACAAAAACTTCACGTTTTTCACTTCTTAAAACATCAATAGCAATACGCGTATCCCCTTCATATAATCCAATATTCCCTGTGTCCTTATCTACTGGAATAGTGACTTCTGTCTCTATATAGACAGAATGATTTTCGTGTAGATGAGGATAAAACACATAGAGATAGTCATTATATTGATGAAGATCTGTATGACAAATTGTATTCATCTTCTGCTGCACAAAACTATTGCCCGCTTGCATAATTTTCTTAGATCTCATTTCCATTTCTTCATGTACTTCATCAATACTGCAGCCGCAAATACTATCATGCGGGTGATTTTTAATCAAGGTTTTCCATAGATGCGTGATAAATTGTCCACAATTACTTTTATCTTTACGTAATAAATCCACAGGTTCTACCCATCCTGTTAACAAATCCTCGCATTGCTGGTTCTGAACTTTTAAATAAGAACGTGCTGATAATACGCCAGGCAGTATATATGCTTTTTCGCAGTTTCTCTGTTCTCCTGCAATTTGTTCTTTTGTTACCCTGCCAGAAAGTGTTTTTACATAGGTGGACATTTTACACTCTTTTACTTGTGTGTTTTCTAAATAATTATTTAAGAGCCCTATGCGCCATTTAATATCTTTTGCTGGCACCATGTGATCTGCGCCATGAAGCAACAACATCTCGGAGGTATTTAAGAAGGGTTCAATACGCTCAGTATACTCTTTTGTTTTTTCTTTAAAGGCGTCTTCACTTAAAAAAGGTTGATAATAACCTTCCCATAAAGGAAGCACAATCGTTAAACACTGGGTTTGGTCTGCTCCAATCCACGTAACTTCTGTGTGTTTACTAAGAGCACCTCTAAAGATTAATGCCGTATCAATACCCATACCTCTAAAGATCTGTGGTAACTGACTAATATGTCCAAAGGTATCTGGCAAATAGCCAATCTGATAATCACTGCCAAGCCTTTTACTTGTTTGAATCCCTATTTGAAGATTTCTAAGCAGCGATTCTCCGCTGATTAAAAACTCATCAGGTAATACATACCAAGGTCCTACTTCTATTTGTTTTTTTGTAATGAGGCTAAGTAGTCTTTCATAATCTTCCCCATCTGCCACTTCTTTATAGTCTTCAAGTATAATCGTCTGTCCATCAAACAAGAAGGTCTCCATTTGTCCTTCTTCCATCATGTCTACAATATGTTCTACCGCATTTTTTAAACGATAACGAAATTGTTCAAAGGTTTGATACCATTCTCTATCCCAATGTGTATGATTTACAACATATAATACTTTATCCTTTAACCCCACCTGCAGTCGCTCCTTCTATAAAATATTTTTGTGTCGCTACAAAGAAAACAATAATAGGTATCATAGAAAGCACCGCTCCTGCTGCAATCAAGCGCCAATCGGTAGTAAATGTTCCTTGCAAGTCCTGTACCCCGAGAGGCAGTGTATACATCTTTTTATTATCCAAAATGAGTAAAGGCCATAAAAAATTACCCCATGAATTAACAAAAGTAAAAATAGCTAATGTGGCAATCGATGGTTTGATAAGTGGGAGCAGTATTTTATACCAAACTTGAAAAGAATTACATCCATCTATAAAAGCTGCCTCCTCCAAAGATTGCGGTATTGCTAAAAATGCCTGTCTAAGCAAAAATATACCAAAAGCTGTAACAGCCGTTGGAAGAATGATACCTGCATAAGTGTTTTTTAACTGCATTCTTGTCACAATAATAAAAATAGGAATCATTGTAACTTGGAAAGGAATCATCATTGTACTTAATGTACTCATAAAAATAATCTTTTTTCCTTTAAACTTCATTCTTGCTAGTGGATAGGCTGCAAGTGACCCCAATATAATATCACTCATGACAGCAATCACTGCTAAAATGACACTATTTATAAAGTATGTAAAAAAAGGAATGGTCTCAAACACTTTTTTCATATTCGCAAAGGTTGGCTCTTTAGGAAATAAATCCGGTGGAAATTTAAATAAATTCTCATTACTAGACTTTAAAGCTGTTGATAATAACCATAAAAAGGGCCCTACTGAAATTAATAATAGAATAAGCAGTATGCCATACATCATACATTTTTTCACTAATAGTTTGTTTTTTTCTTCTACATTCATATGCCACCTCCTACACGTCATAGTTTCGATCAGATATAGAAATACTCACTATCGAAAAAATTAATAATATGAAAAATAGTATGAATCCCATAGCACTGGCATAGCCCATCTGCAATTTTGTAAATGCTGATTCATATAAGTAATAGACAACTGTTTTGGTGCTGCCAAAAGGTCCACCACCTGTCATGATGTAGATTTCATCAAAAACTTTCATTGCCGCCATAGAAGACATCACGGCCACTACCGCCATCGAAGGGGCTAAAAGTGGCACTGTAATACGCACATGTTTTTGAAATCCTGTTGCACCATCAATTTCTGCTGCCTCCCACACTTCACCTGGTATAGATTGAAGTCCAGCTAAGTAAATCACCATATAATAACCAAGACCTTTCCAAACTGTTACTGCCATTACAGCATAAAGTGCTGTCTTAGGAGAAGTCAGCCAGTTAATAGGTTCTTTTATAATATGGAATACACTAATCAAAATATAATTAAGCAGCCCCGAGTCTGCATAGATCCATTTCCACGCAATACCGGCAACTACCATACTTGTTACAACAGGCAGGTAATAAGCCGCTCTAAAAAATTTAATACCTCTAAGTTTTTGATTAACTAAAATAGCAATAAACAATGGTAAAATAACAAGCGGCGGCACAACGCCAATAAAATACATAATTGTATTTTGCATTGACTTAAGAAATACTGGATCACTTAATAAAGATTGATAGTTTTTAAGACCTACAGCTGTAGGTGGTGTAAAAACATTATAGCTTTGAAAACTGTATATAAGCGCTTGTAGTAATGGCAAAAATACAAAAGTAATCAGAATTACAAATGCAGGAGCTAAATACAAATAAGGGGTCCAAGGCTTATATAAGCGGAGTTTTCTTTTCATCATCATACCCTCTCTTTCTTTAATGAAAGCCCTACAAATGTAGGGCTTCATATATTTAATCTATTCTGCTGCTAAGAGTGCATTCGCTTTATCTTCTGCGGCTTTAAATGCTTCTTCTGGTGTTGCATCTCCTACTAATGATCTTTGTAGTGCTTCTGTAAATGCATTACGAATCTCACTCCAATTTTTGATTGGTGGGAAGATTTGATCTGTTTTATCAATCTGTTTTGCACTTTCCATTCTTGCGTATTCTCTTGCATCTTTAGGTGTTCCTGTAAAGAATGCATCACTTATTGATCCTTTTGTAGACGGAATAATTGCTCCAGAGATTTTTGCAAACTCTAATTGGTTTTGTGCATTAGTTAAATAAGTGGCAAATTTTACAGCTGCTTCTTTATTTTCAGTTGCTTCTGCTACTGCAATATTCATAACAGCTACGTTTATTTTACCATTTACACCTAATAATTGTCCACCTGCTGCTGTTTTACCATATACCTCTGCATTATTAGATTCGATCATTCCTGCATGAGAAGTACCACCTTGGAATAACGCTACCTCGCCTGCACTATACATTTGGATTGCAGTACCTGTTCCTTCTGTTAAAGATTCTCTTGGCATTAAGCCTTCATCTAACATACGTTTAAAGAATTTTACGCCTTCCATTACGCCTTCAGAAGTAAAGTTTGCTTTTGTATAATCTTCATTAAATAGACGTACACCCATTTTTTCAAAGTCTTCCATCGCATGCTGCTCTGAAATGGCTTGCATAAATCCAAACTTACCTGTTTTTTCTTTGATGGCTTTGGCTGCTTCGTAGACTTCTTCGTAAGTTGCTGGTGCCTTACTTGCATCAAGCCCTGCTTTTTCAAATAACTCTTTATTATAGAATGTAATACCTGTTGTTAAATACCAAGGAAGCGCAAATGTTTTTCCTTCAAATCTTGATGCTTCCCAAGCCCCTTTGAAATATTCATCTTTCACATCAGCTGCATAGACTTCCATATCTGAAAGTGCACCAACTTGTGCTAATTGTTGTGCAAAGTGTGGATTTAAGTTAACTACATCTGGCATTTGTCCAGATGCCGCTGCTGCTAAAATTCTAGTTTCCATATCACCCCATGGTACATCTACCCATTTTACAGTAATATGTTCATTTTCTGCTTGGAAACCACCAATGACACTATTTAAATACTCATCAAAAGTAGGTGATAATTGCATTGTCCAAAATTCTACTTCTACTGGCTCCAAAGATGCTGTAACTGGCTCTTCTGTTTTTTGTTCCTCCGTAGCTTTTGGTGTTACCACCTGTGGCTCTTCTGCTTTTTTACATCCTACGCTTAGTGTAGCTACCATTGCACAACTTAATGCAAGTGCGATCAGTCTTTTTTTCATTCTTATTTCCCCCTTGGTTTTAATAAAAATTTTAATTATGTACCATTTACATCATGGCTCCGTTTTGACGCATCAAATTTCTTACTTCTTTGCCATCTAATTCACGCAGCTTTTGATTTTTTGTAATGGCTATATAGGCAGCATGCCCGCATCCTTCACCTAATGCTCTGCAGACTTGCTGAATCCTCATGGCTGATTGTGCTTCAAAATCTGCACTAATACATCTTCCTGTTACCAATAGGTTTTCTACACCTTTTGGAATACAGCTTCTAAATGGGACTTCAAAATACCTTTGTCCGGCTAATATGTGTTCATTTTTAAAACTTTCCAACTGTCTTTTTTCATCTTCTGACATATCGTGGATATCCATATAGTAATTGCACTTTGCAATGCCATCTTCAAACTTTTTATATCCAGCTACGTCTGCACCAGTTAGTTGATACTCTCCTATAATCCTTCTACTTTCTCTTATCCCTACCATAGGTGCAACCATCAGTAAATAGGCTTCTTCAAATCCTTTAAAATAGACTTTCATAAACTTTAACAAGCGGCTGATTGCTCTACGCCCTTTTACCATCGCCTGTGTAAGGTGGTCTGTGTTGGTTCCGTCTATCTTACTAAAGATTTCCGGACAATTAAAGGCTAGTGCCCCTGGCTTTCCTGGGATTGCAAAAAATTGAAAGTATTTTGCATCTTCTTCTGTAATAAGACCTTGCTTTAATCCTTTTTCAAATACTGGACTTAGAGGCCATATAGCATCTGGTGTATGTGCCCCATAACAATTTTCTGGTTCCGTCTCTTCTGTCTGTCCGAGGTTTCTCAAAAAAGCTCCAAATTGCTCTAAGTCAATATTAGCAACTTCAAATCTCACAGACAGTGGCTGATTGACACCAGTTGTCTTTTTACCTGATTCAACCGGTACAGAAGCTTTTGCTGCTATATCCGCATCTCCTGTAGCATCGATTACAATCTTACCCATTATCTTTTGTATACCGCTTTTATTATGAATGACAATACCCTTGACTACATTTTCTTCTTTAATGACGTCAATGGCATGCGTAAAATAGAGTAGTTCTCCTTTTGCCTTCAAAAATAAATCTTCTAAGACAAATTTAAGCGCCTCTGGATTAAACCAATTATCTCGACCTTCTTGCTGCTGCTGCAATACTTTTTTTATTTCTTGATTAATACCAGAAATCTCTGGGTTTCCTTCAATAAGCAGATCCATCATGGGTGTAACCATTGCAGCAGTTTGTGAGCCACCTAAACATCCCATTTGTTCAACAATCAATGTCTTTAAATGATATCTAGCCGCAGTAATACCTGCAATAACACCAGCGGTACCGCCGCCTGCTATAATGACATCATACTCTCCATAGTTTTTCTGCAAAAGTCTTCACCTCTTTTTTTATCGCCACTACATATCACAAGCTTTGCCCCGGATACTCTTTAACTTTTTTTATAAATTTTATCTGCAAAACGCTTTGTAATTTGCTGTGGTCTTGTAATTGCACCGCCAACTACTACTGCCCAAGCACCCATCTCGATACACTTTGCAGCTTCCTCTGGCGTATTAATTTTACCTTCAACAATTAATGGAAGTTCTAGCTCTTTTAAGATCACTTCAACAAGTTCAAAATCAGGGCCATCTTTTGACTTTGTATAATCCGTATAGCCAGATAAGGTCGTAGCCACTATGTCTACGCCACACTGCTGTGCCAGTCTAGCTTCTTCTATCGTTGAAACATCTGCCATGATAACACATGTGCTATATTTAGTCTTAATCTTTTGAATAAAAGTATGTATATCTAAAGAATCTGGTCTTGTTCTTATAGTGGCATCAACTGCAACAATTTCTACCCCCACAGCCATTAACGCATCTACTTCTTTCATTGTAGGGGTAATATATACAGGAGAATTGTCATACTCTTGTTTGATAATACCTATTATTGGTAAATCTACATTTTTTTTAATCTCTATAATATCTTGCACCGTATTAGCTCGTATGCCAACGGCACCACCCATCTTAGCAGCTAGTGCCATCTTTCCCATTACCTCAGAACCATGTAGTGGTTCCTCTTCTAGCGCTTGGCAAGAAACAATCAGTCCACCTTTTAGTTTCTGTAATAGCTCTTCTGCATTCATCGCCTAACTCCCATCTAAATCAAACTTATTTTATAACACTTATTATAGTGTCATTATATATAATCTCCAGAAAACTGTCAATAAATATTTTCTCCATTTTTAAATAATAAAGTGGATTTTTTTTTTATTTTATGCATAAAAAGAGGCCCCTTAGCATAGAATGATAGATTTCTATACTAAGGGGCCTTCTCATCCACTATTTCTCTTGCAAAAATTACTTAATACATCTTTTTAGCTTAGTTGGTTCTTTTTAATTAACTCAATTCTTTGTTGTACACAATCATAGGTCTTTAACCCATCCTCTGGAGTATGCATACAGTAATCTAGCAGCTTATCAATCGTCGTAGTTGCTACATGGAGTCTTGTATCACTTGATGCATAATAGATAAATGCATCACCATTTTCTTTTACAACAGCACCGTTACAGAATAAAACATTAGATACATCTCCTACACGTTCTGATCCTCTTGGTGCCATAAAATAGCCTCCTGGGGAATAGATTACTTTTCTTGGATCATCGAGGGAAGTCATAAAACAATATAATACATAGCGAAGTCCTGCTGCTGTATTTCTTACACCATGTGCAATATGCAGCCACCCATAGTTTGTTTTAATCGGCACTGCTCCGGCACCATTTTTACTTTCTTTTATCGTATGATAAATTTTACGTTCAATAATCTCTTCATTTTCTATTTTGGCATTTGCAATATCGCTTACAAGCGCAAAACCAATCCCCCCAGCTTTTCCTACATCCATAAAGCCATCTGATGGACGTGTATAGAGTGCATATTTGCCATCTACAAACTCTGGATGAAGTACGACATTACGTTGTTGTGCATTACTTTGTAAGTCCTGTAATCTTTCCCACGTGATCAAGTCTTTTGTTCTGGCAATGCCACAGCTTGCAATTGCAGATGAAGTATCTCCATCTTGCGCCTTTGGGTCTTTTCTCTCTACGCAGAATAAGCCATAAATCCAGCCATCTTCGTGTTTTGTCAGGCGCATATCATAAACATTTGTTTCTAAGTTTTCTGATTCTGGCATGATAACTGGATACTCCCAAAATTTAAAATTATCAATACCATTTTCACTTTCAGCTACTGCAAAAAAAGACTTTCTATCTACGCCTTCTAGTCTAACAACCAGCAAAAACTTGCCATCTATTTCAATAGCTCCAGAATTCAAGGCACAATTAATGCCTAAACGTTCCATTAAATAAGGATTTGTTTGCTCATTTAAATCATATCTCCAAGATAGAGGGGTATGATTTTCAGTAATAACCGGATTCTTGTAGCGATCAACTACCCCATTACCAAGTCCTGCAATTTCATTCTTCTGCACAACTAATCTTTCATGTTCTTCTTGTAATAAATTTAATCTCTCTTTAAATGTCATATTTTTTATATTCCTTTCCTCTATTTTATAATTAACCTTAAGTATAGCAATTGAGTTAATACCCTTATTCTATACCATATTTATACCTTGCATCTACCATCACTTGATAATTTTTAGCAGGTATGCCTTTAAATATGGCATTACATCCACCAAAAATAAATCCACCATCACCTTTACACGCTTCAATTATTCTTTTACATTCAGCATCAATTTCTTCATGGGTACCCCTTTGCAAAATAGAACAATCGATATTACCTATAATGGCTGTTCTTCCATAAAGTTTTTTCTTCGTTTTCACTATATCCATATTAGCCAGTGGATCAATACACTGAATTGCACTTATTCCACTTTCAATAACCTTATCAAGTAAAAGTGTGATATCTCCATCAGTATGCCAAATTGTCATGACTCCTTGACTTTTAAGTCCATCAACCCCATCTATTAAAGTATGGAAAAAAGAATTCATCCATATGCTGTGGAGACATAAATGTGCCACTATTAAATGCTACATCACAAGCATTCATAATACCATCTGCACCAGCTTCCAAGAACTTGCTTTGTAGTTCATATGCATCACGAACAAATTTTTCGCATTCAGCATGTATTTCTTCAGGCTGTTCAGAAAGTTGAATAGCAAAATCATATATATGATTGCCATCTGGAATCGCCAATGGACCTGATACGGTACCGATAATAAAATAGTCATCTCCTGCAAGCTTTTTAATGGCTTTAAGTTGATTAACTCTATCTTCTATTTCTGGCAGCCATAACGCAGCAGGTTCCCCTGGAGCTATTTCCCAATATGAGGCAACATCTCTTATCATATCATGTCCCGCTTTTTTTGCTGTTTCTACAAATATTTCTGCATTTGTATGTAGCGCCTTTTCTTTTTCTTTTTTTGAAAGTTTTCCATATTCAAAACCTATAATAGGTTCTTTCCCCACATACTCACTATAGATTTGAAATTCAAGTTCATACATAGATACATAATCATCTGGTTTTTTAAAATTCATTGCTGATATAAAGCGTTGCTTGCCCGTCATTTCAAATTCTCCTTAGCTAATATATTAGGATTTTTTTATAGTCTATCACCATTTCATGTGCTTCTTTACCCTTTAATAGCTCCTGCTGCAACACCACTAATAATATATTTTTGCAGCATACAATAAACTATAATAATAGGTACAATAACAAATACTATACAAGTAGCAATTAATGTCCAGTCACTTGAGTACTGGCCCATAAAGTCATATATTTTAAGCGGTAATGTTTTAAGATCCTTCTTGGTTATCATAATAAGGGGCATAAAAAAGTCGTTCCATATACTCAATCCACTGATTATAGCAGTAGTTGCTACAATAGGTTTTAACAGCGGTAATATTAATTTAAAAAATATTGTAAGATGCCCAGCCCCTTCTACAAAAGCTGACTCTGATATTTCAATAGGAATTGTCCTCATAAAACTTGTCATCATGAAGATAACCAATGCCAAACCAGTTGCTATGTAGATAATAATTAATCCAAAATAAGTATTAACGAGTCCTAACTTTATAAAAATAATATAAATAGGAATCATTATTGCTTGAATTGGAAAAATCATAGGAACTAAAAATAACGATGTAAATACCTTGGAGTGTTTAAAACTCATCTTAGTAAGCGCGTAGCCAACCATTGCACCAAAAACAATTTGAAATAGAACTGATATAACTGTTATAGTCGAGCTATTTAGAAATGATTGCATAATATTAGATCTCTTAAAAACAGTAATATAATTTTGGAAATTCCATACTATAGGTATGCCTAAAGGGTTTAACATGAAATCACTCTTTGTTTTTAGAGACACCATAACTAATATCAAAAAAGGGCACAGTGTTATAAATGTTAATATTATTAGGATAAATATTCTTATAATATTTTTAGGTTTTAGTTTATTTTTTTTAACTATATTCATAAGATGTTTTCCTCTCTTTTTCGAAAATACATTGTCTGAAATATAGAGATAGTCAAAATAATTGAAAATAATACTAAAGATATTGCAGTACCATAACCCATTTTATTAAGTGAAAAAGAGTTGTTATAGATAGCCATTGCTAATGATTCACTTGCACGACCTGGCCCACCTTTTGTCATTACAAATGGTAAATCAAATATTTTAAAAGCGCCTATACTTGCAGTTACTATATTAATCGTAATAGAAGGTGCTAATAATGGCAGCGTAATATGAAAAAACTTTTTCCAACTATTAGCTCCATCTATGCTGCTTGCTTCGTATAGCCCTTCATCAATTGATTGCAGCCCAGCAATATAAATAACCATGCTCCATCCAGTCCATTGCCATGTATTAACAAGTACAATAGTATGGAGAGCCGTGCGTGGATTACCTAGCCAAATAATATCTTTTAAACCAGGAATGTTTAAAAATTGTATTAATCCAGGAATTGGACCACTGACCGGATCAAACATTAAGTTCCAAATAAAACCTACTGCTACTGTACAAACTACAGTTGGCATAAATAGGGTTGCTCTGAAAAAATTTTTACTTTTAAACTTACCATTTAATAAAACAGCTATAAGCATAGCTAAAACATTTTGTATTATAACAATTTCTATGAAATAAACCACATTATTTCTTAATACTTGTTGCAAGGATTTTTCTTTTACAATGTCTATATAGTTTTTAATGCCAATAAAATTCATATTTTTACTTATACCGTTCCAATCAGTTAAGCTAATAACTATACTATAAACAAAAGGTATTAAATATATAAAAAGTATTAATAATATGGCTGGCAACATAAACATATACGGCAATATTTTCTTCCTTGAATTTTGCATTATTTTTTGCTCCTATCTAAAATTAACCTAACCTTGTTATAGTGAAATAACTCCCATAACAAAGTTAGATTAATAACTTATTTCTAAACTTAGTTAGTTGGTTTTTTATCTTGTACTAATTGTATCTGTTGTAGCGCTTCCTCTGGTGTTATTTCATTAATAAACATTAATTGAAGTACTTTATACATTTCTGCATTTGCACCTGAATATTGTAAGTTATAGTAAAAGTCTAAAGCTGGAAGTGTGAGTACATCTGTCCAAAGACTCATACCTTCTGATGTAACACCAGAAACAGGTGTAAAGTTAGCCATTACATCCGCAAAGAGCTGAGCACCTTTTTGTGATGACATAAATTCTACAAGCTTTAATGCCGCCTCTGGATGTTTTGAAAACGATGTGACAGCTTGACTTTGACCAATTGAAACAGAACCTATTAGATCTTCACCCTCTTTATTATATAAAATTGGAAATGTTCCCATTTCAAAACCAGGGTTTGCATTCTGAATAGCGCCTACACCCCACTCACCATGTACCATCATAGCAGCCTTTTCTGTTGCAAAATATGATGCTGCTTGATCATAACTTAATCCTATTGCATCTTTTGATACTGCATTACTTGATAAGTAATCAGCAATCTCTTTAAATGCTTCTTGGAAAATCGGATCTGTATATTTCGCCTCACCTCTATCTATTTTTGCAAAAATATCCGGATCTTTAACTAATACGCCATGTAAAAATGGTGCTATATCACAAGCTATTGGCCAAGCATCTTTATATCCGTTAACAGTTGGTGTGATTCCCGCGTTGCTTATAGTATCACATAATTCCAGCCACTCTTTTTTATTTGTTGGGATTTTCCAACCATTTTTTTCAAACATTGTTTTATTATAAATTGTACCCATTACATCTAGAGCATAAGGAATTGAATATATTTTGCCCTCAACTGCTACTAAATCTAAGTATTCTTGTTTATAATTTTTAAGAAATTCCTTGCCTGATAAATCTAATAAATAACCCGCATCAACATATTCTTTTCTCGTCTCAGGTCTTAGAGTAGTCACATCTAGTCCTTCGCCTGAAAGCATTTTAACCTTTTGTACCTGAAGGTATTCTTCAACATTAGTTGATGCTACTTCAAGGTTTACCTTAATATTAGGATTTTCCTTTTCAAATGCTTCAATCATGTTTTCAGGATATTCATTCAATTGTGCCCAAGTATAATATGTAATCTCTACCTGTTCATTACTTGTGTCTTTTGACTTAGTTGCTGGTTCAGCTGCTTTTTTTTCTTCTGCTACATTTTTATTATCTTTTGCACATCCCCCAAATACCATCATCGCCATTACCATTACTAATAATAAGCTTAAGATTTTTTTCATATTAATTTCCTCCTATTATTTTTTCTTTTACACTTATATTCTAGTGCATAATTTACAAAACAAGTAGGTAATAATTTGTTCGAAATATAGTAATTTTTTTACCTTTCCTTCGATTATTTATACATAAAAAAAGCACTTCTAACAATTAACAGTTCTTTTATTGCTACGTTTAGAAAATAACAGCAAAAGAGGCTGAAAGCATGTTAAAATTGCCTGTATAAAAGTATATGTTAATTATTTAAAATAGATATAAATTTATTATTTACATCTTTTTATAGGCATTAGGAGATAACCCTGTACTTTTTTTAAAAACCTTTATAAAATAATCGCTATCACTATAACCTACTCTCTCTGCAATATTACATATTTTTTCATCTGTATTTTTTAATAAATTTTTTGCCACCTCTATTCGCACATGAGTTATATACTTATTTAAATTACAACCCGTTTCTTCTTTAAATAATCTACTAAGATATGATGCATTAACGTAAAATAATTCAGATATAGAGCTAAGGCTTATATCACTGCTGTAGTTTAGCGCGATCATATTTTTTATTCTATAAATTAAATCACTTTTATCTCTTATATTCCTAATATAGTCATCTGCTATTTCTTGAACAATAGTGTCTACTGCACTATTAATTTCTTCCACACTAAAAAATTCTATTTTTTGATAGTGGTTTTCAAGTCTCATCATTATGATTCTAATTTTATCAATATATTTTTTGTCTACTGCTAGCAATATTTTTAATAAGTCTATCGATACTGTTAATAGGCTATTATGATTAGCATTGGTTCTAACCTTAATACTATTTCTTATTTGATTTATTATATCACCTACCTTACTATAGTTTCCACTCACAATATAAAGCTTTATTTCTTTTTCATACACTTCTAAACTAATACTTAAGCTCTCATTTTGGGGCATTTTTTCATAAATTAAGTAGTCACATTCATAAAATATCGTATTTGCAGAAGCATATATAGCGTTATTATAAGAATTCTCAAATTGATCTAATTTACAGGGCAGTGAAATACCAAATAGACTTTTTTTATCAATAAAAGTTTTTATATTTTTAATAAATGGATTGCATAACTCTTCTATTCTTTGAACACTGATTATGTTATTACTATATATAATAAGTACATATATTTTGTCTTTTCTCATAACAATATAATCTAAATCAATATGATCTATTAACTCTGTAATATCGCTTATTTCAGGTTCTGAGCCTATCTCACATTTAAAACTAAATACTATTGTAACTATATTAACATTACTGCCCATACTTTTTTGTAAAATTTCTTCCTTGAGCCTGTCATATAACCCCCATGTTTGTTTAGTGAGCATTTCACTCTTTCGTTTTTCAGATTCAGTTAAAGCTTTTCTTACTGTATCGTTTAGCTCTTTAGGATTAATAGGTTTGAGGATATAATTTAGACTACCTGAACATATCGCTTGTTTGGCATAATCAAATTCATCATATGCACTTACAACAATAGTAGAAATTTGAGAATACCTTTCTTGTATCTCTTTTAGTAAAAACAATCCATCTTTTTCAGGCATTCTAATATCTGTTATGACCAAATCCGGTTGCTCTTTTTCTATAATGCTCAATGCTTGAGAACCATTTTCTGCTTCTGCGCATAATTGAGCATTAAATTGTTCCCATTGTATCATGCTTATAAGCCCCATTCTTATAAGAGGGTTATCATCCACTATTAAAATTTTATAAGTCACGCTCTTCACTTCTTTCTATCGGTATATGAATATTTACTGTTGTTCCTTCGTTTTCTTTAGTAATAATACTTAACCCTGCCTTTTCACCAAAACTCAACTTCAATCTTAAGTGTACATTAGATAAACCAATACTGCTCTTATTAGCGTTGTAATTATATATTTGATTAATATCCTTACTTAATAACTCATTTAATTCTTCTTCATTATCCTGAGACATGCCACTTCCATTATCTGAAACACTCACTATTATTTCTTCTGATGTATCTAATACACTTATAACTATTCTTCCATTCTCTTTCAAACTTTTCATCCCATGATTTATAGCATTTTCTACTATTGGCTGTAACATAAATTTAAGAACTTTGCATTCAAGATATTTATCCTCCAAATGATAAATGATCTTAAACTTGTCCTGAAAAAGCACTGCTTGTAACATACAATAATTCTTTACATGTTTGATTTCATCTTCTAGCCTTACATATTTTACATCATGTCTCATATTATATTTAAAAATATCTGCTAGACTTAAAACCATTTCTGAAATATCCTGAACGCCTCGAATTTGTGCTAAACAATTAATTGATTCTAATGAATTATATAGAAAGTGTGGTGTAATTTGTAATTGTAAGGCTCTATAATCAGATTTTGCCTTCTTCTTCTCAATTTCTTTTTCATTTTCAATTAACCTATGGATTTCTACAAGCATAACATTAAAACGCCTTGTAAGATTATTTACTTCGTCATAAGTGTTAGGTATTAATGCTATCTCATTAAAGTTATTACTTTCTGCTTTTTCCATAGTATCTTCTAATTTTTTTAAGGGTTTAGAAATATTATTTGAAATCACAATAGCGACACATAAAAATGCTAAAAAACAAGAACTGCCCATCACTATTAAAGTTTTAGCTATTTTATTTATAGTTCCAAACAAATTATTCATATTAGTAATTCTTATATAGCTCCATCCTAGTTTTTCACTATCTATTCGAGCAATATATTTTTTTTCTTTTTCACCTTCATAATGATCTTTATATTCTTCTATATCATTGTAGTTTTTTGTTATATTATTTTTATTTTCTCTATCATATATAATACTTCCATTTGAATTTACTACTAACATGTTATCTTTGGCATTTTTATTATAAAAGATTTTATTTATCATATCATACGAAAGGTCAATTATAACATAACCTATATCTTCACCAGAATTAAGATTCTTTATTTGCCTGCCCACAGTTATATAATACCGTGGATGCTGCGTAGAAGTATCAGACTTTCTTGTTCCATAAATTACAAATTTACTATTATTTTTCTCTAAAATCCTTATTACCTCTTGATCTGTATCAAATAACTTTTCTGTCGAAGTCATGTTTTTTTCGTAGACTATATCTGTTTTAGAATATATTTTCAGATGACTTACATCAGGCCTTGCCAAAATAAGATTATTCAAATACACATCCAGTATCCAATAACTTTTAAGCTTATTTAACTCTGTTTCAGGTTCACTTGTAAGTATTGACTGTATATCTTTAGATTTAAATATACTTGTAGTTAATTTCTCTAACTCATTAAAATATATAGTTAAGTTACTATCGAATCCTATTATTGCCTGCTTACTATCTTGGTAATAATTTTGTTTGATACTATCTTGTAAATTCCAATACGAATACATACATATAAGTACTATAGGGAGTATCGTAATGCCTATAAAAGATAATACTAATTTAGTTTTTATATTTCTTTTAAAAATTTTTCTTTTATAGCTTCTTTTCATAGGATTAGAACCTCATTTACTATTTAAATTTTTATCCGTTATAAATCAAGCAAGAAGATCTTACCTCAATAGATTATTATAAAAGTACTCTGTTTACAATACAAAAACCACTTTCAACCTTTCATAGGATTTCAAGTAGGTTTTAGCTTTTGATTTTTCCATTATACTGGTGTCATTTTAAAAACATAGGGGGTCATATGAGTCATACGATGAAAAGTCTGTATAAAATTAGTCTCACTATTAAATCCAACTTCAAAAGCAACTTGCTTAACTGTTTTATCAGACCTTTTAAGTAGGTTTTTAGCATGGTTAATACGTGTTTTAATAATATATTCATAAGGTGCATAGCCTGTTTCTTTTTTAAATACTCTCGAAAAATGAAAGAGACTTATATTCACTTTTTCCGCTACTTCTTGCAGTGTCAACTGCTTATCATAGTTGGCCTCGATGTAAATGATAGCATCTAACACAAATCCCGTCCCTTGTGAAATATTTTGGAAAGCATTTGTATGCATAATAAGTTCTGTAAGAATCGTATGCAAGTACGCTGATACAACAGGCTCTGCTAGAGGTTCTTCTTCACTGAAAGATTGTATAATATTTTCTATATTCTTTTTTATACAGAGGTTATCAAATAATGGAATGACACACCCCATTCTATCATAAATAAGATCAAAAAAATGACTGGCTAATTGACTGTCAAAATGCACCCAATAAGTTTCCCAACCACCTGATGATTTATAACAGTGCGGCTTATGACAATTCAAAAATACTAAGTCGTTTGCTTTAATAGCATACGTCTTCCCTTCAAAAGCAACTGTTCCTTCTCCTTTTACCACAACCATCAGAAGAAAGCTGTTAAAAGTATCTCTTTTAACGACATAATTACCATCACAATAAAAATGCCCCACACTGGTTAAATAGAAAAACATCATTTTAGCATTATTGCTTGGTGTACAAAAATGCATTTCAGATGTATTTAATACGCCTGCTTCATTAATTTCCATACCTGTCTCCCTACGCCTTTTCACTTAGCAGCAAGATTTTAATATATCTTAGCAATCTATCCTAATGATTCATTTGTATTTTCATTATATAATAAGCCTATCTAAATAAGCAAGATTATTAAATATAGGGGTGATAAATGATGAATTCCAGAGAAAGATTTATTAAAACTTTAAACCACGAAGAGCCTGACCGTGTCGTTATGGATTTAGGTTCAACTTCTCAAACAGGTATAAGTGCAAGTACCCTTTATCAGCTTCGTGAGGCTTTAGGTCTGCCTGCTAAACCGATTAAGGTGCATGAGCCTTTTCAAATTCTTGGAACAGTTGACGAAGATGTGTTAAGTGCTGTAGGAGCTGATGTCATCGGACTATGGAATCCCGCAAACTTCCTGGGCATAAAAAATAATAACTGGAAGCCTTGGATGATGCCTGATGGTACACCTACTTATATAGCCGGTGATATGAAACTTAATGTTGATCAAAATGGGGTTACTTACACGTATGCACAAGGAGATGATCGTTTTCCGCCTAGTATGAAGCTGCCTGCTGGTGGTTATTTCTTTGATAATATTGATCGTGGCGGTAACTTTGATGAAGATAATCTAAATGCCCGTGAGGATTTTGCTGAAGATTTTTCTGTATTTGACCATGACACAGCTAAGTTCTTAGAGCAAGAATCTATACGACTGCATACCGAAACAAAGTATGGCGTCATTGGCATGTGCGGCGGCGGCGGTTTTGGTGATGTCGCGGGACTTCCTGCTGCATGGCTCAAAAAAGCACCACAGGGCATTAGAAAAATGGAAGATTGGCTGATGGCACATATTCTTTATCCTGAATATATTATGGAAATCTTTGATATGCAATGTGAAGTAGCTCTTAAAAATCTTGAGATCTACAAACAAGCTGTAGGTGATAGGGTCCAAGCTGTTTGGCTAAGTGGTACAGATTTTGGTACACAAAATGGCCCTTTTGCTTCTGTAGAAACCTATCGTACAATTTATAAGCCTTTTCACAAGAAATTAAATGATTGGGTACACCAAAATACGAATTGGAAAGTCTTTTATCATACCTGTGGTGCCATCGTCCCTCTACTAGATGACTTTGCTGATGCAGGGATCGATATTCTCAACCCCGTACAGTGCTCTGCGGCTGGTATGGATCCTAAAATGCTTAAAGAAAAATATGGAGATAAGTTTGTTTTTTGGGGTGGTGGAGTAGACACGCAACAAGTTCTTCCATTTGGTACTCCTGAAGAAGTGCGTGCGCAAGTTAAAGAAAGACTTGATATTTTCTCTCCCGGAGGTGGATTTATCTTTAATCCTATTCATAACGTAGTGGGTAAAACGCCTGTTGAAAATCTTATTGCAATGTACGACGCCGTGAAACAGTTTAATCAGAATCTATAACTTCCATAATTCCTTTACGCACTTCTCTTGTAGTCTCTTCTAGCAAAAGATGTTGGTATAAAAAGAAGCCCCTTAGCATAGAAAGTAAAAACCTACTTAACTTCATATTTTCATATGATGTCAAGTAGGTTTTCGCTTTTAAATACGTTTATATAGACTTATAACTTCCGTGATTCCTTTACGCACTTCGTCTGTAGTTCCTTCTGGCAAAAGATGCTGGACATCAACACCTGCCAAAAAAGCCATTCTATCTCCATACTTCTTTACAGTTTCCATCTCATCCATGCAACCTTTTTGAACTGGGTGAAATACATCTACCCCAGCCTCATATCAAAAAGCCTACTTAATATCCTATCTCGTATAACCTAGCCCATTTCTTGAGCTTATACTTATTTGTACTTAGATGTGATTACCTTTAGGATATCTTGCCTACGCATATGCAAAAGCCCCCAAATCGGGGACTAGTGTACGCGTCATCAAACTATGCGCTATCTATTTAGTATAAGTCTGCCGGAAAAACAATGCCAATTTGTCTTCTCGCTTCATCTATGACTTCCATCGCTGCTGAAGATATTTTATTGTACTCACTGTGAAAGCACTCTGTATGAATCATATCCATAAAGGTTTCAATTTCATAAGTCATATCACATGGGTTTGCATCTTCTGGCAGTATTTCACAAGACCCATCTCTATACCTTATGCTAATATTTCTAGGTCCAACAATATCATTAAAGTAAAGTGTTCCCTTTTCTCCTTGTATTTCACACTGTATCTTCGAATCTGTAATTTTAGAATACACAAGATCTGCCTGCATACCATCATATACTGCTGTTACACTCCCCATCCCATCAATACTTTCAGGAAGGATATATCCATGTGCGCAAATTCGGCTTGGCTTACCAAATAATCCAACTAACACTTCCACGCAATAAACGCCTATGTCCATCAACGCACCATTTGAAAGCTCTGGTCTAAATGCATTTTCTCTAATCCCTTTTTTAAACTGATCGTATCTAGATGAATACTGACAGTAACTTAAACTAACTCTTCTTATATTCCCAACTTTCAAGAGATTTTCTTTAATCCTTTTGTAGCCCGGTGTAAAAAGAGGACGCATTGCTTCTAAAACAATAACTTTATTTTCATCAGCAGCCTTCATCATTTTTTTCCATTCCAACGAATTGGATGCAACAGGTTTTTCGCAAAAAACATGCTTTTTACTTTTTAGCATCTGAATACTTTGTGCAGCGTGACAACATGTCGGACTTGCAATATATACTGCATCTATATCCTTTGCCTTTGCTAGATCATCTAAATTATCGAATACCTCAACACGCTTTATATCCTGTATAAATGTTCTTCCCTTTTCTTTACTTCGCGAATAAACCGCTGCAAGCTCAAATTGATTAACCAGGCGCGCTGCTTCTAAAAATCTCATAGAAATAAAATTGGTACCAATAATTGCAAACCTGATTTTATTCATCTTATCCTCCAATTTGAACTCTCAGCCCCTTACTTTCACCCAACTTTTTGTAGGGTACCAACTCTTCTTTCATTACGCTAGTTGTAGAAGCAAAGGTATAAGGTCGTCCTAATTGTTCGTACTTATTAACGCCTAATGTATGATATGGTAATAAATGTACGTTTTTTATACCATACTCCACAATTTTATCGAACATATCTTCAAGAGATTGTTCATCGAAATTAAATCCTGGAAGAACTGGAACTCTGATAATAATTTTAGTTGGGTCAGTACTTGCTACGTACTGTATATTAGCTAGTATTTGGTGTAAATCTCCGCCTGTATATTCATATAGTTTTTGAGCATTCGTATGCTTCAAATCAAAGAGGAATAAATCCACGAGTGGCATTACTTCTCTTATTTTCTCTGTACTATATTGTCCGCATGTCTCTACTGCTGTATGAATTTTATGTTCTTTGCATTGTTTCAGTAGTTCCATAAAGCCTTCAAACTGAACAAATGCTTCGCCTCCGGAAATAGTAACGCCACCTCCAGAATTTTTATAATACTCTTTATCCCTCAATATTCTATCTACAATGTCGCTAACTTCCATTACTTCACCTGAAAAGTGTATGGCATTTGGAATGCACACCTCTTCGCACTTTCTGCATTGGACGCATTTTTCTCTATGAAAAACTGGTCTTTCGTTTTCAAAAGAAATAGCTTCATACTGACAGGCTCTATAACAAGCGCCACATCCAACACATTTATGAGCAAAATATAACAAGTGCATGCCTATTTTCTGCGACTCCGGATTAGCGCACCATAAACAATGCAAGGGACATCCTTGCAAAAAAACCGTCGTACGTATACCCGGTCCATCGTGAATGGCAAAACGCTCTATCTCCATAATTGATAATTTTTTTTGCATGTCACATCACACCTATCTTTATTTATAGTGTCCTAGCTGAGTACTTTAATCATATAGCATCCGGCTTAACAGCTCTTGCTGTACATGCGACGAAAGGTTCACAAATACGGCTGAGAAACCACTAACCCTTACAATCAGATTAGGATATTTATCCGGGTGTTTTACCGCATCTTCTAGTATCCCTTTATCTATAACTGTCACCATAAGATGGCAGCCACCTCTTGCAAAATAAGTTTTAAAGAGTTGCTTAATGACTACTCTGTTTTCATTAAACATATTAGGTGAAAACTTTATATTTTGTACCGATCCTGCATGGTACTTGGCATCAAACTTTGAAATAGAATTGAGAAGTGCAGTGGGTCCGCTTTTATCGGCACCGCCTTGAGGATTGTTAGCTGGATTCATATACATACCACTCAGCCTTCCGTCCGGTGAAGCCGCAGTTCTGTTTCCCCATTCCGTGTTAAGCTGGTTATTACTAATAACAATGAGGAAATATTGCATGCCAGCCTCAATTCCACGTTCACGTACACCCTTAGCTACAAACTCATAAAGATCATTAGCTATATTATCAGCAGTGTCTAGGTCATTGCCATACTTATCACAATTTAAACAATCCTTTCTGATATGCTCATAACCTTTAAAACTCGCAAGAAGTGCTTGATTTAACTCCTCAAGAGTATACTTTTTAGTATCATATACAAGATGCTTTATTGCCAAAAGAGAGTCGGATGTATTAATATTGCCATAAGTCTCATTTGTGCCGCCAAGATAGCGTACACCGCCGTCTAAGAGCGCTTTTCCTCTTGCAATACAATCATCTGTTAAAATACTTGAAAACAAGAAAGATACATGGCGGTTCATCACCTCATATGAATGATATTGCGCATATACTGATAGGTCTAAATAGTAGGCTAAAAACGCTTTATACGCCTCATAGAATTTGTCAAAAGTATCAAAATCAGACAGCGTTCGCATGATAAACTCACCAGATTTGTCTTTCCCATCCATTGGATCAATACCTTCGTTCATAAAGATATTCAGTATTTTTAGGAGATTGATACACACATTGGGAGTACCCGTACTTTGTCCTTGAATAACAAACTCTGTACAGCCAAATGGCACATATTGCTCAGCGGTTTTCTCATCAACTCTCATCCCATAAGCTACGGCTTTAATATTTACATCATCATTATATAATGTTGGGTAAGTTGCACCTGCTCCTAATGCATCAAGGGCTTCATCCCAAATTTCTTCAGAAGTATCGTGATCGAATCTCAGTGTAAACTGTGGTTCTACATACCTACAATTCTTCGCAACTTTCATTGCAATATGTAAAAACCTATCAGCTTCTTTAGGATGCTTTCTTCCTCTTCCTCCAACTATAATTCTTCCATTCACAGTTGTCCGTCTATTTTCAATCATTGTCCATAAAGAATAAAGATACTCATAAGCCTCGTCTTCAGTAATAATACCATTATCAATGTCTGCCGCCATGTAAGGACCTAGATAATCGTCCAATCTTCCATAATTGATAACACCTGCTAATAAAGCAAACAGCCAAAACAATTGCAACGCTTCATGAAAAGTTTCAGGCTTATCGCATTTGATCTTTTCAAGACCTTTACATATAGTATCTAATTCTTTTCTTCGTTTCTCATCACAATCTTCCATTTGCTTAAGTGCACTAATGCGAAGATGTTCTGCACTTTGAACAAATAGATCAAGACACCCCAGTGCGCCGATATAGAAATGATTATCAGGCTCATTTCCAAGTCCTGCCTCAAGGTCTTTTCTAAGACCTCCTATTCCTTTTTCCAAAAGCTTGGGATAGTCTAACATCATTCCTGATAAGCGGGCAGTTGCAATTAAAGGATATTCAACATCAATAAATCTTCCGATTGTCGTTTCAGTCAGAACTTCATTACAATAAATTGTTTTTAAATCATTTTCTAACCAATAATCATATAAAAAATCTACTCTTTTTTTATCTGCCCCACTACCTAGGCTTTCTTGAAAACTTCTCAGTTTATTGAAGACACAATAATGACCAACGCCACCAAGTGAAGTAACACAACCAAAGCCTATTGGCAGAAAATCTATTCTTCCTGCTATTTTGTCTTGAGGTTCAATACTTCTGAACATTTTTGGATATAGTACTTTCAAGCACTCAACCTCACGGTATGCATTTGGCTTACCAGAGCATTGCATATGTACCTGTGTATACTTTTCCATGATTTCCAGCTGTTCACCTAAAGATTTTTCGCTAGGAATTTTAATGCTTACTTCGACATTTTGACCACCATTAACATCAAATTTCGCCATTCCTATCTCTCCAATCTCTCATAAAAATTAATGTTTGCTTCTTTCTGCCTCGCGCCAGTTTGACTGGTATCCGGACATTAAGTCTACAAAACGCTTTGCAATTAAGTGAGGCCTTGTTATCGCACTTCCAACCACAACCGAGTGAGCTCCTAAATATAAGCACTTTATCGCATCTTCTGGTGAATAAATATGCCCTTCCATAATCACATAAACTTTGTCACTAAAATCTCTACACATCCTTGCAAACTCTCTTAAGTCAGGATGTTCAATATGCTTTGTTTCCTCTGTATAACCATAAAGGGTAGGCCCAACTATATCTGCCCCGAGCTCAATCGCCCTTAAACCTTCTTCGTAATTAGATACATCTGCAAAAATAATAGCTTCAGGAATTTCCTTTTTTAAAATCGGTAGCAGTTCATAAGCTGGCTTTCCTTCACTTGTGATCTGAGCCGTGCAGTCAAGCGCAATAATTTCTGCTCCCGCCTCCCAAACGGCTTTCGCAGCTTCTAATGTGGGGGTAATAAATACATCGGTGTTGTCATTCCATATTTTCCATAAACCAATAACGGGTAAATCTACATGATCCTTAATAGATTTAATTTGCTCAGGTGAATTTGCTCTTATGCCTACAGCACCTGCCCATACGGCAGCTTGAGCCATCTTTACAACCATTTCTTCTGAATAAATCGGATCATCATGCTGCACTTGGCAAGATACGATCAAGCCATTTTTAAATGATTCTATTATTGCTTTCTTTTTACTATCTGTTGTATTCATGAACATTCTCCTTTAATTTGGTATTGCATTATCATTTTAAATTATCTTTTTTCAGCATACTTCTCGAGTAAAGCCGCCCCAATTATCCCTGCATCATTACCTAATTCTGCCTTCACTATCTTAGGTATTCCAATCACTGAAGCCGCAAAAGTATTTTCATACAGCCTCTTATTAAGTGGTTCAAACAGCACTTCACCAGCATCTGCCAGCCCACCTCCAAGGATAATAACCTCAGGACGAAATATTGTAACGAAAGTGGATAATCCACATGATAAATAGTCTATGTATTGATCCACTAACTTTTTAGCTACGTTATCTCCTCGTTTCGAAGCATCAACAACCACTTTGCCATCGATGTTTTTCAGATCTTTATCACACAACTCCCACATCAGCGAACTGCTATCATCTTTTAGTGCTTCTTTTGCCTGCCTTATTAAAGCCGTTGCTGAACAATAAGATTCCAAGCATCCTTTTTGTCCACAAGTACACGTTATACCATTGTAGACTAACTTTGTGTGTCCAAGTTCTGCTCCCATAAGGTCGCATCCTGAAAATATCCTTTTACTTAGAATAATACCTCCACCAACTCCAGTTCCTAAAGTCAACATAATGGCATTATTGTAATTGCGTGCGGCACCTGCTAATGTTTCACCGAGTGTTGCACAATTAGCATCGTTTTCAATGTAAATGGGCATATCTGTATGCTTTTTCAAAAAATCGAAAATGGGGAAATTGATCCACCCAAAATTATTAGCATGTACCAGTAAATGTGTTTTAGGATTAACATAACTAGGCATTCCAATTCCCCATGAAGTAAAACTTTCCATTGCTACATTAGCCTTTTGTGCCACTCTTTTTGATACAGTAAATATGTCCTCCACTATTTCCTCAGCTGGGCGGCCCGCATTTGTCGGAATACTTTCCTTTGCGACAATCGTATGATTTTCATCAACTACCCCTGCTGCGATATTCGTACCACCAAGGTCAACTCCCAAATAGTATTTCATAGTTCTACCTTCCTTTTGATCTCGTTCTTACATCAAATGCAACTGCAATAACAAAGATAATACCCTTCACAACATACTGATAAGAAATATCAACTCCCATCAAGTTCATCCCATTTGTCAAGGACATAATCACCAGTGTACCAATGATGGTGTTGGTTACTCTTCCGATACCCCCACTTACCGCAACACCACCAATATAGGATGATGCTATAGCATCCAGTTCAAAACCTAAACCAGCTGTTGGGGTAGCAGACTGTAATCTTGATGTATATAAAACACCCGCTAAAGCAGCCAAAACACTCATCGAGCAAAAAGCGAATAGTGTAACACCCTTTACATTTACACCCGATAATTCTGCTGCTTGTTCATTACCACCAATACCGTAGATATACCTTCCCAAACGAGTTTTATTAAGCGTATAATTGTAAATAAGTAGAACTACCCCTACTATAACTGCTGTCCATGGTATACCACTGTAATTAGCAAGTACATGGGAAATTATCATAACAATAGTTGACAAAAATAGTAACTTAAAGCCAAATACTGTTTTTGAAGTCGTTTTAAAATTATATTTTATCTTATTTTTTCTAATTTTAACTTCAGATATAATCGTTAAAATAACTGCAATAGCTCCAATAATTAAAGTTAATACGTGTATTTCTGTCCCAAACGGCAAGTCAGGAATATATCCATTCGATAATGCATTAAATCCCGCGTTGGGTACTATAATCGTTCCTGTGTTTTGCAGAGTCAAGTTTAGTAATCCACGAAATATAAACATTCCCGCAAGCGTTGTGACAAAGGCCGGAACGCCTACCTTAGTAACCAAAAGACCTTGGTATAAACCAATAATAAGTCCAACACCTAATACAATTGGAATCGCAATCCACTCGCTCATCCCAAACTTAGTCATCAAAATTGCAGCAACTGCGCCACAGAATCCGGCAACATACCCTACCGAAAGGTCAATATGCCTTAATATTAAAATTAACGTCATACCAATTGCTAATACTGCTACATATCCCGCTTGATTAATGAGATTAGAGATGTTTCTCGCTTGGATAAACCCACCATTTGTTTTCCATGTAAAAAATGCCATTATGACAACCAAAGCGATATACATCATATACTCTCTGATATTGGTTTTCATGAGTCCCATCACTTCTTTGCCAATCCCTGTTTTTTGATTATTCACTTCCATTTTCAACCTCCTGTGATGTTATTGCCATTGCCATAACATTGTGTTCATTAGCCTCTTCTGAAGAAAATTCCCCAGTAATCGTTCCTTCTGACATAACATAAAGTCTATCACTCATACCGAGCGCCTCCGGAAGTTCCGATGTAATCATGATGATACTCATACCCTGCTCTACTAATTTATTCATTAACGAATAAATTTCAAACTTTGCACCAACATCTATTCCTCTTGTTGGTTCATCTAAAATGAGAACATGTGGTTTTACAAACATCCATTTTGCAAGTTGAACTTTTTGCTGATTACCACCACTTAGATTTCCAACTTTTTGTTCAATAGAAGGTGCCTTTATATTGATTGCATTCTTATACTCGTTTACAATTCTTGCTTCTTCATTTTCATTAATTGCAAGCCCCTCAGTTAATGCTTCCAAGTTAGCTATTGAAATATTATATTTTATATCCTGAATGAGAATGAGACCATTTCCTTTTCTGTCTTCCGTCACATAAGCCAAACCGGATTTGATTGCTTCTTTGGGTGTTTTGAAAGATGTTTTCTCTCTATTTAAGTACATCTCACCACTTGTTATTTTATATTTAGGTGTATTGCCAAAAATACTAAGAGCAAGTTCCGTTCTTCCAGCACCCATTAAACCTTGAAGTCCAACGATTTCGCCTTTTCTTACGTTAATATTTATGTTATGCAAGATCTCTCTTCCTTTTACTGGATCTTCTACCGACCAATTTTTAAGCTCAAAAGAAACTTCGCCAAACATCTTATTTTCACGTTTTGGATACATATGATCCATTTCTCTGCCAACCATATACTTGATAATTTCAGATTCTGTAATTTTCTGTTGGTGACAATCTAGTGAACAAATTGTTGCACCGTCTCTTAAAACAGTAATCGTATCTGCAATTGCGGTAACCTCTTTTAATTTATGGGAAATCATAATACACGTAACACCTTGCTCTTTTAATTCCATAATGAGTTTGAGTAAGTTCTGGCTGTCGTTTTCATGGAGTGCCGCAGTAGGTTCATCTAAAATTAGTAGTTTTACGTCTTTGCTTAGTGCTTTTGCAATCTCCACAAGCTGTTGATGACCAACCCCTAGGTTTTTCACTTTCATTGAAGGGTCCACATTTAATTTAACTTTTTTTAGCATATCCGAACCCTTAACGATTGTCTCACTCCAATCAATTGTTTTTCCCTTCATTATTTCATGTCCAAAGTAAATGTTCTCATATAAGCTCAACTCAGGGACTAATGCCAATTCCTGATATATAATGACAATTCCTTTTCCTTCACTGTCTGCAATCGTTTTAAATGCTTGAACTTCATCATTGTACACAATATCTCCTGAATAATTACCATACTGATAAACACCCGATAAGACTTTCATCAGTGTTGATTTACCTGCTCCATTTTCACCTACTAAGCAATGTATTTCCCCTCTTTTTACTTTAAAATTGACATTATCAAGTGCCTTTACTCCAGGAAATGTTTTGGTGATACCCTTCATTTCAAGTATATATTCATTCATTTTAACTCCTCCATTTAAACTTTAGACCACTTCCCTTGAAGTGGTCTAAGGTCTAAGCTCTCAACATTATGGATACCTATTTTAAACCTGTAAATTCTGAAGCTTCATAGTAACCAGAGTCAAAGATATATTCTTTAACTGTGTCTTTTGTTACTGTAAGTACTGGTAATTGGTTCATAGGAACCTTTTTTGCTCCGTTATCATATTCACTATTTACTACAACCTCTTCATTATTAAGGATCTGTTTTGACATTGCCACTGCTGCATCTGTCAAAGTACGTGTGTCTTTTAAAACAGTCATTGATTGTTTACCGTCAATGACATACTGAATTGAGGCTTTTTCAGCATCTTGACCTGTTATTACATAATTTGTAACATCTTTATCACTTGCAAATACATCAGCTATTGAACGTGCAGTGCCATCATTAGGCGCTAAGATAGAAACATTGCCTTTGTCTTTAGCTGCTGCAGAAGTTAAATGCGCTTCCGCTTTAGATTTAGCAACATTGAAATCCCAGTCTGTTGTAACTTGACCTAAAATAGCTGCCATTTGTTCACGTGTAAGGTCTAAAGTATCCTGAACTTTAATTGCTTCATTAGAGTTCTTAATTACAAATGTTCCATCTGCAATTTTAGGTTGCAATACAGACCATGCACCTTTAAAGAATACAAATGCATTTTCATCAGATAATGCCCCAGCATAAAGATAGAGAGGATTACCAGTACCAACAGCATTATCAATTAAATATTGCCCTTGTGCTACACCTACTGATTCACTGTTAAATCCTACATTGTAATCAAGTGCGTCTGTTCCGGTAATAAGTCTGTCATATCCAATTACAGTAACACCTGAATCTTTAGCTAGTTGCACTGCAGCACCTACAGCAGACGTATCTTGAGGACAAATAATGAGTACTTTGATTCCCTTTGATATCAAAGTTTCAACATTTGACTTTTCTGTCGCCGATGAGCCCTGACTAAATAGAATTTGGTACGTAAAGCCCGCCTCATCTAATATACTTGAAAATCTTGTCTGATCTTGAATCCATCTTGGTTCATCTTTTGTTGGCAGAACAATACCTACTTGAATGCCCTCTTCCTTGCTTGTATCCGTATTCGGAGTTTCTTTTTGCTCTGAAGTTTCTTTAGTTGTTGTGTTTTCAGGAACATTCTCTGCGTTTTTTGCACACCCAGCAAATGGTACCATCATCATCATTGCGACTAAAACCCCTGCAATACTTTTTCTCATCTTGCTTTTTCCCATTTTTTTCTCCTCCATTTTAATAACTAGTTTTTTAGTAGTTTTTTAATTTCGAGAGCATTTACTGTCCATTAAACTACTATCATTATAAATATTAATAGTTGTTTTGTATATTTTGTAATTGCTTCTCTAGGCATTTCATGTTCAAATTATACCATTGTATTTCAAACAATACATTACTTCAAATTGCCCTATTATTTATTCATCTTGCTTTTTTGATCTTTTATTATATAATTAAAATTACCCACTCTAAACATAACCGAACTGAAAGGAGCCTCCTATGATTTGCACAGAGCAAGGCGTTCTGCCTGAATCTCAATACTTTTTTTTCACCCCATCTACTATGTTTAAACAATATTATTACTATTTGGTAAATTGTGGTCACTTTTATTGCCAGTATGGTTATAAAATCAAAAGAGAAGGGCACAAAGTGCCTTTACTGATCTATGTCGTAGATGGACAACTGAATCTTGATTATGAAAATAAGATCTACACAGCACAAAAGGGAGATATCTTATTAATTGACTGCAGTAAACCACATACTTATTATTCAGGTCCTACTTGCAACTTCTTATACTTTCACTTTAACGGCAGTGATGCTTTACGCATTACCAATCACCTTATTTCTCAAAACGGTGGCGCACTTTTTAAATTGGAGACCAATTCCCAAATATCGCAAATCATGTATGATTTAATTACTAAACTATACTATGAGCAGCCTGTTACTGATATCGAGCTCTCATGTGCAGTTTACAATTGCCTCTGCTTAACTCAAGCATTTAATGAAATTCTTTCCTTACCCTCTTCACCTACTTCAAACATGATTTCTAATACCATTTACTATATTCGAAGTAACATAAGTAAAAACTTAACGATAAAAACCCTTGCCGATCAAGTTAATTTAAGCCCCTATTACTTTTCACATCTATTCAAAAAAGAAACTGGAACTTCTCCCATGGAGTACATTGCTCTTACTAAAGTAAATTTAGCTAAAACCATGTTAAAGACAACGCAGCAAACCGCCTCCGAGATTGCCTATTCCCTTGGATATAGTTCAAGTTCAAGTTTTATTAATGCTTTCACTTCCCGTGTTGGCACTTCCCCCATAAAATTTAGAAACTCTGCTAAATAAAAAATGCTTCTTTGTCAATTCTTAGGGTAACCTAAGTACAGAAATTTATGAGTGGCTAGTACATTTTATTTGTTTAGGTGGCATCTCATTTCCCCATCTTCAACCACTATAAGTATTTTTTTCATCATAATAAGAGTATCTGGTTATGTTACGGTTTAAAGTATTTTGACCTTCTCTTTTTTCTATATAATTAGGCTAAAATAGTGCCACACAACTGTCGAACTAAAAAATAGAGTCATCTCTTTATAAAGAGGTGGCTCTATTTTTGTAATATATGTTCGTTTGTATGCTTACTTTTAATTAGAAAGATGATATATTTCTCCTGTTCTTATAAAAGGGTTGGCAATAAGTTTTTTAATCTAACCTCAAGCCTCGTATTTCTATTTTTAACATTATTGTTTTTTACTGCCGCATAGACTGCATTTCTATTGCCTACGAGTACAACTACTTTCTTAGCTCTAGTTATGCCTGTATAAAGCAAATTTCTTTGAAGCATCACATAGTGACTAAAAGTAAATGGCATAACAACTATAGGATACTCTGAACCTTGGGCCTTATGAATAGTTGTGGCATATGCTAGTATCAGCTCATCAAGTTCCGACGTCTCATATTCTATCTCTTTGTCATCAAACGCTACTTTTAATAATCTTTCTTCTAGATCAATAGATGTAATAAATCCCATATCTCCATTAAAAACTTCTTTGTCGTAATTGTTGCGTATTTGCATAACTTTATCAGAAAGCCTGTACTCTGTAGCACCGCGTTTTAAACAAAGTGTATTCTTATTAAGTGCTGATTGCAGCACAGTATTTAGGTTTGCGGCTCCAGTTTCCGTTCTTTGCATAGGCGTTAGAATCTGAATATCCCGAATGGGATTAACTTTATAATAACTAGGCAGTCTTTTGGTACAAAGCGTTACTATTGTACTTATAACCTCTTCACTATTTTCTTCTTCTATAAAGAAAAAATTACTGCCACTGCCTCCTCTTAAGTCTGGATTTTCTCCTTTATTAATTTTGTGTGCATTGGTAATAATCTTACTGCCCATAGCTTGTCTAAAAATACGTTCTAGTTTAACAGTCGGAATGACTCCTGATGCAATAATATCTTGAAGTACATTACCAGCTCCCACCGAAGGAAGCTGATCTATGTCTCCTACTATAATAATAATCATATGATCTGGAATAGCTTTAAGAAGATTATACATAAGAATAATATCAATCATAGAAGCTTCATCTATAATAAGAACATCTCCTTGAATTTGATTATCCTCGTTTTTCTTATAACCTTCTGGTGGTTTGCATTCCAATAGTCGGTGAATGGTTTTCGCTTCCATTCCTGTTGCTTCACTCATGCGCTTAGCTGCCCTTCCAGTAGGCGCTGTAAGAACCACTTGCATACCGGATTTATAAAATAACGTAATAATGCCATGGGTTGTAGTTGTTTTACCTGTTCCTGGTCCTCCTGTTAAGACCATGACTTTGGACTTTTCGGCTTGTTTAATAGCCATCTTTTGAATCTCATCATAAATAATGTGCTCTGATGCCTCTATTTCTTTTATAACTTCTTCACTATTTCTTAATCTTTTATTTGTACTCCCCTTCATAATTTGATTTAGCCTACGCGCTACGCCACTTTCGCTATAATAAAAGGGGGGTAAATAAATAATGTCCATTTCTTCTTTAATAAGTTCCTTTTCTAACAGAATATGACTAATAGTCATCATAATCTTGGGTGCTTCAACTTCTAGGATTTCTACGCATCGTTCTATTAACTGTTCTTCTTTAGCATAACAGTGTCCTTCTTCTGAGAGCTGGCTTAGGGTATAAAATATACCAGCTCTGCATCTCTTAAAAGAATCTTTATCTATTCCAAGCTTAGCAGCTAAAGTATCTGCTGTCTTAAATCCTATTCCGTATACATCATCTGCTAGTTTATAAGGATTTTCTTTAACTATTTCAATACTCTTATTGCCATATACCTTATAAATACGGCTCCCAAAAGAAGTGGAAATCCCATAAGATTGTAAGAATATCATAATGTTCTTAATCTCTTTTTGATCTTGCCAAGCCTTTTTAATCATCTCTACTCTCTTCTTGCCAATCCCTTCTACATAAAGAAGTGTGTCTGGTTCTTCCTCTATAATAAATAATGTTTTTTCTTTATAAAGATTAACAATCTTTTTGGCATAAACCGGACCGATTCCCTTGATAAGCCCACTGCCTAAATACTTTTCAATCCCATAGATACTAGCCGGAAGTGTTTCCTCCCACTCCTTAGCCTCAAACTGTCTACCAAACTTAGGACTATTTGTCCAAAATCCTCTTGCTGTAATAACTGAACCTACATTAACTGTTGCCATATTTCCAACAACGGTTACAAGATCTATATACCCTTTAGATTTGATTTTTATAACACTATATCCCGCTTCTTCATTTGCATAAGTTATGCGTTCTACTACACCTCTTAAGCTCTCCATTTTACCTACTTCCTTTATTTATTCTCTCCCTTGGTAAAAAAACTAATGCCATTTGCCCCATCATTGTCCTTAGCCTTTTCAAGTCTCTCTATAAGTTCCCCACTTTCAATATCCATAGGCGTAACACCATTTAGCATGACAAGCATCTCACCTTTTTCAACATATAAGTCATACTTGCTAAAAATGTATTCATTGTCTATAAATACCTTATGCACATCGGTTAAAATCTTGGCAATGCTTTCTAGTGAGTTATCCATTAGATTAAGGCCTATTGTAACTTCTGTTCTAAGAGGTAATGTTTTATCAAATGCCATATCAAGCGCTAAACTATCCTTTATATTTTCATACTCATCTTTATCAAACATCACTGTTACACTGCTATTTTCATATCCAAGATGTTTATCAATAACTTCTTTTGCAACAACAGAATACTCCCGTGAGAGCCTGTCTAATGTATTAAACATTCCTAAAACAGTATGTTCATAACTATCTCCTTGGATTTTACCATTACCATAACTTATATAAAACTTGGTATCCATACTGTCTTTAGAAGAAACTCTTGCCCAATACGTGCCATTTTTAAAATTATAACTCGCCTTTTCTATTTCAAGATCCATCTCTGGATAAGTTTGGCTTACATATTGCTTTATACCCCTATCTGCTATCATTGCTGATATTGGATTCCCAACAATAGCATTGATAACAAAAGACACGCTACCAATAAGTGCTATCATGATTAATCCTATAATTATTTTTACTCCCTTTTTTTTCATACCTTTCACCTCGCTTATTTTCTTTAAATACAAATCTGCTTTATAAGCTTATATCTTCTTCAACAGCTTGAAGCCCAATGCGGTCAATCATCACACCAAAACGTTCTCCCTCTTTACCTTTTTCTTTATAAAGGCGTATCGCTTTTTCTAGTATAGTCATCGTCTCATCTTGAGTGAATATACCCTTTATAGGCGTTCCTATACGAATAGCCTTTCCCCATCTGCCACCTACATAAATCTTATAGCCTTCTTGTTTCTTTTTAACTGCACCAAAAGTGCATTTATTAGTGCAACGTCCACAATAATTACACAGCTCTTCATTTCTTTCAAGTTTGTGGAGTACTACTTCTGAAGCCTTCATAGGGCAACTAGTTACAACACCACACTTGGTACAACCACGACACACTGCATCTTCATATGTTGGTATACATTGACCTACAATGCCAAAATCGTTTAAATCTGGTTTTACACAGCTATTGGGACATCCACCAACAGCTATCTTAAACTTGTGGGGTAGTTTTATATTCTGATATCCCACATAAAAACGCTTATGTATTTCTTTTGCCATCCCTTGTGTATCACTAAGACCAAATACACAGACAGTTCCCTTGCATGCGACCACTGGCCTTACCTTTGCACCTGTTCCGCCAGTTACCATGTTTTTATCCGCAATATATGCTCTTACTTTATCTATATCTTCAAACTTAATGCCTGGTATTTCAACTGAAAGGCGCGCTGTAAAGGTTATATTTCCATTCCCAAACTTTTCAGCTGCCTCACTTAAGTTTCTCATTTGCTTCGCTGTAAGTACTCCGTTCTCTGTAATAACTCTTGCTGAAAAATATTCACCATCTTTATGAGATAAAAAACCTACAGATTTTACGCTTTGTCTATCTTCTAAACTTATCTTGTCCATTTTTACCCCCATTGCATATCACAATCTTTGCGTATCGCAAGATTTGCGTATGGATACTGCCATAAATGAAAAGTTGAAAGTGTTTTTCTTTCAACCTTTACTACTTTACTGGTTACACTGTACTTGTAGTACCATGATACAGTTTTATTATAACCTTATCTCTTTGTGATTTAAACCAGTTAAATGCTAAGATTGTTTGTTTTTTATTACAAAATAAGCAGTATTCCTAAATAAGTTCATCTAACTTGTTTAGAAACACTGCTTATTTTAATTTCTATAGGTTTATCATTTCAAATAGTACTATACGCGTTTAGTTGTACTTTTCTGTATAACTTTTTGGGTATTGATGACATAAAATATAATACCTAAAATTGACCAAAGAACCAGTGCAATGATGGATTGTATGGATAGGAAGCCCGGTGAGCCAGGAATAACTAGCAACAAAATAAAAATACTACTGAAAACTGTTGCAATCAGACCAACTACTTTTTCAATGCCACTGCTTATTTTGTAGGCGGTAAGTGCAGTATATAAGAAAATAACTGCGCCTCCTAGAGCAGACATATCTACAATCCATGTTAATACTTGCCTGCCGAAAAACGGCGCAGCAATAATAATAACTAATATAAATAAGATAGATTGATAAGGTGTTCCGTATTTTTTATGCTTCATTGAAAACTTCTTTGAAAGAAGTCCATCTTCACTCATACTCGACATAACCCTTGCCGCTCCCATATAGAAGCTGTTAACACCTGAGAATATAGCAAAGGCCAGACCAAAAGTTAAAAACATCAATCCTGTATTTCCGAACAACTGCCTAATGGCATCGCCGGTTGCCCAGCCTTTGTAGCCAATAAGATCACTTTGAGAAAACATTGAAGCTGTCAGCATAAGAAGCATACTATAAATAAAATACCCACAAACTAGAGATAAAATTGTAATGAGTATGACCTGTTTATAGGGCAATTTTGCATCACTTGCCACTTTGGGAATACTAGAAACGCCGTAGTATGCCCAAGGGGTAATAACCAAAATGGTGATAATGCCTCCGAGATTAATTGTTGACGGATCGGAATAAGCTACTAGTGGTGAGCTTACAAAATCTATTCTATTTAGAGCAAGGAAAAAAATTGAAAGGACAATAATAATAAGCGCTATGGTTACAATGTTTTGAACCTTAACAACCGCCTGTACGCCTCTTATCATAAACCAGCTAAATACAAAGACAACAGCGACGCTTATCAATACTTCGCCTAACGTAACCGGCGATCCAGCAACGGTATAAAGCGTAATAAAATCAGTCCCTGGAAAAAGAACATTTTTAAAGATTAATGCAAAAGAAGTTGCGTTCAGTGCAGCAATACCAATAAACACAATCATAAGAAACCATCCTACGACAAAGGAGTGTTTTTGGTTAAATGCGAGCTTACTATAGGAGTATTCACCTCCTGTAGAATTTGGAGATTTATTAAGAATGATACCATAGCAAGATGCAATGGTGGATACCATAATAAGGCCAATGAACATTGCGATGACTGTATTTAAAAATCCCGCACTTGGCAAGAACTTTATTCCTGGCTGCATAAACGCACCCCACCCAATCATACCTCCTATGGACATTGTCAATAATCCGAGTTTTGATACTTTTTGATCCATGTTATTTCCTCCAATGTCTATTGGGACTTAGAGCTTTCAAAACTTACTTGCCAAGTTCCCTTTACTTTCTTAGTATTCGCATATCTCCGCATTTAAAAATTTACCTAAAACGAGAAGTTCATCTTTAATATCTTTATATGCAACGATGAAATGGGGTTCCCAACCATCTTTTACACTTTGACTTACAAGGTCAATAGATGATGTTTCACTTTTAAATACGAGTGATGTCCCTAAAAATTGTTGTTCTTTATCTAATATTTCTCCAGTTGCAACAAAAAATCTTATGGATCCATCTGGTTTTCTGCCTATTCTAAAAACAGTAGCTTCCTTAGATGGCTTACAACCAAACTCCATAGTAGGTCCTATTTTTCTATTTGGATGAACACCCACTTGAGCACCTTTGCTTGGATGAGCCAAGCTGCAAGCAGCCGTTCCACAATGCCAAAAAGTTACGGTATTTTCACTTTTATCTAAGGAAACTGGATCTCCAAAAAAGACGCTCTCTCTTGATAACTTCATGCCTATCAGCATAGAGATGGCACCATAGGCATCTGCCTCACATGAAGCTGATACCCCATTGTCATTTAATAGTCCGAGTACAGCACAGACGGGAGTTCCAAAATCCACGAAGAAATCTGGCCAACATCTTGAAGAAATAGCTGCGATGTTGTTTTCTTTAATAAAATCTGAGTACGCTTTATACAGACGAACAAAGTCATTTACATTTTTCTCAGGCGTTCCTTTTAGGTTCACCATTTTATCTTCTGCTTCCTTTAGATACTCTGCGCAATCCTCATCAGAAAGGTTTTTTGCCTTTTGTATAAGCTCTCTAACCTCCACAGCAATATGTTTCATGCCGAAGTAACGTGATATTTCAGCATCATTACCTCTGCCAAATCCAAAGCCCTGCGGTGTATGCCCAATGGAGGCTAATGTCACTGATCTTAGTTCCTTTTTAATCCTAGCTGCTGCCACAACCGCTTTGATCTTTCGTTGTACCTCTTCATCTGATGGCGAACCCCATATGTATTCGAAGTTTTCTTTTCCCAAATGATGCATAAGATTTCCGGCCGAATAAGCCCCGGTCAGAGAGTTTAGTCTCAAACGACCACCATCAATTACTGGCTCTTGCAGCGTCCAGAGCAATACATCTGCATCAATTCTTCTTAAAATTTCCGCCGTATATTCAGAGTTGGCAAACGCATTGTTTTGAAGAATAATCAAATCGCACTCTTTATCTTCAATGAATGCAAGTAAATCAGGGATTGTTAATAGTGGAGTCTCTGGACACTCGATGTCCTTAGCTATCTTATTCATGAGTTCTACTGATAAATTAAACTGCTCATCGATGCTTTCCTTGTGAAACGTAGGCACACCAATTGGTATATATAATGCTTTAAATTTTTTCATTTTCACTACTCCTTCACTGTTTTATTCTAAGTGTTTTTAATACCTTATAATTCATTTTAATTATATCTTTTAACTATTGCCTCATTATTATAAATTCGTTGATTTGTCGTACTTTTTTTGTTATTATCCCCTTTTAATTAACACTATTAATTAATTACTTTTTTAGTATAACTTGTGCTTTATAGAATGTCAATATAACAACGGATAATTTTAAATGTCTACTGCCTATACCCGTTTATTATTTTCTATCTTTATCTCCATAAGAATAAAAGAACTAGAAACGAGTCTTTCTTCAGTCGTTTCTAGCTCTTTTTAACCCTATAAGGGTCAACCACCTTTTTGGTATATACGAGTCCTATTCCTTTAATAAGTCCACTGTCTAAATACTTCTAAGACCCATAGATACTATCTGGAAGCGTTTCTCCTCACTTCTTAGCCTCGAACTTTCTGGCAAACTTAGGGTTATTTGTCTGCTAAAGACATCAGCTCACGTTCAGCAACAATCTCGCTTGGATAAGGATACTTCTTGGCCATTTTATCGAATTTCTCTTTCATTTGAACAGCTATTGTCTGATCTTTTTCTGCCAGCAGTGCATAAGCATATTCAGTTCGCACTACAGATGGAAAATTTTTCATTGCCTTCATAAATTTTTTCTGTTGCTTATCCAGCATATTATTAAGTCTATCCTGTCTATTTTCCCTAACGAGTTCACAATAGATTCTATCAACTACCATTAAATTGCGATGTATTCCTACAATACCAGTGTCCATTTGGAGTAGTTTCTCCATAATTTGTTCAGCCTCTTCAAACTTCATCTGATCCATCAGGCGGTTACAGGCAAACACACCTATTACAGCAGTCATACTGTTTTTCATAGATTCTTCCGAAGGAATCTCAAACCATTCGTCTGGCATATCCTTCAAGCGAACACCAGAAGCTATCTGCTCATTGATTTTTAGTTGAATCCAAAAAGAACGCAAAGCCTCCTGGTTCTTTCCAAGAGAAAAAGCATTATAGCCATCATTATTCACAGCTTCCAGCTGCAAGGGAATTGCGTTTATAAGAGCATAGGCAACTCCCACTACAGCGAGCATCATTAACATTTGGGACAATATATTGATATTTCTCCCAAGAAGTGCAAGTCCTGCAAATAGGAGTGCGGATACCATATTAATAATAGAACCTCCCAAATTGTAAAGAACATATGGATATTTTCCATCCTTCATTTTTGGTGGAATGAGCAGACATTGTCCTCCAGTTCCCACAAGAGAAAATCTACGAAATTTAATCCTCCCCCCCTCTTTGACCCACATAAAACTTCCAACACGAAAGGACGAAAAACCATATCCGTTCATAAGTCCAAAAAGTAGATGCCCAGCTTCATGTATGATAATTTGTAGAAAGATTGCTATATACATGCCAACTAAAAGTAAAGCCGCTGAAAATAAAATCTTATCTGTGGATTCTTCTGCTAATTTCATAGTCCTCATATATTTAGCAATAAAAACACCTCCCATAGCTCCAATCATCATAAAAAATAATATGGGAATAAACTGTTTAATTTTACCTATTGTCTTATTTTTAGTATCACTCATCATTATCACCTTTCTAATAAACACTTAGAAATATTCCTCTTTATCTATAAATCATCTAAATAACCTGTATCTTTTATATCCTACCATTCCAAAAAATAAAATACAGAAAAGCTATATTGATAAGTATGTCGTAGATTTTAATACTATTTAATAACCCTCCATGGATTCTCTTTTCCTTGTATTTCTAAAAGGCAACTCTTTAAAGAAGAGTAAACCATCCCCTCGATATCCCTCTCTGTATAAAAAGCCATATGTGGCGTGACTATAACGTTGGGGTAGCTTTTTAAAATTGCTAAATCACGGTTACTTAATACTTCTGATTTCAAATCATAATAGCAAAGTCCCGCTTCGTTTTCTACAACATCTAATGCAGCTGCTCCGATTTTGCCGCTCTCAATAGCATCTAAAAGTGCTTTTGTATCAATAAGCGCTCCTCTTGCTGTGTTTATAAGAATCACTTGCTCTTTCATTTTATTTATTGACTCTGCATTAATCATATGATAATTTTTTTCATCTACTGGTGCATGAAGACTAATGATGTCACTGCGACTTAAAAGTTCATCAAGCGAAACGTATTTTGCAAATTTCTTTACTTCTTCACTTTCATCTAAAGAATAGGCTATAAGTTCATTACCAAAGCCTGATAAGTGACGAATAACAGTCTCACCTATTCTTCCTGTCCCAATAATGCCTATTGTCATATCCGCAAAGTCTCTTCCCATAAGGCCTTGCAAAGTGAAGTCCTGAATGTTACCCCGTTCCATGATACGCTTCATATGACGGCATGCCATCATCATTAACATAATGGCATAATCTGCCACTCCACTCGCAGGATAGGTGGCATTACTTACACAGATCCCTAATTTCTTTGCACACTCTAAATCTATATGGTCAAATCCAATTGTCCTTGTTGAGATCATCTTTACATTCATCTCACATAATTTTTCCATTAACGCTGCATCTATTGGCGTTGTTATGATACTGATGCAATCACATCCGCCTGCTAAATGAATATTTGAAAGCGTAGGAGTTTCTTTGCAAATAACAAGCTCAATGCCTAATTCCTCACTGATTCTTGTAAAATACTTTGCTTCATCAAATGCTCTATAATTAAATATACATACCTTTAATTTTTTAAATGCCATGATATATCAACCTCTCTTAATTTATAAGTATAGATTTCACATCTTTAAATTTAAGTTATTCATGACGATGCATGGTGTGAAATCATTATGAATAACAGCTTTGTACAGATGAATAACTTACGTTTATATGTTGTTTCTCTATAGATACTAAAAAGCTGTCCCTATTGCAAGTAACATTAATGGTATAAGTTTTCCTAACAGTTGTCAACTTATTATAAAATACCTAAACCGCTATTTCCCAAAATTTAAGTACAAAAATATCCCTATCTGACACTTTGTCGGATAGGGATTGAAATTCTTATACTCCTTGTTACATTGACATTCTTCTAAGTTAATAGCTGACTACTACCGCTCTATAACGCTCTACCCAATCAATCTTTAGACCTAATAAAGCTTCTAAATACTTTATTTCACCGCAAAGAGTGCCTTGAGTTATTTTCGTTTTACTGCTGCTTGAAGGCATAGTAACTTTATTTCCCCTGAACATTATTACAGCAGCCTTAATTTCAGCATCCCACTTAAGCTCTCCACCTACTGATTGTATGAGGCTACGGATTGGTAAATAAACCTCTTGATTTATGCCTTGCGATGCTACATTTGTGGCACTCATTTTATTACCTTGAAACCACACTTGAATAACAGGTGAGGCTGGAGCATATGGGGTAATCTCCAACCATTTCGCATGTGAAATAGCTGTTGTAACTACCTTTTCTTCTCCTAATATAAATGCCTTCAGCCCCGCTTGCCACTTTTGAGAAACATAGAGCTTCTTATTCTTATAAAGCAGTCCCGCTGGAGCTTCTACACCATCATCCTCATTAAGCACAGTAACTACCTCGCCGCTTAATTTGATTTTTCTAATAGCATTGTTCATCATATCCGCTACAAGAAGCTCTCCTGACTCTAATGTGATGACTGATTTAGGGAAGTTAAACTGTGCGTTTTTACCATCTATATAACCGCCCTTTTTATAAGTATTATCCTCACTATTGTCTTTTGCAAAGCCATTTACAGTAGTTACCTTGCCATCTGCTATTTTGCGGATAGCATGATTTCCACTATCTACAACATAGATAACACCTGCTTGTGTGATCATGACATCTGTCGGTTCATTAAAAAGCGCCTTAACTATCGTCCCGTCTATATCGCCACTGCTGCCTGGCTTTCCAGCTAGTGTAGAAACTCTTCCGTCTCTACTAATCTTGCGTATAACATGGTTTAGTGTATCTGCAATATAAAGGTTATCCTGGCTATCTACAGCAATCCCTGATGGCAGATTAAACTTGCTTTGGCGTGGGTCTCCATCTTGATAACCTGCGGTGCCATTGCCTGCTAGTGTAGTGACTTGACCCTTTGCAATTTTACGGATAGCATGATTTTCACTATCAGTGATAAATATTTCTCCTTTTGAGTTTACCGTAAGATCAAGTGGCTGATTAAAACCAGCTTCTAAAACCTCAGCATCTTTATAACTGCCATTCATACTACCTTTTCCAGCTACTACCTCCCTCTTATCGCCATCCACTTTATCTACTTTATCCACTTTTAAAATTCTATTATTATAAGTATCTGTCATATAGATACTTCCATCTTGTGCTTGAAAAAGCCCATAGGGTATATATAGCCCTATATCTTTTGCAAATAATAGATTGCTAAATAGTACAAATGTTATTAATGTTATTATAAAGATAGCTTTTTTATTTATGTTGTTCATCTTATGCACTCCTCTTCTACCTGACTTGTGGCGTAAAGTAATATATTATTTTATTCTTTACAGGATAATTACTAGCGTTTGTATCATACTCCCAATCAAGTCTGTTTAGACTATCTATCTGAATACTTGATTCATCCGGTGTGGCTAACGGCCTAAAAATAGATGATGGTTGCTGTTCTTCCTCTAACAAAAATGCTTTGACGGACTCTAGGATGCTTTCTTTATTCCCACTAGCGTCTCTAGTCCTAACTAAGTGCATTTCAAAGCCTAGTTGCTCTACCAAATTCTCTGGGTAAAAAAAGCTATTGAACCACTCATCTGGATATTCATTCACTAGCGCTTCAATTTGCTTGTTATCTTGAGTTAGATTTTGAATGCTCATCTCAGGAGTTACATGAAATTCATATTTAATACCAAAAGAGTCTAGCGCATTCGCGCTCAGCCCTTCCACAATCCTTTCCAGACTCGATACATCTATAGAACGCCCCTCTACTGTCATGGATTTCATATTTTCAAATGGAATTTTTTTAGATTCTCCGCAATTATAAAAATATATTGTTTCAGTCTGTGGCTGATTGGTTGTGCCAGTATTATACTCCACCGTTATCGCACAAGAAGTTGTTGGGGGGTCAAAAAAGGCCTTTATTTCAAGCATTGCGCTCATTTTAAAATCCTCTACTGCAGAAAATTCTTTTAAGAAGGCATCTTTTACACTATTTGTATTTGAAGTACTCAGTTCAATAGGCTGAATTAATGCACCCCATTGATTCTTTTTATCTGATAATCCACCTAGATATTCATTAAACTGCAAGGTATACTGAGACGATAAGAAAAAATTTTCTTTTGGAATTGTTATGGATTCTAGAGGTGCAAGGCTGTATGTCTTTGAAAAACCAAGATGCACATTACTATCTGTTGTTATAGGAAAGTCTCCATCTTGGCTCCCTTCCCGTAATATCTCTACCGCTATAAGGAGTGTTTCTAATCCGTCTTTTGTAGGCATGCCTGTTATATATTCTGAAAAGCTTAAGCTAGTATAATTAAGTGGAACCTGAATTTCTGGATCTTCTGTGTCTCCTGGATTCCCTGGGGCTCCTGGATTTCCTGAATCCGGTGGGTTTGGTGGGTTTGGTGGGCTTGGTGGGCTTGGTGGGCTTGGTGGGATCGGTGGGCTTGGTGGGATCGGTGGGTTTGGTGAACCGCCTCCACCACCACTAGTGCTTCCACTACTTTGACCATAGGTAATCTTCGGCTGTGAATTAATAGCCGGTGGCCCCGAAATAATTGCATCAAGAATCCCCGGATTAGCCTGTATATAGTTCTGCATCTGCTGAGCTCCCTGTACTGGCAGGCTCTCTAAGTGCTGACTATATACTAATATCTCAAAAGGAGTTAATCTTGATAGATCTAAAGGTGCAGGTATCCCTATTTCTGGCCCCGATAATGATAGTTGCTGCCCTGCTAGTAGTGAAGCAGGTAGTGGCGAACCACCTATAAGCTGTACATCTGTTTGCCCCGCCACTACTGTAAAGTTAGATTGGTCTCCCACTTGCTCAGTACTAAATATTGTTCCCTTAACACCCATGATAACTGTAGGCGTTTTTTGATTATAACTAGAATTCCCTGTTAGTTTGTCATCTATCTTTGTAACGCTCACGCCTTTTGGCTGATTGATTGAAGTTATCTCATTTCCTTTAACTCCCTTTAAAGCTTTAATATTAATTATTGTATTAGGTGCTATTTTTATCATCTTATCCTTATCTAAAATAAGGGTTGCTGTGCCGTTCGCTCCTGTTATAACGGTGTCACCTTCAGCCAAATTCATTCCTTTAATCGCATTAAACTTCTTTTCCCCACCACTTCTTTTAATATGTACGGTTCCCTCTACTGCTTGTATACTTGCTTCTCTTTTAGCAGCTCCAAGGACATAAGTTACATTGAAAAGTAAGGAAAATACCAGAATCAAGCTTAGTCTTTTAAATATCCTTTTTATCATTCATTAATCCCTCCACTTCATAGATTTTGACTTCTAGACTTAATACACAAAATACTTATATTGATACTAAAACATCTCATTTTTATATTATATCATAGTACTCTGACAGGATTCTAACAGAATCAATAAATGAAGCCTAAGGATATACCCTAGGCTTCATTTATTTAAAGGTAAATTGATCTATCAATCAGCACTTTAATCTTATTGTGTTTTTGCATAGGTAAGCACACCCTCTTTTGGTTCCTTATTATAGATAAAGGATATTTCTGTTCCATCTTCTCTCTTTCCTGAATACATAAAGAACTCTTCATCCTGCATATCCATGCCATCTATAAATCCTATTGCTATTAATTCTTCTATATAAGCTTTGGCATTCTTTAATTCAAATTCACCTAAAGATACTGTACAGCTCTTATTGCTGTCATCCTTCATAATAAAAGTAATCTTTGCTTGAGGTACAGGAAGATTTTCCATCGCTTCTTTTGGCCATTTGAGATCTTCTCCAACTTCCAGATCTCCCTCTTCCATTACCAACTTACTGCCGCCTTCTTGAATATCTACTTTACCTCCCATAACCCCTTCTGCTATAGTTATAATATGAAATACATTTTTTAATGAGCTATTCCTTCTCCCATAAATCTAATACGTATGGCGACTAGCGAACGATAAAACAAGAGCCATAAGATTATTTTTATTTTACCACTGATAATTGTGATAAAGAGGGCTGCTATCAAGCTTGGGCAAATTACTTCGTGAAATATCTACTTGAATATAAGAATGAAAGCATTTATATTAATAGAGTGACTATCCAATTTGCAAAGAATATTTTCCTGATAAAGAGCTAATTTTTACTAAAGGCTGTGTTGAATTAACATCGAGTAAGACTAGCATGGCACAAAAAGCACTGGAGGGTGTAGATGGAGATAATGTCGTTTCACAATCCTCTTGGGAATTTTAATAATGGTATGTCTATCTTTTTAGATTGGAATCTGCTTCTTGACTTGCAAGGTGGCCCAAACCATGTAGGGAATTAATGCAGCGCGCCTATCATTTGTGATTATGAAAACCAAGAACTTCTTTATATAGTCTTCCTACTTATTTTATCACTCCCAATAATGGAAGAGTTGTGGTTGTTTTAAATAAGCAAGATAAAGATATTCATTTCATGCTTAAAGAAGTCACACAAGATACCGTTACAAAAGTACATTGTCCTGCTAGGTCTATTTTAAGAAGAACTATCAGCTTTCAAAAAGATTTAAGGATGTACCAAGATTTTATAGGTATACAGCACTCTATATTATGAACTAAACAGGAGGGTTTAATTATGTTTGAACTACTTAAAAAAAGAGTATTTATAAAAGAAAATCCACTTTATGGTACTCATGTATCCGAGGAGATGTTTCTTCAAGACTGGGATATTAAGAGTGGCGAATGGGCGTATAGTGATGGTTGGATTTACGGTAAAAACCCAGGGAACTTTCCAGGAATGATTGTTTCAAAAAAAGACTTTTTTGGCGATGTCATGGTTGATTTTGTAGCAAAGACTGTTGAACCATGTACGCATGACATTAATGTTATGTGGAATGGAAGTTGGGATGAGATAAAAGATGAGCGCGGTGTAGCCTATGTTGCCGGCGTCGAGGGCTGGTGGGGCGGTAAAGTTGGTGTGGAAAAATCACCTGACTACAAGCTAAATGTAGGTACCCCTCTATTTGACTTTATCCCCGGAAAGGAATATCACATCCAAGCAGGCAGTATAAAAGGACATTGTTTTATACGTATTGATGGCAAGCTAATATTAGAGGTTACTGACCCGGATCCTATTGATAACCAAAAACATGGAAAAGTAGGATTTGAAGCTTATTCTTCTTACATTGCAGTAAAAGACATTCATGTTTTCTCAATTTTTCATGAGGATGTGAATATGCTTTATGTAAGTGAATTCTAATATTATAGGCATTAGAAGAAATTATAAGTAAACAACTAAAAATTTATACGACTTTACCCCCTCTGCTTTCCCATTTATCGAAAAGCATGTATCTGAAAAAGTTATATATATTGTTAGCTCACAAAAGAGACTGATAATCTTAGATGATGTTACTCTAAGGTTATCAGTCTCTTATCGGGTACAACCAATATAACAAAAGCAACTTCACCTGTTTCAAACAAGTTGAGCTGCTTCTTTAATTTTATAGTACTCTTAGTAAACTTTTCTATTCAGATCGGATGATGGGAATCGAACCCACGTGACCAGCTTGGAAGTCCGTCGGGAATAAATATCCTTCAGACTTCCGGATAATTATTCCCTCTAGCTTTTAAGAAAGCTCTATCGAAATGAATAGCGTATGGCATAAAAATAAGTGCAATCTGATTAATCCTTAAATATAAAAAACTCCGCAATATGCAGAGGTTATTTTTTATGTAATCTGGCAGCCACCTACTCTCCCAGCTCGTCTCCAAGCAAGTACCATCGGCCGACTAGGTCTTAACCTACGTGTTCGGTATGGGAACGGGTGTGTCCCCTAGTCGCATCGCCACCAGAAATAGTGAGAATAAATATCCTCCAGATTTATGACTTCGTCTTACTGCAAATCTAAACAGCTTTCTTCCCATGAACGGTCGAAACTCGCTTCGCTCAAACAGTCTCCCTAAAACCCATGTGAGTAAACCTGTAAGATTTGCTACGCAATACTGCGTGATAAATCTTACGGATACTTATTCTCTCCCGGCTTTAAGACATCTGCCACTTGAACTTCTAGCAATTTCTACCCTGCATGTTGCACGGTCATCTTTTCAATTTTAGATTTACTATTGTAAACTAAAATTTATCAGTATGGAGAAATAATGTAAAAACATTGTACTCTCAAAAACAAATACTACGATGTATTTTTTTAATAGTTTCTTTTACTATATTTAACCGTTATTTGTGATTTAATCACTTATATTAGGTCAAACCCTCGAACCGTTAGTATTGGTCACCTACATGTATTACTACACTT